>JBMCUO010000008.1:0-28797 GCA_048622455.1 Candidatus Saliniplasma sp. | reverse complement strand
TCCAGGAGAAGGTTACTACCTTTACAACGATGCGGACTACGACGTCACTTGGACATTAGACTACTAAAAACCCCTTTTTCTTATTTTTAAAGATACTGTTTTTTTGAAAGAGAAAACACTTGAAATGTTCAAAAATACTTTTTGTAAATATATCCCATAAGATTTACCGAGATAGCTACAGCGATCCAGAATATCATAATGATTGTAAACGTACTAGCTAGATCCCTACCTCCAAGATACGGTATGAAACCTTCGCCATGCAGAACAAGGACCAGTGCTAAAGAACCGTACGTTCTAGCTCCGAATGTAGGAAATAGGAGTTTGATATGTAATTTCATTATGATAAAACCTATGACCAGGTAAAGTATCATACCTGCAAGAACCGTTAGGGGAAGTTCTATGGAAGCTAACAACAGTAGAAGAGATAATATATTGTAAAAAACCGTACTTTTACTGACGTAATGCTTCTCCATCACTATGCCGTATATCAAGATAACGCAAACACCGCCAACAGCTGCTTGGAAGGATGTAAGTAACGGCATGGATTGAATATATTGTTAAACATATATAAGGCTAAGGTATTATTGTTAATTCAAAAAGGTTCTTTCTAAATCCATTCTTTCAAGATGCGATCTACTATGTTTTTATCCTACAATATACCCTGTCTTTCTAGACATTTAAATGCTATTTTAAGTTTTAAGTTCGTTTCAAGGTTACTTGTTGATCGAAACAATAAATATATAAATCAGTAAAACAATATATAGTGTTACTAGGGATAGGTAAAAACGCCAAATATTAATGATTGGCTGGTAAACATAAATAAATGGAAAAAACAAAACGATCTTGGGATCGGAAGAACAATTAAGATATGATCCTCGCTAGAGTTCTCCGAATTCCTTCATTTACCTACCTATCCCTAGTATTTTTAAATCGATTATAAAAGGTCTTGACTCAACTCTTGAAGTTCTTTCTTTTTGTTTTTAAGTTCTTTGATGTTCTCTTCTATATCTTCGACAACATCGTTGATGATCTCGTCTATGGGTCTTTTAAGATTGTAGATTTTGACCGGTCTTCCTCTACCTTCTTTGTTTTCCTCTCCTACTTCGATTATGTCTTTATCGGATAATTCCTGAAGTGCAACAGAAACTTCCGGTTGGCGGAGGAGTAATTTGTATTCGATCTCTTTACTTTCGATATCTTCGTTATCCGCTATGTACAGCAGACATTTTGCCTCGTCTTTTTCAAAATAACCTTCGGTCAAAAGATCCACGAGCTTTTCCCTTTTCTGGGTCATGTAATCAGATTTCATCTTTAGTTCTACCTCGGGATGAGATAATGCATCTGAGATAGCGTGGAGTATATTTAATTTTCGTTTGATTCGGGAGATAACGATGTTTTAACTGAAAATCGATTTAATCGTCTGTTCGTCGTTTCTTATAAAAGATCCCCGCGGCTATTATCACTGACAGTGACAAGGCAAATATCGTGAATCCAGGTGTATCGTCTTCTTTAACTACTGATGTATCCGACGATGAACCTACCTGGCTGCAGTATGCAGTGACTTTGATGCTATTTCCGGGGTCTGCAGACCATATCAGGAACTAACTACCTTCTCGTCTGCTCGAGGATTCATGGGATTTTAATAAAACTTTTATACATTTTATTTGATAACAATCTATGGAGGAAATCTACAGTTGGATAGCGATCTCTATCCTTTTGAGTGGAACTGGAACTAGTGTTGCTTTTTGGAAGGCGATGAAAGCTAGAAAAAAATTAGTCGATTCGATAGATCCTGAAACAACGATAGAGCTACCCGAGATGGGGGAAACGGATGCAAAAAAATATTTTTCTAATGTATCTTTAGTGATGGGTACAATATCATTCACTGCTTTTGTGAACACGATCTTAATATGTGTATTGATATTTATTTTCGGGATCCCAAATGAAGTCATCAGTAGGATCGCAATAGGAGGAATTCTTGCCGTTAGCGTCAGCTCCATGTTCACAAATCTCGGTCGTTCGATGATCTATGATGAAACTATATCAGGTCTATATGGTGAGGGGTCTGCTGAAAATTTTGGAAAACATATGATATTTTTGGTGTTGTTCGAACCGTCTTCCATGTACGGTCTGTTGATGGCGATTTTAGGTCTTATCTTTTCAGGTATGATTGAGGGACCTATCGTAGATCTTACGATGTCCCAAGCCAATTTATTCCTTTTAGGATGTGTCATCCTCGGTTTCTCCGCTTCATCGAACATCCTTTCGGGACGGATGTTCAACAGGGTCGATGGACCAGTGAATCAAAGCGAGGAGTTGTTCAGTAAAAAAATACGTTCCTTGGTTATTCCTCACCTGATCAATATTATGGGTTTAGTTATCGCGATATATTTGATGGTACAGGCGGGTTTGATGTGATGAAGATGGATTTTATCCCTCTAGCTCGCTCTCCGCTGGGGACTAACCTTCAGTGCTCCCCTCGCTGACTGTTTCGAATTTGATGATCTAAAAGCTTTTGCATATGATCTTGATAAGTATAATGATGATTATCTTAGATCTTCAACATCTTTGACTTGTAATATATCTGATTTTACTCCTTCTTTATCAGGAACGAACAAAACTCGCTGGTCTGCATCATATTGTGTAAGAACCTCCTCAGCACGCTGCACATCTTTTTGATATATATTATCCTTCCATTTGACTTCTCCTATGATCTGTGGTTTTTGAAATCTAAGAAGGCAAACATCAACATCGTGCTCCGGTGTTTCGATTATACCTTCAGTCAACCCGTGTTTCTTGGCAAGGTGTTCTCTAATCTGATCTTCGATGAGGTAAGGTATGACATCATCGACGATCCTACCCATCTCTTCCATGGAGGGGCGTCTTTCAGAGATGTTGTATTTCTCGTCTGCATAATAATAAAGATGGATCAGATGTGACGAATGTGAATATCTTTTTTTTCTTTTGTTGTATATCTCAGTCTTTTTGAGCACCCCGAATTCGACCATGTTGGCGAGATATTGCTGTATCAAGCTGGGGTCGTTTTTATCGATCAATCTGTTAGAGAAGAGATGATCTGCTATCGATCCCGAACCCATCTTACCGGTAGCTATAGCTCTTAGTACACCCTCGTATTTATTCGAAAGCTGTCGGTTTTCCTCCTGAAAGATCTCTCCTACAAGAGCAGGGATAGTTCTCAAAGTCGAAGTGAGAACTTTTAGAAGAGTTTCTCTAGCACCGTCGGAACTATCTAAATAATCTATAGTTATCGGTTCCCTGAGGGTCATGGCTAGTTCCATATTATCTTTTTTACTGGATGGTTTTGAGTCCAGAGAATGGAGCGTATCGGATAGGTCTATGATCGGAACGGGTACTTCTGCGAAAAGTCCCAAAAGAGGGGATCTATTATCGAGAAGCTTTTTTGAGAAAGATAAGGTCGAAGAAACGAGTATCAGTTGCCCTGCCTTTTCCATACTGTGTAAAAGATCGAAAAATTCATCTCCAAGCCTGTGGAACTCATCTACAACGATAATTTTTCCGTTATTCAGTTCTCTCTGCAGTATCTCGTAGAAGGTCTCTATCCTGATGTTTTCCATCTTACTATCTTCATCAGTCAATATGCTTCGATCCCTCTTAACAAAGAAGTATTCATCGTGAGGTATGAACTCCCTTAGGAGGAACGTTTTACCGGTTTTCCTTCTTCCAAATACCATGAGCCATTTATCCAGCTCTTTTATACTGCGGGTGAGTTCCGGTCTTTGAATAATCATGATTAGTATAATGATGATTATTGTTTAAAATTGTTTTGGTTTACCTAGTATGATTTTGTGACTATCACACTCTTTTTTCCATATCCTCTAAAGAATACAGAGCTAGTTCATCTTTCTCTTCAGCATATGACACAAGGTCGTTAGTAAAACCAGATCTCGAGAACAGAGCGTAAGTTTCTTCTCTATTTTTAACCCTCCATCTTACCTCTTTTGCTTTATCTTTTAGGTTCTTTAGAAGATCTAACCCTACCTTGTTTTTGCTCCATTTACATTCGCCGAGATATATCTGATCTTCTTTTTCGTTTAAAGCTACTATGTCTATCTCCTCTTCCCTATACCACCATCTACCTATCTTTGTAAATCTAAAATCGTGCTTGAGTTCCTCTTTTAAAAATTCCATGCAGATATTCTCGAATTTTTTACCTACATATTTATCCAGATCGGTCATCACGTAATCTTCCACGAAACCCTTTCTTCCTTCTTCCACATCCGAGAGATGAGGGCCTATGAAATGGAACCAGAAATCGAAGAAGTTATCCTCTATCCGGTAAACACCTCTTCTAGAACTTTTTTTCCTAGCGGTGATGGGTATCTCGTGACGTATAAGCCTGATACGCTGCAGTTCTTTCAGGTATTTCGATATGCTCTGGAGAGGGATCTTCGTGTCGTCTGATATGGCCTTCGGTGTGGTTTTACCCGAGGCGATAGACTCCATTATCGAAAAATATCTATTCGGTTTCCTGAATTCCTGCCTCAACAAGATATGAGGTTCCTCATAGAGTATCTCAGTATTTCTGCATACTTTTTCTTTTATGTCCTTTTCAAGTGTCGGTCCGTCGAGTTTTTGAAGATAAAAAGGCACCCCACCGAAGACGGAGTAATAGCGGATCGACTCTTCAAGATCCGTTTCCGGGATGATCTTTCTAGCTTCTTTGAAAGAAAAAGATCTAAGATCTATCTGTCCTGACCTTCTACCGTAAAGGGGGTTCTTGTATGACATCAGGTCTTCCATCATACTGATGGATGATCCACAAAGGATAAGTATCAAGTCCTTATCCTTCAGGTATTCATCCACGAATTTTTGAAAATATGAGGGTATGGATTTGTTCTCTTCTACAAGATAGGGGAATTCATCTATGACTAGAACAGTTTTTTTTTGGGCTTTCTTCGAGAAGTATTCGAACAGATCCGTCCATCGTTGAACGTCCGGCTTTATCCCTCCAAAGTATCCATGAATCTTGGTAGTTATATTTTCTAGCTGTTTCTCTTTATCCTCCAGGGAGGCGAGACAGTATATGGACGTTTTATCTTCGATGAACCTTTTTATCAATTCTGTTTTCCCAATTCTTCTTCTACCGTAAATGAGGAGTAATTCGAACTCATCTGATTCATATTTCTGTTCGAGAAAACTCAATTCTTCCTTCCTATCGATGAATTCAGGAGTCATACTCGTAAGTAATATACTCGTAAGTATATAAGGTTTCGCCCTCCTCGTGTGTGTCAAGTTTTTAGTGATCTTTGGTTTTTTAAATCGATCAATACGATCAAAGATAATAGACTAGGTGGATTTACACTATTTCTTAATATATGTGATATCTCTAATTTTTGACAGGCTCTCAAAAACGAAAATCTTAAGTAAAATAGTCTACACTATTATAGTTATGACTATGTTTGTTGACCGAAAGGAAGAGATCAAGAAGCTGGAGGGATGGGAAGGAGATGTCGCTCTTATATTTGGAAGACGAAGGGTAGGAAAAACGAGGTTGATCAAGGAATTCATAAAAGATAAAAGAGCCATCTATCTGTTGTGTGGGGATAAAGGAAGCGAATATAACCTGAAGAATTTTTCAAAGATCGTGTCTAAAAGGTACGACGTACCAGGTTTACACTTCGAGAGTTTTAAAGAGATGTTTGAATTTTTGGCAGACCAAGAAACTGAATTCATATGTATCGATGAGTTTGGATATCTGGTTAAATCAGGGATCGTTCCCGAATTCCAAGAGATAATCGACGAGATATTGGATCAGAAGTTGATCTTGTGTGGTAGTGATGTATCTACTATGAAATCCGAGATAACTGGTTATGACAGTCCAACATATGGCAGGATGGACTTGATAAAGAAGATAAATCCTCTAAAGTTCAAAGACGTTCTTGAATGGTTTCCGGATATCAGTATGGAAGACGGAGTCAAGCTTTATGGTGCTACAGGAGGTGTTCCTAGATACCTGGAGTTTTTCAACGGTAAGAATGCTGAAGAAGAGATAAGAGAGAAGATGTTCGATCCCGATCTGATGTTGTACAGAGATACCAAGCTTCTCCTTCAAGAGGAGATGCCAGAACCTACCAGGTATTATCTTATACTCGAGTCTATCGCGTTGGGTAAGAACTCATTGACGGATATAGCTAATTATTCAAAGATCGACCGAAACCAGATACCATATTATCTGAACACTCTTAAAGACCTAGGTTTTGTAAAGCATGAAAAACCCCTTCTGGCAAAAAAGAGAGGTATCTACGGCATAACTGATAATTACATGAAATTTTGGTTCAGGTTCATATCTCCTTTTTATGAGGAGATAGATAGTGAAAATCTCAGGAATGCCAAGAAGAACTTCGATAAAGAGTTCAACCCCTATCTGGGAGAGGTATTCGAAGACATCTGCATAGAGATGATCATCGATCTAAGGATGATAGATTACACACAGCTGCGCAGATGGTGGTGGAAAGATAAGGAGATCGATATAACAGCTGTGAACGAAGGTGAGGATAAGATATACTTGGGGGAGTGCAAGTGGAGCGATGACGTTGATGCGGAGAGGATGGTATCACAGTTGAATAGTAAAGCAAAGCATCTAAGGTGGAAAAACGATGATCGAAAGGAGAATTATTTGGTATTCGCAAGGTCTTTTTCTGAGAGAACGGATAGGGCTGACTGTTTCGACCTCGATGATCTGAGAGCTCTCTGCAGTTGAAATGGTGTTCTGCAGACCATATCAGCCCTCTCTTGCTCTAACCTTTCCCTAAGGTCTGCTTAGAGGTATCTATGATCCCAGCTCCTCCAATATCGAAGAAGCAGCCTGTTTGATGGGATCCTCATGATCTAAGAGACTTTTTATAACTTCTTTGTATTTCCTGACTTCATCAGGATGAGAATCAGCTAGGTGTGTTAATGCATAAAGGGAGTTGTTGACCATCTCTCCTTCTTTGATATAATTGACGATCAGCTCGAGGTTTGGAAGCACTTCATCCGGATACGTTTCTGCCATTGATGCGACCACGGCCATGTAGTTGGAGAGTGGTTCTCTCTTCATAAGCTCTATAACTTTTTCTAAAGCCGGCAGTACCTCTTTTGGATATCCCTGTGAGATATATGCCAGGGCGACAGCAGCGTTCTTTCTCACGTCTAGTTCGTCATCTAAGATATCCATGAGGGGACCCAGCAGACCGAATCCCATAGGTTTGTCCGTTGTGAGGTTGATGAAAATAGATGAGAATATCTTGGAGATATCGGATGTAGATATCGTCGATGGGACACCGCTTCTAGACATAAAACCCTACGTACCTAGATTCGATATCTACGATGTTGACAGCTACGGATGGTTGGAAGAGAACGTGCATAAACTGGATAGAACCAGAGACGATGGAAGGTTCAAGGGCTAAGGGCGATGTTTAGGTGAACCAAAAATATAAATAGCATTCGTTTTATTGGAGTTTTAGGAATACCTAGAAGGCGGTCAACATGAAAGAATGTGGCACTGGATCGACGAATGGTTCTGGATTCTCCAAGATGGGAGGACTTCCGCCGGGGATATATCCTATGGAAACAGATAAAATAGATGATATGAGTGGATGATGAACATGCAGGAGATAATATACAAACCGATCGGTATAATACACACAGTGAATAAAGATCCTAAAGGAACCCCAATACAGCCAAGAGGGGCAGAGGGGTTCAAAGGCAAAGTGGAAGTGTTACCTGAGTATAAAAACGGGCTTAAGGATTTGGAAGGGTTTTCAAACATCATCCTGTTATATCATTTTCATCTATCAAAAAAACATGAACTCCAGATCAAACCGTACATGGACGATGAAAAACGAGGCGTATTCTCCATGAGGGGACCCAGCAGACCGAATCCCATAGGTTTGTCCGTTGTGAGGTTGATGAAAATAGATGAGAATATCTTGGAGATATCGGATGTAGATATCGTCGATGGGACACCGCTTCTAGACATAAAACCCTACGTACCTAGATTCGATATCTACGATGTTGACAGCTACGGATGGTTGGAAGAGAACGTGCATAAACTGGATAGAACCAGAGACGATGGAAGGTTCAAGGGCTAAGGGCGATGTTTAGGTGAACCAAAAATATAAATAGCATTCGTTTTATTGGAGTTTTAGGAATACCTAGAAGGCGGTCAACATGGATATACCCTTAACAAACCTAAAAAAAGGAGAAGTTGCGAAGATAGTGGATTTGAGGGGAGGAAGAGTCTTTCAGAGACGCCTGAGAACCATGGGGGTCCGTGAGGGGAAAAATATCAAAATCCTTACAAGACATCCGATGGGAGGACCTCTTGTTATAGAAATAGGTGGTAGAAATACCACCATCGGAAGAGGTATGGCAGGGCGCATCAGGGTAAGGCGGTTTTGATGAGAAAATTGGTGCTCATAGGGAATCCAAACGTGGGTAAAAGCGTTGTTTTTTCAAGGCTGACCGGTGCAGAGGTGATAGCGTCAAACTACCCTGGCACGACAGTTGATTTCTCGGTGGGAAAGCTTCATCTTGGTGATGAGTATGTCAAGGTAATAGATGCACCAGGGACATATTCCCTAGAACCTACGAACAAAGCCGAGGAAGTCTCCAAAAAGATGCTGGAAGAGGCGGATATGGTAGTCAACGTCATGGATGCTACCAATATCGAACGTAATCTATACCTCACTTTGGAACTGCTTGAAAAAAATGTGCCCATGGTGGTAGCTCTCAACATGTGGGACGAGGCACAGCATCTCGGTGTGGAGATCAATCTAGAGAAATTCAGAGATATACTTGGGATCCCCGTCGTCCCAACAGTGGCACTGACCGGAGAGGGCATAAAAGAGTTAGTAGATAAAATTTCTGAGACCGAGAGTGTACCTGATTTTGAAAAGAGGACCGAGGAAGAAAGATGGATAGAGATCGGTCGCATAATCAAAGATGTAGAACACATAACTCGGAGGCACCACACACTCCGTGATAAGATCTCGGACCTTACTATCAAACCGGTGACCGGGATACCAATCGCATTCGCCATAATATTTTTCTCTTTCTGGGTGGTCCGCCTGATCGGGGAGAATATTATCGGATTTCTGTTCGAGCCTTTGTTCGAATTATACAGACCTTTTGCCATGTGGATGAGCGATCGGTTGGGCTCGGGTATCGCACACGACATACTTATAGGTCAGCTCATAGAAGGTGAGATCGATTACGTTCAATCAATGGGTATGCTGACGACAGGCTTGTTCGTCCCCTTTGGGATGGTCCTGCCATACATCGTTGCTTTCTACTTCATGCTGTCTTTGCTTGAAGACTCTGGATATCTTCCCCGGTTGGCTACGCTTTCAGACAACGTTTTCCACAAGCTGGGAATGCATGGACACGGCATAGTGCCGGTCTTTCTCGGACTGGGGTGCAATGTACCCGGGGCCCTAGCAACAAGGACTTTAGAAACCAGAAAGCAGCGGTTCATCTCCGCTACGTTGATGGCGATATCAGTACCGTGCATGGCTCAGACCGCCATGATATTCGGTATACTAGGACAGCATGGTATACTGTATATCGCCCTTGTTTTCATCACGTTGATTATAGTATACATTTTAGCCGGGCTGTTGATGAACAGATGGATGAAGGGAGATAGTCCAGAGATATTCTTAGAGATACCTCCATACAGGAGGCCCAGTCTATTGACCATTTTGAAGAAGACGTGGATGCGTGTAAGATGGTTCCTCACCGAGGCAATTCCCTTCTTGTTCTTTGGGGTCCTGCTGATCAACATACTATATGCTGTTGGGTTCCTTGAATGGATGGGGAGTTTGTTCGAGCCTGTGACATCTGGGGTGTTAGGGCTTCCCAAGGACGCAACCACCGCCCTTCTCATAGGATTCTTAAGAAAGGATCTGGCGGTTGGCATGCTTCTGCCCTTGGATATGGCGCCGATGCAGTTAGTGATAGCGTCCACGGTTTTAACGATTTACTTCCCATGTGTCGCTACATTCGCCGTGTTGATTAAAGAATTGGGTATCAAAGATATGTTCATATCCACATTAATCATGATAACCACAGCACTATTGGTTGGAGGTGTTATGAGACTGATACTTATAGGGATATAGGAAGGGAGTGAAATGAAGAAAAAGACCATGGAGGAATATATAGAAAAAATCTACGTGATCGAGAAAAGGAACGGAAGGGCTAGAACGGGCGTTATAGCTTTGGAGATGGGTATCAAGGACTCATCCGTAACAGAGATGATGCAGAAGTTGGAGGATAAAGGTTTGGTTGAGTATAAACCGTACCACGGAGTAACTCTGACCGATTCTGGCCAGACGATAGCTGATGAACTCATGAAAAGGCACGATGTGATAGCGGATTTTCTTGAGATAATCGGTGTGAAACGTGATTTGGCTGAGATTGACGCCTGTCAGATCGAGCATCACGTTAGTACCAAAACCATGGATAGATTGGAAAAGTTCGTGGAGTTCATCAACGATGCCCCCCAGGATCCCAGGTGGATAGAACACTTCGATCATTACGTTGAGACGGGGGAGCGGGTAGAGTGTAATTTTTATGAAATGGATTCAAAAAACGAATAGGTGAACACGGATGAAAGCAACCATAGTATATGACAACACGGCTTATGAAAAGGGGTTGAAGGCGGATTGGGGGTTTGCTGCTCTGTTAGATATCGAAGACGTCCCTAAGATACTGTTCTACGCTGGAGGAGACGGAAACATTCTGCCGAACAACATGAAGAAGTTGAACATCGACCCGATGGATATCGATGAATTGTTCATTTCACACGCACACTACGACCACATAGGTGAGCTATCCGGTTTCCTTACAGAGAATGATAACGTAAAAGTCTGGTCTCCATCTTTTCGGGGAGTGAAGAAAGCAAAGGAAGTGATCTACGTTGATGAGCCAAGGGAATTGCATCCCGGGGTTTACTCCACAGGTGAGCTGGAGCGGATGGAACAATCACTCTGCGTAGAGACAGAAAGGGGTATCGTCGTGATCGTGGGATGTTCACATCCAAAGATGGAGAATATATTGAAGGCTGCAGATCGGTTCGGTAACGTACACGGTATCATCAGAGGACTGCACGGAACTAAACCAGAGTCACTGGATGATTTAGCTCTGATATGTGCAACACACTGCACCCAGAAGAAACAAATGATGAAGACCATGTACCCTAAAGCTCACAAAGAAGGGGTGCGGGTAGAGTGATCGAAATTTAATTCAAGATGAGTGAAAAAATGAAAGAAAAAATAAATGTATCTAATAGGATATTAGGGATAGAAAAATCAGCGATACACGAGATGACTAGATTATCGAAACAGATGGAAGACGTAGCGTTCCTGTCATGGGCAAAACCAACATCCGATCCCCCAGCACACATAGGTGACGGGGCAGTATCTGCCGTTAATAACGGTAAAGTGCACGGTTATTCACAGAATGCTGGTATAGTAGAGTTGAGAAACGAGATCGTCAATAAACTGAATAGAGATAATAGTATAGAAGCGAACATAGACCAGGTCATAGTAACGGTTGGAGCCATCGAGGGATTGTCCGCTGCAGTTATGACGGTCGTTGACCCGGGTGACGAGGTGATACTACCCACACCAACTTACTCGACACACATACGTCAGGTGATGCTTGCATCAGGCAAACCGGTCTTCGTTCCCACTTTAGAGGAAGAGGGTTTTGCTCTTGATATTCAAGGGATCGAAGATGCGATCACACCGAAGACAAAAGCGGTACTGTACTGCTCACCGAGCAATCCGACTGGAGCTGTTTTTTCCGAAGAAAAACTCCGTCAACTTGCAGATATCGCTTTGGAGAACGATCTAGTGGTGATCACCGATGAAGCCTACGAGTATTTTACGTACAACGGGAATGAACATTTCAGTATAGGTTCGATACCAGAGATGAAAAAGAACACGATCAGTTGTTTCACATTCACAAAAACGTATGCGATGACTGGCTGGAGGATAGGTTATCTTCACACCGATGAAGAGATGCTCACCCAGGTAAAGAAAGCGCATATACCCCTAGCCATCTGTTCACCAGTTGTTTCACAGTATGCTGCACTCGCGGCTTTACAAGGGCCTCAAGATTGTGTGGACGAATACCGTGAACACTACCTTTCAGCTAGAGATCTGATGTGTGAACGCTTGAACAAACTTGATGAAGTTTTTGATTACCAGAAACCCGAAGGTTCCTACCTCATGTTCCCAAGGATCAAGCATGAAACGGGTAAAGATTCAACCAAGTTCTGCAAAACACTGCTTCGAGAAGCGAAGGTATCAACCACCCCGGGGATTGCATTCGGTCCCACTGGCGAGAGTCATTTAAGGATGTCTTTCTGCGTTTCTGAAGATATGATAAACAAAGCATTCGACAGGATGGAAGGATATTTTCTATGATCGAGAAGAAGATAGCATACGGACCTGTACCCTCCAGGCGTTTGGGTCAAAGCCTAGGTATCAACAACATACCTCCGAAGATATGTACGTATTCGTGCGTTTACTGTCAGCTGGGTAGAACGATAGATATGCGTGTTGATAGGGAAAAATTCTACGGAGTTGATGAGATATTGGAGAGTGTGGAAGAAAAGGTGGACAACGCAGTTGAAAACGGAGAGACCATCGATTATCTCACCTTCGTACCTGACGGGGAGCCAACACTGGATATCGACCTGGGAGAGGAGATAAACGCCGTCAAAGAACTGGGATACGATATCGCCGTGATATCCAACGCATCCCTTGTATGGGATGAACACGTAAGAGAAGAGCTCTCCAGGGCGGATTGGGTTTCATTGAAAATGGATGCCGTAACCCCAGATACATGGAAGAAGATCAACCGACCCCATAAAAGGCTGGATCTAGATGAGATCATGGACGGTATCTATGATTTTGTAGATATTTTCTCAGGAGAAATGAACACCGAGACGATGCTGGTCGCGGGAGTGAACGACGATGCAGATGAATTGAAAAGGACCGCAGAGAAGATACACGATATCGGAGTAGAAAGGAGTTATATCTCGATACCTACACGACCGCCTGCAGAGGACTGGGCGAACTCTCCACATGAAAGTAAGATAAACCAGGCGTATCAGATATTCAGAGAAGAAGGGATAGATGCAGAATATCTAATCGGGTACGAAGGGGACGCCTTCGCTTCTTCCGGTGATCTAAAGGAGGACCTGTTGAGTATAACTTCGGTGCATCCCATGAGAGAGAGGCAGATAGATGAACTACTCTCCAAATCCAGCGGTGATTGGAGGGTTGTAAAAAAGTTGGTAGAAGAAGGGTTGTTAACAATGACAGAATATAACGGGGAAAAATTCTATATGAGAAAGTTGGATTAAGAAAATATTAGGTTAGGATATGACGGAAGACATAGAAAGATGGGAGAACGAAAAAGGTATCGAATTCATAGAACGCCTGGGGTTTAAGAGAGGGGATAGAGTGCTTGATTTCGGTGCTGGATACGGTCATTATAGTATTCCTATCGCAAAAGTGGTCGGTGAAAGTGGTGTTGTTTACTCTGTAGATAAAAGGGAAGAACCGCTATCGGCAATAGCCGACAAGATATCGGACCATGAACTGTCGAATATCAAGGTAGTTAAGAACTCTGACGATGTCAAACTGAAATTGAATCCTGACGTCGTAGATTCGGTGTTTCTATTCGATATACTGCACTATATGGAGGAGGAAAAAAGGAGCAAGCTCTACAGAGAGGTATCTCGAGTCCTTAAACCAGGTGGACAGTTGTTCGTTTATCCGAAACACACCCTAGATGATTTCCCTATGGGTGAATTCAAAGACATGAAGAAAGAAGACGTGGTAGATGAGATAGAGGAAGTGGGGTTCTCTTTTAGCGAAAAGATATGTGGAAAGATCGCACACGATGAAAAGCTCGCTCAGGGATGTGTGTTCAAGTTCGTGAAACCAGACGATTGACATACGATGATAGGTGAAGATATGGAGACCAAAGCAAAACCATTCGATGAAGAAAGTGAAAGATATGAGAGATGGTTCGATAGGAACCAAGCGATCTATCGATCGGAGCTAAAGGCAGTGGAAGAACTGCTGTCCGAAGGTGGGAAATGTATCGAGATCGGGGTGGGCAGCGGCAGGTTCTCGGAACCGTTTTCGATCGAATTCGGAGTCGACCCCTCGGAAGAGATGCTGAAGATCGCTAGGGGCAGAGGTGTCCAGGTGATAAAGGGAATCGGGGAGAAGCTTCCCATAAAAGATGACGAGTTTGATCTTGTACTGATTGTCACCACGATCTGCTTCTTCGAAGACGTAGAAAGAGCATTGGATGAAGCGAATCGAATATTGAAACCGTGTGGTGAGATCATCATAGGTTTCATCGATAAGGAAAGCCCATTGGGAAGAGAGTATCAAAGGAAAAAAGAACAAAACGTGTTCTACAGGGAAGCACAGTTCTTCTCCGTTGACCAGGTTGAGAACTCACTGAACGAATATGGATTCTCTGAGCTTGAATACGTGCAAACTGTATTTCATGGATCGGATTCTATTGAGGAAATCGAAGAAGTAAGAAAGGGGTGCGGAGAGGGGTCTTTCGTAGTCATCAAAGGGAGGAAAGGAAATGGATAGTATTGACCAATTGAACAAGAAGATACAAGGGTGTGAAAAGTGCAGACTCCACGAGACCAGGGAGAATATATTATTTGGGGAAGGCGACAGGGATGCCAGGGTCATGCTGATAGCCCAGGCTCCAGGAGAGAAGGAGGACGAAGTGGGAAGGATGTTCATCGGACCGTCTGGAGAAGTACTCGATGGTCTTTTGAGATACGCAGGTGTCTCAAGGGGTGGGATATACATGACGAACTTGACCAAGTGCATGCTGCCGGACTACAGGAAACCAAAGCGTGACGAGATTGATGCCTGCTCGGAATATCTCGATGAAGAGATCCGATTGGTGGGCCCTGATATATTGGTACCTCTGGGATATTACGCTACACGATATATATTAAACAAGTACGATTTTGAATTCGACGGCGATTTCTCAGAGGTGATCGCAGAGTTGATTCTCGTGGACGATGTCAAGGTGTATCCACTTCCCCATCCAGCTTCACTGCTTTACGACGATAAATACGAAAGGGAGATGAAAGAGGACTATGGCAAACTGAAAACATTTTTACATGAATGTAGGTGGTATCCCGTCTGTCCTATGAAAAGATACTACGAAGAGGGGAAGATAGAGAAAAGATGGGTGGAATTGTACTGTAAGGGAGACTGGAACAGTTGTATCCGATTTCAAAAAGAGGAACGGGGGGAATCTCACCCGGATAATATGCTTCCCGACGGCCATATAGAGAAGGGGTTGTAATATGAGAAGGAAAACGTACAATATCAGATGCAGCGAGTGTAGAAAATTGATCTTCAATTATGTAAAATACGGAGATGGTAATCTTATCAACTGCCATAAAAATAGGATACTAGATGATAACAGCGTGAAAGAAGGAAAAGATGTCAGATGTGATTGTGGTAAACTTGTTGGGATCGACATAGGAGATCGTTTCAAGATGAAACCACGCTCATTTGTTGTTGAGTGATTAGATTATGAAAAATAGCAAATAGTGTATCACTTTATGTTAAAATTATGAAACGAAAAATAAGAGGTAAGATAATATGCCATGGGTAGATAAAAACGATTGCATAGGTTGTGAGATTTGCGTTGAAGAATGTCCCGTAGATACGATATACATGATTGATGCGAAAGCAGATATTGACATGGGCGACTGCATCCATTGTGGTCTTTGTCATGGTGTGTGCCCCCAAGACGCGGTTAAACATGACAGCGATAAGATACCCGACGAGATAGAGGCAAATGTCATGATGACTAGGGAATTCATGGATGCATGTGCCGATAAATTGGGAGATGAGAAGGAAGCGGGAAAATGTTTAAAAAGGATGATAAAACACTTTAATAAAGAGATGAAAGTGGTTGAAAAAACATTAGAGAGATTGGAATCTATGAAGGAAAACTAAAAAAATAAAAAGGAGGTGAGAAATAAATGCCAGGAAGAGGCGGTGGACAAGGCCGTGGCCAAGGGCAAGGGCAAGCCGGCGGTGGACGTGGAAGACAGCCCGGTGGACGTGGTATGGGACCCGCAGGCAAGTGTAAGTGCCCAAATTGTGGGCACGAGATGGAACATCAAAGAGGAGTTCCGTGCTACGAAGTCGATTGTCCCAAGTGCGGTACCAAGATGGTCCGACCTTAAACGAAAAGATGTCGAACAAATAACCCCTTTTCTTATTCTATCCTTCCTTTTAACTTAAGTTCCATACTTTTTTTTGGTAAACCAAAACTTTTTATATCCCGCCCTTTTTGTTGAATCGATGAAAAGGATAGTTGTGATGAGCGGAAAAGGTGGAGTAGGGAAGAGCACCGTTGCGGCCAATCTAGCTTACAAGCTGGCTAACGAAGGTAAAAAAGTAGGGGTGTTCGACTGTGATTTCCACGGCCCCTCGATACCGAAGATGTTCGGTGTAAAAGAGGATCAGTTGGGTATGGAGGAGGGGAATAAAATAAGACCCGTGCCCGTATCGGAGAATCTGAGTGCGGTGTCCATGGAGTTCTTGTTACCTGATGATGATTCAGCTGTGATATGGAGAGGACCTTTGAAGATGAAAGCCATGAAACAGTTCATGGAACAGGTCGAATGGGGTGATATCGATTATCTCATAGTCGATCTACCGCCGGGGACCGGTGACGAACCCCTAAGCATAGCTCAACTCATACAGGACATCGACGGTTCGGTCGTAGTCACGACTCCTCAGGATGTGGCACTCCAAGCGGTTAGGAGGTCTATCAACTTCTCCAGAAAGGTGGGCATGCCGGTTCTGGGCGTTGTAGAGAACATGAGCGGTTTGACGTGCCCAAACTGTGGGGAGGTCATAGACGTATTCGGGTCTGGTGGTGGAAAATCCATGTCAAGTGATCTACAAGTGGACTTCCTGGGAAGCATTCCGTTGGATCCTGAGATAATGAAGAGCGGGGAGAGGGGCAGATCGTTCATAGACAGCGATTCAGATTCCTCTAAAATATTCGATGAGATCGTAAAAAAAATCAAGAAAAAAATAGGTGAATAAGATGAAAATAGCAGTATCAGCATCCTGTCCAGACATGGAGTCAACGGTCGATCTTCGATTCGGTAGATGTCCGTACTTTATCATAGTAGATACGGAAGAAGACGAAGTAGAAACATGGGAGAATAAGTACAAAGACGGTATGGGCGGCGTAGGTCCACAGGTAGTTCAAGCCCTAGCAGAGATGGACGTAGATACCGTGATTACCGGTAATCTAGGACCCAATGCGAGCAGGGCTCTTGATTCCGCTGAGATCGATGTTTACATAGCCGATGGTAAGATTTCTGATGTCGTGGAGAAGTTCAAAAACGGAGAGCTTGAAAAGCTCGAGTCCCAGACCGTCGAAGGCCATTTCGGTAAAAGGGGTGGAAGAAGATGATCCTTGCATTTCCGACTTTAGGGGACCAAGGTTTGGAAGAGAAGATCAGTCCACACTTCGGACGTGGTGACACTTTCACTCTCTACGATACCGATGACGGCAGCTTGGAAGTTATAGCAAATACCAGTCGTCACAAGGGAGGAAAGGGAGATGCGCCGGATCTGCTGGCTCAGAAAGGCGTCGATGTGATGATCTGTTACGACCTGGGTCGTCGAGCAGTTAGCTTGTTCGATGAGCACGGCGTCAAGGTTTACAGCGGTGCATCCGGTACGGTTAAAGACGGCTTGGAACTATGGAAAGAGGGAAAACTCCAGGAGACCGGTCAGGACGATGCCTGCTCAGAGGGCAAACATTTTCAGGGATAGTTAATCTTTTCTTGCGGTCGATCATGACTGACAAAATCGAAAGAAGTGAGATGTATGAATATCGTAATAGCAAGCGGAAAGGGGGGCACGGGAAAGACGTTTATCGCGACCAATCTAACGGTGACACTGGACAGATTGGGTAGAAAAGTAACATACCTCGATTGTGATGTGGAAGAACCTGATGGACACCTGTTCTTAAAACCTGATATATACGAGAGAAGGGACATAACATTGGAATCTCCGGTAGGTGTGGATGAGGTGAAGTGTATCGCATGCGGTCAATGTGCTGAAGCGTGTAAATACAACGCCATCGCAATGGTGAAAAAGGATTTACTGTTCTTCCCAGAACTCTGCCATGTGTGCGGTGCGTGTTCGATCGTGTGCCCAACCGATGCGATAATCGAGAAAGAAAAGAATATCGGTGTGCTGAAAAAAGGGAGGAGCGGCAGCATAGAAGTGGACTACTCCCTTTTAAAGACGGGCGAGGGCGGTATGTCACCGAGGTTGATCAACGAGGTGAAAGAGCAGGCAAAAGACGGGGTCAATGTGATAGACGCTCCACCGGGCACCGCGTGTCCAGCAGTCGAATCCGTAGCAGGTGCGGACCTCGCCGTTCTGGTGACGGACCCGACCCCGTTCGGAATAAATGATCTCAGATTGGCGGTCAACATGTGCAGGGCGATCGGTTTGGAACCGGTTGTCGTTGTCAACAGAGCGGAATATCGGGATAACAAACTGAAGGAGTACTGCGATGAAGCCGAGCTGGAGATAGTTGGAGAGATACCTGACGACAGGAGGATCGCAGAGGTTTACTCTACTGGAGATATGGTGGTGAACGAACTCGATGAATACAAAAATCTGTTTGAGGAGATAGCGAAAGATCTTGAAAGGATGGCACAAGAGGAAAGAGAGTTGAAACCTCATGAGAAGATGGAGTACAAAGGAGAAAAGATGCGGTCTTCGGATCTGAGGATCGAACCGGGAACGAAAACTGGGAGAAAGGCAAAAGAACTCGTTGTCATCAGCGGTAAAGGAGGAACGGGTAAAACCTCGCTGACAGCTGCCTTTGCAGCTCTGAATAAGAAAACTACGATCTCGGACTGCGACGTCGATGCGGCTGACCTGCACTTGATAACGGACCCACAGGTCATCCAGAGTGGTCTTTTCAGCGGAGGATTCAGCGCAGAGATCGATCAGGATGCTTGTACAAGCTGTGGTGGATGTCATGAGTACTGCAGGTTCGATGCGGTGAATCGTATAGAAGAAAACGGGAACCTACGGTTCGAGATTGATGAATTCGCATGCGAAGGGTGTGGTGTCTGTGGTATTGTTTGTGAAAACGATGCCGTTATTCTAGAGGATGCTGTTAACGGTGAGTGGTTCGTCTCCGAGACGAGATTCGGTCCCATGTCCCACGCAACGTTAGGGATCGCAGAGGAGAACACCGGTAGACTGGTTACCGTGGTAAGAGAGAAAGCACAGGAAGTATTCTCATCGAAATCTGATATCAACGATGATATAATAGTGGATGGTGCACCTGGGACGGGATGTCCTGTGATCGCATCCATAACCGGAGTGGATTATGCGTTGATAGTAACGGAGCCCACAGTATCCGGGATACATGACATGGAGAGGGTCATCGATGTTGCAAAACACTTCGGTGCCAAAGCAGGTGTAGTTGTGAACAAATCGGACTTGAACGAGGAGATGACCGAGAAGATAGTCGATATGTGTGAAAAGGAAGGGGTTGAATTTCTGGGAAAAATACCCTACAACAACTCGTTCACCGAGGCTCAGATGGAGAAAAAAAGTGTTGTGGAATACACGGATAATGAAACTACTAGAGCTATAGAGGGGATATGGTCGAAGATCAAGAGAGATGTTTTGAAATAATGGAGATAAAGTAGATGAGCGAGAATTTTATGGCGGGAGGGCGCGGCGGAGGCCGTGGTGGAGGTAGAGGACAAGGTTCTGGTATGGGTAGTGGCAGAGGCTCTGGCCAAGGAAGAGGCGGTGGGATGGGAGGTGCAGGCCGTGGAGGCGGCTATGGATTGGGGCCAAGCGGCTACTGTGTTTGTGTTCAATGCGGAAAAAAGGCACCACACCAGAGGGGTGTTCCTTGCTACCAGCAGAGATGTCCGTCCTGTGGGGGACCTATGACAAGGGACATGGGTGGTCAGAACGTTCCAACGGGACAACCTGTTTCAACTCCACAGAGAGGTGCGGCTGATCAGTGTCCAAAAGTAGATCAGGAAAAATGTGTGGGATGCGGTATATGTGCGGATGCCTGTCCTGCAAATGCGATCACCATGGAGGATTGTAAAGCCGTTATCGATGATGAGCCGTGTCGCAACTGCGGTATCTGTATATCCGCGTGCCCCCAGGATGCAATAAGATAAAGGGTTATCGAGATATAATTAAGCACGCCATTCAAGTATCAATCTGACTCTAAGAAGATCTTGTAAGCTCGGTATGAATGAAACACATCGGCTTTAGAGGATATCTCGAATGGAGAGTGCATACCGAGTACCGGCGGGCCTGCATCTATAACATCCATGTTGAACCTAGATAGATAACTCGCTACTGTCCCTCCTCCTCCTTCATCGACTTTACCCAACTCCGTTGTCTGCCAATGAACGCCTCCTTTGTTGAATATTTTTCTTATGAAAGCAACGTACTCGGCATGGGCATCATTCCCACCGAATTTCCCTCCTGCACCGGTGAATTTTACCACTGCGATACCTTTACCTAATCGGGCAGCATTCCGTTTATCGTGGACTCCTTTGAACGTAGGATTCATACCTGCATCCACATCGGCTGAGATGGCCCTGGAATTCTCTACCACTTTTCTGTAGTCTTCCATGGTATATTTTCCTTCCTTCCTAGATAATAGTTCAGAGAATATGGTCTTTAAGAACTGTGATTGAGCTCCTGTGTTCCCGATGCTGCCGATCTCCTCTTTGTCAAATAGGACAACTAATGATGTTCTTTTGGGGATGTCCAGATCGACAGCAGCTTTCATGGACGTATATACACACACCCTGTCATCTTGTCCATAACCACCGATCATGGAACGGTCGAAACCTAAGTCCCTGGCCTTTCCTGCTGGAACGATCTCCAATTCTGCACTTGTGAGGTCTTCTTCGGTTATATCATATTTATCATTGAGATGTTTCAAGATTTTTAATTTGATTTTTTGCTCAACTTCTTCATCTTCAAGTGGTATCCCACCGACTAAAAGGTTCAATTCTTCGCCTTTTATCACATCTTTCATCTTTCTATCCCCCTGTTCCTTCCTCGAGAGATGAGGTAGTAGATCACTCACCACGAAAACAGGGTCTTCCTCTCTTTCTCCGATGGATACCTCGATCGTCTCTCCATCTTCCTTGACGACCACGCCGTGGATAGAAAGAGGCGTACTCACCCATTGATATTTTTTTATGCCTCCGTAATAATGTGTTTTGAAAAGTGCTAGATCGCAATCTTTATCTTCATAAAGTGGTCTGGCTTTTATGTCTATCCTAGGGGAGTCCACATGGCTAGCAACTATATTGCATCCATCACTCAGCGGTTCTTGCCCTATCACAGCGATTGCCATGGCCTTATTTTTTATAGACAGATAAACCCTGTCTCCGGGTTCTACATTTGATTTTTCGGATATGGGCTCGAATCCATTGTTGTCCAATATCTCCTTGGATTTTGCGATGGCTAGTCTCTCCGTCTTTGATGCTGTTATATATTCCTTATATCCTTCAGAAAATTCAAATATTTCCTCCATCTGGGCTTTGTCCGTTTCTTCCCATATCGATTTGGTTTTGTAACTCAACTCTTCTTCCAATTTTGATTTTTCTTTCTTGGTCATACTTCTTCACCTAAAAAAATAAAGAAAGGGGTTTACTCGGTTGTGAGTTCTTCTATCCTAGATTCGATTTCTTCGAGTTCCTTTTTAAGAGATTCCGCGTAATCCTTTAGGTATTTTACCTCGTCTTCTTCTGAATATTCTGGGATATATTCCCTAGAATAAACAGCGGGGTAATATGCTCTTCTGTCGTACAGCGGTGGTCGATATGTGGGGTGATATCCTCTTCCCCACCAACCTCTACCACGTCCGAATCCGCGACCTCTACCCATAGGTAATCCTTTGGTATATCCAGGCGAAGAATATCCTGCACAATAACCGAGTCCTCTACCCGTCATGGGACCGTAACCAGCTGGTCCTGTACCATCTCCCCATGGCATGTTATCACGGAGATACCATTATGTTTATATATATTTATATGTTTTGCACATATGAGTAGTTACTTTTGTTCTTTGTGGAGACAAATTTATTTATAAGCGTTTTAATATATGTATCCAAGGAGGAAAATAGATAACATGAAAAAAAGAGGTGTTATCGGATATGAGTGAAAAGGAAGGTGAAGTACATATGGCTACCTGTATATGTCCCAACTGCGGATATGAAACGGAGCATAGAAAGGAAAAACCCTGCTATCAGATATCCTGTCCACAGTGTGGAACACTGATGCAAGATCTGTGATCACTACTTGATGACTATATCCCCCACATTCACACCGAGATCGTCGGCTATGACCGGGCACTTGGCTTTGAGTAAAAAGAATATGTTCAGACTTTCAGCTTCGCTGAGAGCTTCGTAGTTACCCTGACCTTTGCTGATGATCAGATCTGCTTTTTTCATCCTTTCAATGTACTCTTCCGAGTCCCTATGTGGATTGACTCCCGGGGCACCGTTGTTTACCTCTTCGATCTTAGCGATCTTATCCAGCCCCACCGTTTCTGCATCTTCTTTTGTCGCATCGTTCAGGATCGGCCCGTCTTTGACTACGAAAATTATCTTCTTACCATTCAGTTCTTCGATCAGAATTTTATCGAATACTATCTCCCCGGTGTTGTCACCCAAGTAGATGATCTCCCCAGCTTCTTCTAGAGATTTTTTCAGATTTTCATAGTTATTTATTGCAGGATCCTGGACAAGCACCTCTTTTACAGTGCTGTCTAAATCGAAATTGGAATTCGGTCCGAAGTCTATTATGTTGCCGGCTATAGCCAATTTGACAGCGGTCAGTAATCTATCATCCGATCCGTCCAGCATGCCCTTGAGAGTGGGGTACATATAAAGAGCCCTTTCGTTGTATTCGTCTTTTACTTTTTTATAAGGATCGTGGTTCTTTGTTATCTTTCTGACGATATAGTGAACTCTGTCCGCGATGTGAGGTGGTTTTTTACCCTCGAAGTTCATGATGCTCAGTTCTTTGTTTATCTTTCTCAAGACTTCCAGTTGGACTTCTTCATCGTCGGTAGCCATCCTGCTGGCTTCCAGCGCCTGTCTCAGAAAACACGGGATGCAGTCTAGATATACTTTCATCGTTATCGATGGCAGATACGTATCTGAGCACTATATATGTTTTGGGAAACCTAAACATCGAACGGCTTCATCCTAAAATGTTTTAATTGGATATTTATCTAATTATAATTACTTTGGGATCTACTGGAATTGTTCTACAATTCCATCGATTCACAGAACATGTTCTGTGTAATGCACTCATAAAAGGATGAGCAGGATTACATCCCTTCATCCTCGTTGTCACTGCGGATGAACCCTAAAGTAGTACAGCAGGTAAACAGGGAGTTAGATTCTCTTATGATGGATAGTTTGGCAAAGGCTATAAAGAAGCTAAACAAACCCTGGGAAAAAAACAAACTTGGTCGTAATCCACATCCATAGAGAATGGTTACTCTTTGCAATATCTTGAGGATCATGACCAATCGAACATATGACGGTATTGAGTCATATGTTGAACTGATATCCGAGAAGATAATGAAAATCTTTCACGTAGACGACGTTCCTGGAAGCAGTGTTATCCATAGAGCTATGGATAAGCTAGGTATGGTCTATTTGAGAAAACTGATCAGACTGATTATCATGGAATTCAGAAAAAGAAACATGGATATAGCTGTTGATATTTCGGGGATTTAAGAAATTCCCGATATCGAAGGAATTTTTTAAAAATTCCTGTAGATAGTACTGGTTTCAGTACTAAAAACAGCTCTAAATGGTTTGACATCAGAATGAAAAGACAAATCAACAGAAAAGAGTACCTGAAATCACATATCGCTGTCGATGTCCATACAGGTTTTATCCATCAGTTTTCTATCACTGATGGAACAAGTCACGATAGTCCTTTGTTTGAAAGCCTGATCAAGTAAATGGAAATGTTTTTGCATTTAGGACCAACGCTCCATGCCCTTTCCCTAAGGTCTGCTATGATCCCAGCTCCTCCAATATCGAAGAAGCAGCCTGTTTGATGGGATCCTCATGATCTAAGAGACTTTTTATAACTTCTTTGTATTTCCTGACTTCATCAGGATGAGAATCAGCTAGGTGTGTTAATGCATAAAGGGAGTTGTTGACCATCTCTCCTTCTTTGATATAATTGACGATCAGCTCGAGGTTTGGAAGCACTTCATCCGGATACGTTTCTGCCATTGATGCGACCACGGCCATGTAGTTGGAGAGTGGTTCTCTCTTCATAAGCTCTATAACTTTTTCTAAAGCCGGCAGTACCTCTTTTGGATATCCCTGTGAGATATATGCCAGGGCGACAGCAGCGTTCCTTCTCACGTCTAATTCGTCATCTAGTAGATCCATGAGTTTCGGTACTGCTTCCTTGACCTTCCCTGGTCGGTCTTCTGCTATCCTAGCGGTCACCCCTGCCATGTTCGACCGGACTATCGGTAGGTTCGAGTCGTACGTTTCGAAGATCTTATCGGCGTGTGGAGTGATCGTTTCAAGGTCTGTATATTTAGGATTGTTCAGCATGTGTGATGCCATGATCTTTTCATCTTTGCTCCCTCCTTTCATCATCTCGAAGAGCTTTGGGATATCGGAGGAGGTGAGTCGGTCCTTGAGCGTGGTACCACATTTTATGCATCTGCTCCTGTTCTGGTCGATACTCTCTAAGTTTTTAGATCCGCAGTTCGAACAGCGTGCCACACCCTCTTCGTACAGCACCGTCATGGAGAGTACAGATTCCATGCCTGGTGGCCAGTTCAGACCGAAAGGTTCGAAGATCAGGGGGACCACTCCTCTATGTATTTTTTTAAAACATCTAGGAACGCAGGATCATATCTTTCATCCACGTGGTTCGAGTTCCACAGCCCTGACTGTCTGATCTTATCTTTTGGACTGTGGTAACCGAGCCAATCTTTAGAACGCTCATCGATCGTATCTTTTTGATGATTACTAAGAAGAGCTATGGAATTCCTCTCGATGTACCCTCTATCGCTGTTGGGACCGGCTTTATCATCGATCTTGATCCAGAGGAAAGGTAGTTTTCTGATGTACGAACTGACCCGCTTTTCTAACCTGTATTCGTGTTCTCTTATCTCACGACTCGCGGTAGAACCTTGACTCCAGTGGGGAAATTCCTCCTCTAGACCTTTTTTGTTTATGATAGCTTCACCTACTATCCTTCTGAATATACTACCTCGTTGATTACCTCCGTTGGGAAAACTACCTCGGTTGTATCCCCTGTGTGCTATCAACCTATTCCACAAAGTGTTGCTGCTACCATCGGTTAGGGCATGAGTACCTATTCTAGTGATCCTCAAGGAACTGCCCTCCTCCCTCCATTCATCGTTGGCAAAGAAGAAATAGACACCTCTATCGGGCCATTCCATCCTTCCGGAGCAGTCCTTGAGCTTTCTTTTATCGTTAACTTTGGTTTCAAGTCTGTTCAATAATTCGTAAAACCTGTCTAGATCATGTTTCCTTGACATCTTATCACCTCAGATATGTTCGTTATACCACGACATCGTTTCTCCTATCCTCATACCACTTGTGGGTATCTCATATTCTACATCATTTTTATCTAAAAGTGGGAGCAGATACTGGTAGTAATCTTTTCCTGCGTGTATGTAGAGCTTTTTGTCCAACAAACCTTTTCTTTTCAACTGCTGGAACACCTTCTCACTCCACTTCCTTTTTTGATCAGCTGAAAAATCGTTCAACGTTTCATCGTAAGGTTCGATGTACTCTTCTTCGGGCTCAAGGAGATGATATTTGGCCGAGAGTATGCACCAATCGTCATGATACTTTTCACAGTACTTTCGTGCTTTTCTGAACAGTGCTGACTCCATGTAGAGTTCTTTGGGTTTTGAAGGGTTTCGTCTTTTCTTCTTCGTACAGCTCACGAGACCGACCCCACCGTTCACACTTTCTGAACGTTCTATCATATCTTTCAGTTCTTCTTTATCGACTGTTCTTGTTTTTTTACTTTCTCTCACAAATGTCACTACACCTTTATTCTGGTCGAACGAATTCACTATATATCCTGCATTTATCCATGCTTTGCCTTGAGAGCGTGTTCCATCGTTCGCCCACCAAGCACCGTGTTCGAATGCAGACTCTGGAAGAGCAGTATCCATTATACTTTCGATCTCTTCGAAAGTCAATTCGACCTTATCTTCATCGCAGTTGGCTAAATATACCTCTAACGGATCATATTTTCTCATATCTTTTACCTCTATTTTACATAACCTGCATGATTATCGACACCCAGGTTTCTGATGAACCAATATCTTTGTATCTCAACATCCCTTAGTCCAAGTCTATCGCCACACTGTTTACATATGGCACTAACTACTGGACTTGAACCGGCATCGATCTCCTTTTTGCAAACTTGGCAGTATATTCCAGGCATGTTTATCGTTATAGATATAACAGGCGTTAATATTAAATATTACGACGTTTTAATCGTTTAAAAGGTTTAAAATGACATTGATGAAGAAAAGAGTACACGTTGCACCCCTGGGATACGAGCTGGATCGGATAGTAGAACCTTTGAAAGAACTGAAAGCCGATGAGTTCATCCTCGTGATACAGAAGGAAGAAAAACATGGAAAAGAGCATCAGAAGAACGTTGAAAATTGGTTGAAAGAGCACGATGTAAAGTACAGTATAAAAGAGGCTGAACTGTTGGATCTCGAGGACTGCATATCCGTATTCGGAAGGATCGTTTACAGGCTGAAGGAAGAGGGACACGATGTTTACGTCAACATCTCGTCTTCGACCAGTATCTCAGCCGTAGGTGCTTCATTCGCAGCCATGCTCTGGGACGCTGAGCCCTATCATGCATTACCTGAATATATCGTACACGAACACGAAAGAGAACCTGGAGAACCGATGTCTCAAGGGTTGAAGGACGTCATCCCCATACAGGGATTGCATTTCGAGATCCCTGATAGGGAACTGTTGAAGATCTTGAAATACATCGACGACCATACAAGAGAAAATAAAAGATTCGTCAGTAACAAAGACGTTATCGATTTCTTAAAAGAAAAAGAGATGCTTACCGTTGGGGATGGTGTAAGGAACGAGAGTCAGTCACTCAACAAGAAGTTCCGAGAGAGGTACAGGAACGACCTTGTAGAGAAATGGGATTTCATAAAACTGAAAGGAAAGACAAGGTCCAGGAAGATCGGGTTGACGGAGAAAGGAAGACAGTACCTCAAGATGTTCGGGTATTTGGTTTGATCAAGTGTGTTACTACCCCATTCGAGTATCGTTGCTTGCGATTCCATTTCCTAATATCTATAATGTGTGAAAAAATTTTTAATGTTGCCATATAAGGTGAAATCAATGGAAGAAAAGTGTAAAAAATGTAAAGGTACAGGGAAGTGTACAAAGTGTGATGGAAGCGGGAGAGATAAACATGGTCTCTTAGGTTTAGGTCTCATAAACGATTACTGTAAAAAATGCTCTGGTTCAGGTGAATGTAGATCGTGTGGAGGGACCGGAAATGTTTCTCAAAATTGACTATCTTATAACGTTCACGGAAAGCGCTTATTTTGGAAAAAGGCTTTTTCCCATATAAATTAAATAGTTTCCATCTATATACCTTTAACATGCCATTGTTTAGACTTGATTCAGAAGAAGATTCATTGAATGAGATCCAGAGTATTGAATTTATGGACAATTATGCTGAAAGGGATCTTCAGGATTGGGTAGAAAAGAATTCTGAAGTGATATATGAGGATGAACCTGTTCTGATAATAGGACGGGAAGTTATGACTGACACGGGTCATTTCATCGACCTGCTTGGGATAGATAGGAACGGGTATCCTGTAGTTATAGAGTTAAAAGCTACAAAGACTCCAAGAACTGTTATATCCCAGACTTTAGATTATGCATCATGGGTCGGAACGTTAAGTAATGAAGAATTGATGGATATTGGAGAGGAATATATCAAGGAAAACTCTCCATATGATAGTTTTAGAGAAGCTTTTAATGATACATTTTCCGGTGAGGATATAGATTTTTTAAAGAAGCTTATAGAAGAAAATCACATCAACTCCAAGAGAAGACTTGTAATAATCGCAGAAGACGCAGATAGAAGAACTGAAAGGATGGTAAAAGAACTAGATGCTAACGGCAGTATCGTCTCTTTGATATCTTATACATATTACATGCAAGCTGATAAAGAGTTTTTGAACTTTGAACCCGTTTTCAGAAGTATACCGCCAAAGGTAGAAGTCGGTGAGTCTATACAGACATTGAGAGCTAAGGTCTTGAAAGAAAAGAAATCTGTTGAATTATTCGATTATACCCACAGTTTGTTTGCAGAGTTAGATGAGTTGATGGTTGAGGTAGGTAAAAGAGGGATAGGTTATAAAGTCAAAAAGAAGAAGAAATTGTATAGTTATTTGAGCCTCTTCCCGTTAAAGAAAAAGCACAAACTTGGGCTCTATATCTATATAGACAACTTCCCAGATGATCTAGATAAGGAAAAGTTCTTGGAACAACTGGAAGAATTAACTGGTAAGAAAAGGCAGGAGATATTAACGCAGAAATCTGTTCGATTTAATATCGACACCAAAGAAC
>JBMCUO010000007.1:0-29628 GCA_048622455.1 Candidatus Saliniplasma sp. | reverse complement strand
TGGATTCTCGGTTTGATACGTATATCTACAACATACGCATTTTTGATCGGTCTTTCATTGGGTTCAATACAGTTTCTTAGTTTGACATCTATTTCTGATATGAAATTTGGAAAGATTATTATAAAGGTATTTTTGGGGTCGGGTATCGGATTTTTTATCATCGCAATATTCTCTCTACCTGTCACCCTAGTATTGCGGTTACTCCTGTTTTTTATATCTTTAAATGTCGCAGGATTCTTTTCATTTTTGAGGATGAGAAAAATCAAAGCAAGATGTGAGGAATGCGAGTTTGAAAGAGATTGGTCCATCTGTCCGGGGTTCACTTCAGATCCCTCTAAGGATGCTGAATAATTTTTGAGAGTAAAATGGATTAATCCAAATATATTTATAGTTTAAATACATACAAACTCCGAGGATGAAATTATGGAATATCAACAACCTCCACCTCCACCGGGTGGACAAAGACCTAAAGAAAGACCAACGGGAGTAACGATTTTGGCTGTCCTGTACATTATCAGCGGGCTGATGATGCTTTCAGTTCCGGTGATGTTCTCAGCCATGATACCCTTTGAGATCCCCTTCTTCGCGGAAGTAGGGGTTGTATGCTGGGCTGTTTTCGGGATACTCGCACTCTTGTACTTCCTAGTGGCTTTTGGCCTATGGAAGGGACAAGGATGGGCAAGAATGGTAGCCATAATACTGGCTATAATCGGTTTGATAAATATCCCGATCGGAACGATTATCAGCATAGTCATACTGATATACCTGTTCAAAGACGAAGTAAAAGCATACTTCGAATAAATAAAAACCACTTCTATTTCTCTTTTTTTAATTTTTAGGTATGCGTTGTATTTATAATTCTATTGATGTTCGGACAATTTAGACAACAGATTAGCTGGATGATTTAGATATTTAACAAGATATGTAGAAAATTAAAAAATAGAAAGGGTTTGGTGAATTTCTACTTGTATTCTTGGCAGTTATCACAGTACCAACGATTGTGTTCATTGATGTATCGCATCTGCCCACCACAGTTTGGACACTGGTTAGATTGTTGCTGTGGAGGCTGTTGAGGTGGTTGTTGATACTGTTGATGTTGCTGAGATTGTTGAGGTGGCTGTTGTCCATACTGTTGCTGTTGTGGTTGTTGGTATTGCTGTTGAGTTTGTGATGATGTGTTTTTCCCACAATAAGGACATGTTGAATATTTTATATCTATTTGCTGCCCACATGATAAACATGTTTTAGTCGGTTCAGATTTGTCACTTCTGACAACTAGCCATATGATTAACCCTAAAAGACTTAAGAAAAATCCAATCAAAAACCATAAAGCTCCATTTTCTCCCCTTTTTTTTGCATCTTTATACATCCAAACCCCAATAATTATATTTATAATTAAAGGGATAAGCCACATAAAAAAGAGTCCGCCACATATAGCGCCCTCTGCCAACTGTAGGGGTATATTATTCGTTGTATTTATTCCAGATATCATAACTATTTCCACCTCTTTTTAGTTTCAAACATGTATTTAATTAATCACATATATAGATTTTGTATTTTACTTTAATCTTAATAGATGAGTAAACTATTTATCAACTTGAACATAATGGACTCTTCGTGGTTCGAGTGAAGATATTAGTGATCGATGACGATTTAGATGTATTGAAACAGTCAAAGATTTTTTTAGAAAAGAACTGCCAGGATTTTGAGATCGTCACTGAAGTCTCCAGTGAGAAGGCTATAGAACTTTTAGAAAGTGAAAATTTCGATGCCATAGTTTCAGACTACATGATGCCTAAACTGACTGGAATTGATATATTGAAGCATATGAGAGGTCGAGATGATGATACACCGTTCATCATCCTGACTGGAAAGGGACGAGAAGGAGTGGCCATGAAAGCTCTAAATCTTGGAGCTGATAGGTATTTTCAGAAAGGCCTGGACTCAAGTGTCCTTTACGAGATGGTAAGCAACGCTATACTAGATGAGATAGATATAAGAGAAACAGAGAAAGAATTATCGAAAACTAGAGATATCTATGTGAAGATAGCAAAGAACCTTCCGAACGGGTTAGTTAATATCGTAGATAGGGACCTGAATATACTCTTCAGCGAGGGTGATGAAATAAAAACACTTGGTTATACTCATGACGATATAATCGGGTTGAATGTTTATGATGTCATTCCGAAGGAAAATGCTGATAGATTCGCATCTAATATAAAAAAAGCACTGGAGGGTAATACTGTAAAATTCGAAGACTCTATCGACGACCTGCATTTCATCTCCAATATAGTACCACTTCCTGAAGAGGATGAACAAAAAGTTCTCATCCTTACAGTAAACATATCTGAAAAGGTGGAAGCAGAGAAAAGGATGAGGGAAGCTAGTAGAGAGCTTTCAACTCTGGTAGATAACCTTCCTGGTATGGTTTACCGTTGTGAAAATAAAAAAGGATGGCCCATGGAGATGGTCAAAGGCGAAGTCGAAGAACTTACTGGGTATACTGCTTCAGAGATAGAATCCGATGATGGAATATGGGGTGAAGAGATAATACATCCAGAGGATAGGCAGAAGACATGGGATGTTGTTCAAACATCAATCGGAACTAAAAGTTCTTTCGAGGTCATTTATCGAATAGTCACTAAAGAAGGTGTTACGAAATGGGTTTGGGAGCAGGGAACTTTTGTTTACGAAGATGATGAAGAGATAAAGGCTTTAGAGGGATTTATCACAGATATCACAGAGAAGAGAGAAACACAAAGAAAACTCGAAGAGAGTATGGAAAAGATCAAGGACCTTCATAGATTATCAACAAAACTCGAATCTATTGATGAGGAACAGGATGTTTATGATCTGATTGTTGAGGCTACAGAAGACATCTTGAATTTCGATCTTTGTACAGTCGAGATCGTCGAGGATAATAAATTAATCGTAAAAGCTAGCGGCAGTAAGGGCCAATTAGAGTTTGAAAAAAGCTTCCCAATGAGAGGCATCGCTGCTAAATCTTACCATTCAGGAAAAACAATATATTCTAGTGATATCCCGAAGGATAGTGAAGCTGCCCCGGATAACGAAATTTACCGTTCAGGTATAACTGTGCCTATAGGAACCATTGGTGTTTTTCAGATAATCTCCGATAAGAAAGATGACTTCGATGAACAAGATATCGAGTTGGCTGAACTGTTGATATCTAATGCCACGGAGGCTCTTTATAGGATCTTGAATGAGAAAAGTTTAAAAGAGAATAGAAGAAAGATCACGGAACTGTACAAAGTAGCAGAAAAATTAGAGAAGTGTCATTCTAAGCAAAAAATATATGACATGGCTATGAAAACAGCTAAAGAGATTTTAGAATTCTACCACGCGACTATAATGATATATGAAGATGGAGACCTTGTTATAAAGCGGACAAACGATGAAAAATTGGATATAGATATACATCTTTCGATCGATGAGGGTTACTATGGCAAGACTTTCAAGAATAAAGAATCTTATTTAGTAAAGAATATAAGGGATAGTGAGGAAGCAAAACCTCAACGGGAAGAATTTCTCTCAGCTATGAGTTTTCCGTTAGGTGATTTTGGAGTTTTTCAGACGATATCTACCAAAGAAGGTTTTTACGATGAAGACGACCTTGAGATAGGTGAGTTACTTACGTCACACATAGCAGAGGCTATTCAACGAGTTGAATTCGAGGAAGACCTTAAAAAGAACGAAAGAAGATACAGGAGTCTATTCGAATATTCACCGATATCACTCTGGGAAGAAGATTTCTCAGCCGTTAAAACATATATCGATGAACTGAAGGAAGAAGGCATTGAGGATGTCAAAGAATACTTTGTAAAACATCCTGAGGAGATCAGGAAATGTGCAGAGATGGTCAGGATAATAGATGTGAACGAAAGTACATTAAATATATATGGGGCAGAAAGTAAAGATGTTTTTGTAGGCAATCCTGATGAAATACTGACAGATGAAGCATATGAGATTTTTAAGGAACAGTTATACAACGTTATAGACGGAGTTACGGAGTTCAGTGGAGAGGCTGAGAATCGGACACTCGACGGGGACGAGATCGACATATTCATGAAATGGGTTGTAGCAAAAGGGCATGAAGAGGATTACTCGAGAGTACTTGTTTCCATCATAGATATTACAGAAAGAAAGGATGTGCAGAGGGAGTTAAAAGATTACAAAGATCATCTAGAAGAACTTGTTGAAGAAAGAACGAAACAATTGGAAGAGATGAACGAACAGCTGAAATCGTTTACTCATTCTGTTTCGCATGACCTTAGAGCACCTCTAAGAGGGTTACAGGGTTTCAGCAGAGCGCTCATGGAAGACTACAGGGAGATTTTGGATGAAACAGGTGAGGAGTATTTAGAGAGGATAAAAGGTGCTTCTCAGAGGATGGAAATATTGATCGATGATCTTTTGGAATACAGTAGACTCAGCAGAACAGATATAGTGTGCGACAAGACGGATGTAAACAATATATTGGAGATCATAAAAGATGAATTAATCAGTGATATAGGCATGAAAAATGCGGATATCTTTATCTCAGATATCCCTGATGTTAAGGGAGAAAGAACCATTCTCAAACAGGTTCTGACCAATCTATTATCCAACGCTATTAAATTCGTAGATGAAAAACCCGAAATAGAGATTTATAGTGAAGAGGGTAACGATAGAGTCCGAATATTCGTAGAGGACAATGGTATCGGGATCAAAAAAGAGGAACAAGAAAAGATATTCAAGGTCTTTGAGAGGCTTCACGGCATAGAATCATATAAAGGAACTGGTGTTGGTCTAGCGATAGTTAAAAAGGGTGTAGAGAAGATGGGAGGTCGTGTGGGAGTTGAGTCTGAATTCGAAGTGGGAAGTAGGTTCTGGATAGAGTTAGATAAAGCATGATTTCAAGATAAATCTTTACAGCGTAACCATTATAATTGGGGTAGGCCTAAACATTTCTAGAAAAATGAAGGATTACAAGTCTAAAGATGGAGTTGTATAATATATGCGATACCTACTTTTGATAACTTTATTTGGCCTTTTGAGCGGTGTGATCGGGACGGCAGGTGGAGGTTTAGCCGTCGTTTTCGTTAGGAAGATCGAAAATAGATTATTAGGTGTTTTATTGGGTGTATCAGCGGGGATAATGGCTTCTATCAGTTTCATGGAATTGATACCCGAAGCTATAGAAGAGGGTACTATTTTCAGTGCAGTTTTCGGTATAATGATAGGTATCTTTATCATCGGCTTTTTAGGCTTGAAATTCCCCCATCGTCATTTCTCTTTCAGTAAGGATGGTAATACTAAAAGAGGTCGTTATCTAAAAACTGGTATACTCCTCAGCATCGGGATAGCCCTTCATAATCTACCTGAAGGTGTAGCTATAGGAACCAGTATGATGGTTTCCCTTAGTGTAGGACTATCAATCGCCGTTTTAATGGCGATCCATAATTTCCCGGAAGGGATGGCTGTGGGAGCTGCGATGTGTGTGGGTGGTGTAAAGGCAACAAAAGTGATAGGAATTGCTGCATTAGCCGGAGTCCCGATGGGCATCGGTGCGGTCATAGGAGGCCTTTTAGGCGGTGTTTCAGATTGGGCATTGTCAGTCAGTCTAGGTTTTGCCGCCGGTGCTATGCTTTACATAGTATTCGACGAATTGATACCTGACGCCCATCGAAAAGCTAAAGGTCATTTTGCCATAGGAGGTATCTTGGCTGGAATCCTCATAGGGATAATATTCATCACAATACTTCATTGAACCTAAAAACAATCGAAGATTTTAAAAATAGGTAGTCTTTCCTTCAACCATGGGCATTATAGTTGGTAAAGATTCAAAAGTAGTGGTACAGGGCATAACCGGTACTCAGGGTAAGTTCCACAGTAAATACATGAGAGATTACGGTACGAATATCGTTGCTGGAGTTACTCCCGGTAAGGGTGGAAAAGAAGTCGATGGAGTACCTGTTTTCAACACCGTTGAAAGAGCTAAAGAAGAGACAGGAGCGAACACCTCCATAATATTCGTTCCAGCACGCTTTTGCAAGGACGCGGTCTTCGAGGCGATAACTGCAGGTATGGATCCAGTGGTTGTCATAACCGAAAGCATACCCGTTCAGGATTCTTCGGAGATAATGAGAGTAGCCGAACTGCACGGTACAACGGTAATAGGACCGAACACCCCGGGTATAATAACACCAGGTGAATCGAAAGTAGGCATCATGCCTAATCATATCTTCGAACCCGGTAAGATCGGTCTGGTCTCTAGAAGCGGAACTTTGACTTACGAGATCGTAAATTCCATGACGAAGAGAGGGTACGGACAATCCACCGCATTTGGGTTGGGTGGTGACCCTATCGTCGGAATGGACTTCATAGATTCGCTGAAATTATTCAAAGAAGACCCAGATACGGATGCAGTCATCATGATAGGTGAGATAGGCGGCAGTGCCGAGGAAAAAGCAGCCCGATATATCAAGGAAGAATTCGATAAGCCCGTTGTTGCCTACATAGCCGGTAGGACGGCACCCAAGGGTAAAAGGATGGGACACGCTGGAGCTATCGTATCCGAAGGTGGAACAGGGACAGCGGAATCCAAGATAAAAGCGCTGAATGATGCAGGTGTATCCGTGGCTAAACTTCCGAGTAAACTGGGAGATATACTGGACGACGAGCTTTAAGATAATTTTAACATCTCCAGATTTACTTATCCGTTCATCTATCCGTAAGAATAATATGTATCAATGTGTAAGGTAAGATATACCTCGGAGGACATCTGATGAAAAAATTTCCAACATCTCTGGCTAAACCGTTCCTGAAAAATCCCTACCTTCTTGGAAAACTGCTCAGAGGGAGTAAAAGAAAATACATCAACGCTAACTTAGATAAAAAATTCAAAGATGGAAGGAGTGACGCACTCTGGCTCATCAGCATGCGGATAACTGATAAGTGCAATCACCGCTGCGCTGTATGCGGCCAGTACGGAGAAGGAGGTTACAACCGGGATGATAATGAACTGCCAGAGGTTAAGGGCAACGTACCAGTGGAACGGTACAAAGAGATGATAGATAATATTGAAGATCTGAAACCGCATATATACATCACAGGAGGAGAACCGTTCCTGTACGACGGCCTTATGGAACTGGGTAATTACATCAAGAAAAAAGATCTCAGTATCCAGGTCGTCACCAACGGCGTGAAGCTCGAAGAGAAGGCCAAAGAGATGGTAGAAAACGAGTGGGATATGATTTGTGTCTCACTTGACGGACCTGAAGAGGTACACGACAAATGCAGAGGGGTTAAAGGAGCTTTCCAGACCATGAAGAAGGGCGTTGAAAAGGTTCAGAAGATAAAGAAAGAGAAGGGAAAAACAAAACCATTGATCTTCCTGCTGACCACCCTATCCAGTACTAATTACGATTCCCTGGTAGATACCGTCAAAGTAGCTCAGAACTTCGACCCCGATACCCTGGTCATCTACTATTCATGGTTCACCAGCCAGGAAGTCGGAGAGAAGCACAGCGAGGTCATCCAAGAGGAGATGGGGGTCGAACCATTCGCATGGAAGTCGTATGTAAGGGACAATTCAGATGCCGATTTCGATAAATTAAGGCAGGCCGTAAAGAAGGTAAAGAACACAGACTGCCCCAATCCGGTTGTATTCGTACCGAACATAAAGCTGGATGAGATCGAAACCTACTACACCGACCCGACTGATTTCATGGGATGGGATAACTGCCTGACTCCGTGGGTCGAAGCTAACGTTATGCCCAACGGTGACATCGTCAACTGCAGGGACTTCCCGGACATCGTCATGGGTAACATAATGCAGGATGAACTTTTAGATATCTATAACAATGAAAGGTTCAAGCAGTTCAGAAGAGCTCTTACAGAACAGCCTGACGGAGTATTCCCACTCTGTTCGAGATGCTGTGGTCTCATGGGATTCTAGCTGTTTTGGACATCCGTTCCGTTTTCCAGCATATCCATTATGATCTCAGCACTTTTTTTCTCCCCAATCCAAGAGTCTATCATCTTTTTACATCTCTCTGCATCGGTACAGGCCTTCGAAGATCTCAACAGTTCCCTTATCCTTTTATCCAAAATTTCATCGGTTATCTCGTAGGGCTCTATCTTCTTGGCTAATCCCAATTTTTCTATACCTCTTGCATTGGTCTCCTGCTCCGGCTGGTTAGGTTGAGGTATTACGACCGCTCTCTTTCCGAAGGCGGCTATCTCGCTCAGAGTGCACAGGCCTGCCCGGGAGATTATAAGTTTAGCTCCTTCCAACAAACTCTCCCTATCCTTTTCGTCTATCCAGCCGTCAAATATCTTCAGGTCTCCCTTGTGGTGTATTTGGAAATCTCCAGGTTTTCCGCTGCCCATGATAGCTGGATACTCATAATCTCTAAAGAGTTCGAATATAGCATCGTGTATCTCCTCTTTCACCGTTCCTGGTCCGCTGAAAGAAATATAGATGAACTCATCTGGTTCTACCTCGTACTTTTTGCACACTTCTTCAACGTGGTTTGTGGCATACCCATTTGGTCGATGAGGTGCTATAGGCCCAACGAATTCAGTTTTATTCTTGAATACATCAGGAGCGTCTCCTATCCGCATATGTCTGTATGAGATGGATTTCGGCATAGGAAAGTCGGGTAGGAGTATTTTATCATGCCCGGAGAGAAGGTTATAGTTCCACCACTGACCCAGCTTTTCCAGCGGGTTAAAACCTCCGTTCGTTCCGTTTGTAGGTCTGGGCATGTAAACCTTTGGCTGATTGGTGATATATACACGGGGCGCATCAGCGTACTTAGAGGCGGGAATTATCGAGTAGCGAGAATCCGTTATGACGACATCGGGGTCCTCTTTTTCTATCCTCTTTTTCTCGTCTCTAAAATGCTGGATCATCTTGTAAAAAATGATAGGCGATTTCAGAATAGTTTTCTCAAAATCAACGTGACCTTTCTCATCCACGTACCACATCAAAGGCTTCGAACGGTAGGTTCTGAAACCATCTTCCTCGGCGATCTTCGCAGCCTTCCCGTAAGTCGAAAATACACACTCGACTCCCTCTTTTTCGAGTTCTTCTGCGATGGATATACACCGGCTAGCGTGACCCAAGCCGATCCCTATCACCGAGAAATAAGCCTTCATATGTTTTCCCTCGTTATTGAGTTAAAATCATCTTTTTATTTACTATATCAGCTTATATACTATCTGAATATTATCTGTGAGATTATAAGTAATATTTATAATTAAGTAAATTTAGAAGTTTTTATTTTATGTTTTATTGGTTCGTTTACTTTTAAACTCGAAAAAAGATAACAAAAGCAATAAATAACTCACTTCGATGAAACCTTGATTTCTCCATGAGTGATTTAGCACTCGGTCTGATATGGTTCGTACCCTCTCTGGTGTTCCTCATACTGATAAGTCTGAAGGTGTTCGACGAAGATAAAAAAGTGGACATTAGTAAGTTCTTAGACACCGTCTATAAGGCTAGAGGCGGACTGTTCGTCCTGCTTCTTGTCTTTCTTTCGGTCAAGATCGAGAACACGCTCAAGGACTTCTATCCCATCGGTATCAAAGCCACAGAATGGTTCTATCAGGTTGAAGGTGTCCAGCATATCGTATTTTTGCAGAACCACTTGGGTCATTATCTGCTCGTGAATACTGCTTCTATATTCTACATACTGGGCTTAACTTATTTCGTCGTATTCACCCCCGTTTTCTTTTTAGCTAGGGCGGATAAAGAGCACTTTAACATGTTCTCGAAACTGCTCATGGTGAATTATTTCTTCATCTTACCCGGATACTTCATTTTTTATGTTAAAGTGACCTCGCTCTACGCACCGGAAGTTTCTCCGATCATGTATTCGAACGATCAGTACTATGCTATTCTGCATTTGATAAACAGGTTGAGCAATTCATTCCCAAGCGGACATATCAGCATATCGCTCAGTATAACACTATTCACGCTCTTAAAAGCGAAGCTAAAGAGGTTCGGTTACTTCGGTATCATATTCACAATAATGACGGGATTCGTGATAATCTACCTAGGTGTACACTGGGTACTGGACATTCCCGCCGGTTTCCTCATCGGAATATTCGCATACTGGTCGGTCACTAGGGGAAAGTGGGACTTCCTCTTCGAGCCGATCATCGAATTTTTCGAAGAGAAGACCAAGGACCTAGGGTGAATATATCCTGAATTCAAGCTAACTTATCGATAAGCCTCGATAGTATCTTAGACGCTTCTCCTTTCAAAAATATATCTGGTATCCTTTGCGTAAGCGGTGTACTATCGAGATTTATCTCTAAAATTTCAGCCCCCGACCTTTTAGCCAAAGAGGGTAGACTAGCCGCCGGCTGAACGACTGCAGAAGTACCTATTACCAGCATCAGATCTGACTCTCTAGCGGCATGAAAAGACCGATCCATCACCGATTGGTCAAGCTGTTCTCCGAACAGTACTGCATCGGGTCTGAGTATTCCTCCACATTCACATATCGGTAGGTTCCCCTCCGATATCTCATCAAAATGCTCCCTTGTCCTGTACCCTTCACCACAGTCGATACAAGAAAGGTCCAGTAGTGTGCCGTGGAGTTCTAAAACTTCGCTGCTCCCTGCTTTTTCATGCAGACCATCGACGTTCTGAGTGATCACTTCATCAAGACCGTGCTTTTCCATCTCAACCACTGCATCGTATCCTTCATGTGGCTCAGCGTCTATGACCTCTTCGATCTGTACTTTGAAAAGTTCCCAGCTTTTCGATGGATCTTCATGCAGTGTACTTATAGTAGCGTACTCCTCGGCATCGAACTTCTCCCAAAGACCGCCCTCCCCTCTGAACGGTGCTATACCGCTCTCAACGGACATACCAGCCCCAGTTAGAACAGATATCTTATCGGCATTTTCCACTGCCTCAGTGGCCCTTTTGAATTCTTCATCCGGTTCCATCATCATAAATATATGAAAAAAAGTAGAAAGAGGTTTATTTAAAGTTTTAAAGCCGTTAACCGTTTACAGCTCGGATTTAAGCCTTTCGAGGTTCTTTTTGATGTTCTGTGCAACATCTTTATGGATGCTGTTTCCAGCGGAATCCATGGTGACTAAGAACGGTCCAGCTTCTTCGACTCTGAACATCCAGAAAGCTTCCGGGATACCGAGTTCTTCCAGGAAATAGACATCTTCCACTTCCTTGATAGCATTTGCCATGAGAGCTCCGGCTCCACCGGTGTACTGGGTGTAAACTCCGCCGTGTTCTTCCAGGGCCTTGAGCGTTCTTTCAGCCATCCCACCTTTACCGATGATGATCTTGGTTCCGAACCGTTCTATAAAATCATCTTCGAAGATCTCCATCCTGATACTCGTGGTGGGACCAGCCGATACGACTTCCCATTTTCCATCGACCTTGTGTATAGCTGGGCCGCAGTGAAACATGGCGTATTTTGAAGGATCGAAGGGCACTTCGTCGTCATCCAAGGAAAGTAATTTTTCGTGGGCTGCATCTCTAGCCGTAAATATGGTCCCTGTGATGTAAAAAGTATCCCCGACTCTGAGTTTTTTGACTTCTTCGGGATCTATCGGAGTTTTCAAAACTTTTTTACTCATTCTATCACCTCTACTTTTCCGTCTGAAGATATCTTTACTTCTGCCTGTCGGTTAGCCCAGCATTGGGGTACAACAGCCACAGGGAAAGACGCTGGATGTCTGTGAGCGTGTTCGATCTTCACATCTAAAACTGTTGTTTCGCCTCCAACTCCCATGGGCCCAACACCGAGTTGATTGATCTTATCGAGTAGTTCCTCTTCCATATCCGCAACCTTTTTTTCTTCGTGTCTTTCACCGACAGGCCTGAGGAGAGCTTTCTTGGCAAGTTCTAAAGCCATATCTGAACCCCCACCTAGACCTATTCCTATTATCGTCGGTGCACATGCCTTTCCTTCCATGGCTGCTACATGCTCAAGCACTATCTCTTTAACTCCTTTCAGACCTTTACCGGGAGTCATCATTACCAGCTTACTCATGTTCTCACTACCTCCACCCTTTGGCATCACATGGACAACTGCTTCATCACCGTCGACCACTTCCCAATGGATGGCCGGTATGAATCTTCCAGTGTTATCACCGCTGTTTTTGTGCTCTATAGTGTGAACAGCGTTGGGACGTAGAGGTATTTCTTCGGTCGCGGTCCTCACGGCATCGATTATAGTTTCTTTTATAATACTTGTATGCTCAAAATCCGCTCCTACTTCAACGAAAAATGTAGGGGTACCAGTATCCTGGCATATCGGTCTACTCTCATCTTTACCTACTTCGATGTTCTCCAAAATCGCTTTCAGTTGCACCTGTGGTCCTTCTTTATTTTCTCTTCCAACAGCTTCCTCTAAAGCTTCCTGGGTACCAGAAGTCACCCGGGTAACCGCTAACCGGATGGCCTCTACCAGCGCTTTTTCAAATTCATCTTGATCCATGATATCAACCGGTAGTAAGTGATGCGACTATAAAGAATTTAGGAAATATTGACAATTTTTAGAAAGGTTTAAAAAGAGGTATGTATCATGCATTGATAACTTGAATCTAAGAAATACGATTTGTAGGGATTTATACGATGTTTTAGAGATAATTATCCCTAAAAAACCGAAGATATTAAATTACCCATCGTATTTCTCACCCAAAAATAACATGGTAGGTTGAATATGAAAGGAGACGTATTGATAATCGGCGGCGGTATCTCTGGCGTACAAACAGCACTTGACCTGGCCGATAAGGGCTACGAAGTTTTTATAGTCGATCGGGCCCCCAGTATCGGGGGAAACATGGTCAAACTGGATAAAACCTTCCCCACTAATGACTGTTCTATATGTATATCCGCACCAAAGATGGTGGAAACCAGCAGGCATGAAAACATAACTCTTCTCACTTATTCTGAGGTAAAAGAAGTGACTGGTAGTGCCGGTGGTTTCAACATCAAAGTATGGAAGCGGACAAAATATGTAGATCCTGAAGAATGTACTGGGTGTGGGGACTGTGAAGAAGTTTGTCCGGTAGAGGTACCAAATGAGTTTGACGAAAAACTGTCCACTAGGAAGGCGATCTATGTGGAGTATCCGCAATCTGTACCCCTTTCTTACACGATAGATTATGCAAACTGTGTGGGATGTGGTGCCTGTGAGAGGGTATGTGATGCGGGGTCCATACATTTCTTAGATAAATCTGAGGAGATCGATCTTTCCGTAGGAAGTATAGTGGTAGCGACCGGATATGAGATGATGGAACCCGATGTTTGGAGAGAAGAATACGGGTACGGTGAGTATGATGATGTACTCACAGCGATGGAATATGAAAGATTGCTTTCTGCGTCAGGACCAACGGAAGGTAAGATATTGAAACCTTCGAATGGCGAAGAACCAGAGAGTGTCGCTTGGATACAGTGCGTTGGTTCTAGATGTAAACAGAAGGGTATGCCCTACTGTTCCAGAGTCTGCTGTATGTACGCAACCAAAGAAGCTTCGATCACTAAAAATGACAATCCAGATATAGATACTTCTATTCACTATATGGACCTTAGAGCATACGGGAAGGATTTCCAGCAGTATTACGATAAAGCAAAACATGATGGAGTCAATTACTATCGAGGTAGGCCTTCTAGAGTGTACGAAACAGAGGATGGAAAGTTGGCTCTAGAGTACGAAGATACGGAGAAAGGAGAAGTCAAGACCAACATCGTAGACATGGTGGTACTTTCATCTGCTATAGTTCCGTCTAAGGGTAACGAAAAGTTGGCTGAGATTCTAGATATCGAAACTGACGAAAATGGTTTCTTCCAATCTAAAGACATTTTGACCGCTCCGATGGATTCTACTAGAGATGGGATATATCTAGCTGGATGTTCCCAATCACCCAAAGATATTCCGGACAGTGTAGCCCAGGCTAGCGGTGCTGCAGCACGAGCTATGAGCCCTATAAAGGATAGGATGAGAAAGGGTCGGCCAGAGAAACCCACTGAAAGAGACGTGACCGGTGAACAACCTAGGATTGGTGTGTTCGTTTGCAACTGTGGTAAGAACATCGCTAACTACGTTGATGTTCCTGGTGTTGCAGAATCTGTTGAGAACATACCAGGTGTAGTTCACGTTGACGAAAGTATGTTCGCCTGCTCTGAGGATGCTCAATCCAAGATCAAAGATGCAATCGAGGAACATGATCTGAACCGTATAGTGGTTTCAGCCTGTTCCCCAAGAACCCACGCTGATCTGTTCCAGGATACCATGGAAGAAGCAGGGTTGAATAGGTATCTTTTCGAGATGGCGAATATCAGGAACCAGTGCAGTTGGGTTCACAGCGATGAACCTGAAAAAGCTACCAAGAAGGCAAAGATATTGACCAAGATGGCAGTTGCTAAAGCTAAACAGCTCTCTGCTTTGACGGAACATGAGATCGAAGTCGGTGATAGAACATTGGTCATCGGTGGTGGTCCAGCAGGGATGAAAACAGCTCTAAGTTTGGCCGATGCAGGTCAGGATGTTACTTTAGTTGAAAAAGATGACAAACTCGGCGGTAAATTACTCCGATTAAACACATTATTCCCCAGCGATATAGATGCTAGAGATTTAGCCAAGAAGATGGCCCACGAGATAGACGATGCTGAAAATATAAGAGTCATGACGTCGTCTCAGGTCAAAGATATAGATGGCTACATCGGAAATTATGAAGTCCATGTCGAGGATGAGAAGATAGTAGTCGATACAATCGTTTTAACAACTGGTTTCCAAGAGATCGATCCAGATGACTTTTACGGATATCAGGATGACAGTCGGATCATGACTCAACTTGAACTCGATGAAGCGTTAGCCTCTGACGAACTCGGGGACCCAAAAAATGTCGTGTTCATCAATTGTGTCGGCGCTCTAGAAGAGGATCGACCGTGGTGCTGTAGAGTAGGTTGTGGAAATTCACTTAAGAATGCAAAAGCCATCCGAGAGAGATATCCAGATTCCAACGTTTACATTTTATACAAAGATATGAGGGTCTTCGGGAAGGACGAAGAAGAGTATTACATGGATGTTGAAGGTGAGGATGGAGTTATCTTCCTAAGATACTCCACGGAAAACAAACCAGAAGTCACACCTTCTGAAGATGGTCTTCACATAAAGGTCCATGATAACTTACTGGATGAAGACGTTGAGATCGATTCCGACCTACTGGTTCTAGCTATGCAGTTGGAAGGAGATGAATCCACGCCTGAACTAAAAAAGATGTTGAAAGTGTCTTCGGATCCAGCCGGATTCTACATGGAAGCTCACGCAAAACTAAGACCACTAGAATTCCCATCCGAGGGAGTTTACCTTGCAGGTGGGGCACATTATCCCAAGAACATTTCAGACACACTTTCACAGGCAGACGGTGCAGCGTCTAAAGCAGCCATACCTATGATGCGTGGATATACTAAGAGTGAGGGTATCATCGCAGTTATCGACGATGATATCTGCAGTGGGTGTAAAATGTGTATATCGGTCTGCCCATACGGTGCTATAGAGGCTAACGACGAAGAAGGTATAGCTGAGATCACAGACGTTCTCTGTAAAGGCTGTGGTTCCTGTGCTAGTGTTTGCCCGGTAGGTGCCATAGACCAGAAGGGCTTCGAGGACGATATGATAGACGCCATGATCAAAGCGGCTTTGATCGAAAGTGAAGAGGTGATCCGATGAGTGAACAGTTCGAACCTCAGATAATAGCGTTCCTTTGCAATTGGTGCAGTTACGCAGGTGCAGATCTAGCTGGAGTTAGTCGGGAACAATATCCGCCGAACATCCTTAACATCAAGGTCATGTGCTCGTCTAGGGTTTCTCCGGAACACGTGTTTGAATCGTTCAAAGACGGTGCAGACGGTGTTCTGGTTGCTGGATGCCATCCAGGTGACTGCCATTATATCGATGGTAATTACAAGACCATGAGAAAGCACGAACTGTTAAAAACCATGTTGAAAGATTTTGGTATCAACCCTGATAGACTAAAATTGGAATGGGTCTCATCGGCAGAAGGTGGGAAGTTTGCAAAGATCATGAGAGAGATGACCGAAGAGATCAGGGAACTTGGACCACTTGAATTAGATGGCCAAGAGGTGGAAGAATGAGCGAGAAAAAGAAGATCGGTTTCTACTGGTGCGGTGCCTGTGGAGGATGTGAAGTGAGCGTTTTAGACATCGACGAGATGATATTGGACGTGGTTGAGCAGGCCGATATCGTTTTCTGGCCCTGTGCCATGGACTTGAAGTATTCAGACGTAGAAGACATGGAAGACGACGAGATGGATTTTATCTTCATAAACGGTTCCATACGGTCTGAGGAGAACGAGGAACTGGTCAAATTGTTGAGGAAAAAAAGTAAGAACGTTGTAGCGTACGGTTCCTGTTCCAGTATCGGTGGACTCTTTGGGTTGGGTAATCTGTACAGTAGGGAAGAACTCCTCCAAAAGGGATACATTAACGTTTCTACGGAAGGTGACACGATCCCCCAGAAAAAAAGTGAAGTCGAGGAAGGAGAGTTAGAACTTCCAGAATTGAACCATCACGTGGTACCTCTGAAAGAGGTCATTGAGGTAGATTATTTCTTACCAGGTTGTCCCCCCCTGCCTAATCAGTTGGAGGAAGCTTTTCCAGCGTTATTGGATGATGATGTAGAAGTGGGAAAATACGATCTGATCTCTGAGAAAAGTGTATGTGATGTTTGCCCACTAGATAGAAAAGAGAAAAGGATAGATGAGTTGAAACCGATACAAGAAGTGGATCTAAATCCTGATGAGTGCATATTGGATCAAGGTGTATTGTGTATGGGACCTGCTACGGCAGGTATGTGCGATGCGCCGTGTCCTGCCGTTGGTCATCCATGTATTGGGTGTAATGGACCTGTAAGAGGAATAGCTGACCAAGGTGGTAGAATGGCATCCGCTTTGGCATCTGTCATCGCCATTGAAGGTGAAGAAAAAAGAACTGAAAAAGAAGTGCACGAAACTATGAAATCAGTCAGAGATCCAACAGGTTCTTTCTACCGGTTCAGTCTTCCCAGCAGCATACTCCAGTTCAAACGGGGTGATTCGGATGAGTGAAGAGAATAGGATTTCAATAGACCCTATAACAAGATTAGAAGGTCACGGTAAGATAGAGATATTTTTAGATGATGATAAGAACGTTAAGAACGCATATCTTCAGATTCCGGAATTCAAAGGTTTTGAGAAATTCTGTGAAGGACGAAGAGCAGAGGATATGCCTACCATAACCAGCAGGATATGCGGTGTTTGTCCTGTAGCGCATCATCTGGCTTCCACTAAAACATTGGACCAAGCGTATAATGTTGAACCGCCTGAACCTGCTAAGAAGCTGAGGGAACTATTCTATAACGGTTACATCTACGCGGACCATCTACTGCACTTTTACTACCTGGCAAGTCCAGACTTTTTGGTAGGTGTTGATGCTCCTAAAGAAACTAGAAATATATTAGGAGTTATAGAAAAAGTCGGTTTGGATATAGGTAAAAAAGTGATCAGGCAGAGGAGTAAAGGTCAGAAGATCATCAGTATGCTTGGAGGTAAAGCAGTTCATCCGTGTTTCGGTGTTCCAGGCGGTGTGACCAAATCATTGAGTGCTGAAGAAAGGCAGGAACTCATAGTGATGTCCGAAGATATGGTGGATTTCGCAAAACTCACCTTAGACATATTCAAGGATAAAGTACTGGGGGAATTCGAAGATGTCATCAAAGAGGACAAATTGGAAGTTTACAGCATGGGACTGTCCGAAGATGGTAAACTCAGTCATACGGGTGGAGTGGTTAACGTTGTCGACCCACAAGGTAAGGATTTTGCTCAGTTCACTGATAGAGATTATTTAGATGTGATAAGAGAACACACTGAATCATGGAGTTACATGAAGTTCCCATACCTGAAAGACATCGGATGGAAGGGGTTCAAGGAAGGTGAAGAATCCGGAGTTTACAGAGTTGGGACTTTAGGAAGGATCAATGCCTGCGATAGTATGAAAACTGAACTAGCACAGGAAGAATACGAAGAGATGTTCGATACCCTTGGTTATCCGGTACATTCCACGATGGCTTATCATTGGGCAAGGTTGATCGAAATTCTGCAGTCTGCGGAATTGATCCAACAGTTAGCTCAAGATGAGGTCTTAGAAAGTGACAATATCAGAAACAAACCCGGCGAACCCGGTAAAGGCGTTGGTATCGTAGAAGCGGCCAGAGGAACTTTGATACACGATTATGAACTGGACGATGATGGTTTAGTTAAGGATGCGAACTTGATAGTTGCTACAAATCACAACGCAGCTCCGATATCTATGAGTGTTAGGGATGCTGCAAAGAAGTACGTGGATGCAGGTAATATCCAGGAAGGTATGCTCAACAGTGTAGAAAGAGCATTCAGAGCATATGACCCTTGTTTAGCATGTGCAACTCATTCGACCATGGGTGACACACCATTGAAAGTCAATATCTACGATTCCAAGGGTGAAAAATATAAAGAACTCTCCCAAGGAATGGGTGGTGAAGAACAATGAAGGTCGATAGAGGCGAGAAGGCTACGAAGTTCCTGGAGAAGGTCGAAGAACTCTCTGGACAATCTGTGAATGCCTGTATCAGGTGTGGAACCTGTTCAGCGGGATGTCCCTTTGTAGAAGATATGGACGTATTACCGGAGCGAATATTCAAGAGGATAGTTCTCGGAGATAAAGAAGGGATCTTAGAGAAGAACACCATGTGGATATGTGCAGCCTGTTTTACCTGCAGCGTAAGATGCCCCAGAGATATCGATATCGCCAAGATCATGGAAGCTGTTAGACAGATAGTACTTCGGGACAATATCGACATGGTGGATGTGGATGATGTTGAAAATATGAAAGAACTACCACAGCTTGCAGTTGTTGGCTGTTTCAGGAAGGAGACGGGGTGATCGGATGGTAGAAGGTTACCTTTACTATCCCGGATGTACACTGAAGACCAAAGCAAGCGATTACGAAGAAAGCGCAATGGCTGTCATGGAAGCTTTAGGTAAACCCTTGGTCGAGATGGATGATTGGTACTGCTGCGGTGCTGTTCAGTCTTTAACCGAAGACGATATCATGCATCAGATCGCACCCATCAGGACCATGTGCTGTGCCCAGGAACAGGGTGAAAAAGAGGTCGTGACACTTTGCGACATGTGTTACAACGTATTAAAGCAGGCTAATAAAAGGATGAAAGAAAAACCTGATGACCTGGAAACTATGAACGAGTTCTTAACGGAGGATCCAGATTATTTAGGTGAAGTAGATATCCATCATATCTTTGAGATATTAGGAGATATGAAAGATGAGATCAAAAAGAAAGTAAAAAAACCATTAGGTGATTTAAGGATAGCACCTTATTATGGATGTATGTTATTAAGACCCGATAACGTTTCTATAGATGATACCGAGGACCCACAAATCATGGAAGGTCTCCTCGAAACCATCGGTGCAGAAGTTATCCACAATCCAAAAAGGACCGAATGCTGTGGGTCTTATCACACCGTCAATAGAAGTGATATAGTTGAGAGGCGGGTTGAGGATATAGTATCAAGGGCTGTTAAGGACGGTGCAGATGCTATAGCGTTGTCTTGTCCACTTTGTCAATTCAATCTCGACTTCCATCAAAGGAATACCGAATACGATATACCGGTATTCTACCTGACAGAACTCATAGCACTGTCTATGGGTATCGAAGTCGGGATGGAAAAACACAAGATCGATCCGAAATCATTACTGAAAGATAAAAAAATCCTGGAGTGAAATGATATGAGTGAAGATGAAGAAAATAGAGAGATGGTTGAGATATTCGTTATGGGTAAAAGATACAATGTCCCGAAAGGGCTCACCATAATGACCGCACTCGAATATGCCGGATACAAGTTCGTGCGAGGGTGTGGGTGCAGAGGTGGGTTCTGTGGTGCCTGTGCTACGATATATAGAACTGAAGATGAGTATAAATTCAAGATGGATCTGGCCTGTCAAACAGCTGTACAGGATGGTATGTTCTTAGTTCAGCTTCCTTTCGTACCAGCTGTTAGAGAGGATTTTGATATAGAAGAAGTGGATCCAACAGAGAACGACAATGTCATGCTGGATTATTATGCTGAGATCGCGAGATGTGTTTCCTGTAACACATGTACCAAAGCATGTCCACAGGACATCGAAGTGATGGATTACGTTCAAGCAGCGCTGCGTGGAGATATTGAAAGGTGTGCAGAACTCTCTTTCGATTGTATCCAATGTGGTCTCTGTTCAATAAGATGCCCCGCAGATATTAAACATTACCATCTTGCTCAATTAGCTCGCAGGATAACCGGTAGATACATACACGAACATAGTGACGACCTCGAAAAACGTGTTCAAGAGATCAAAAACGGAGAATATGACGATAAGATGAAAGAGATGGTTGAGATGGAGATAGAAGAACTAAAAAAAGTTTACGAAGAAAGAGATATACGGGAGGAGGGATAAATATGTCAGATGGTTACCCAGATTATATGCAGGAATCTATAAAGAAGGTAGAAGAGACCCGTGAGGAAAGGATGGGGAAGACCTATGATAGGATGACCCCCTCAGAGGGCGATGAAGTCCTTAACAACTTCCATCCGGATTACAAAAAAGAAGGTAAATCTGTTCTTAAGATAGGTCCTAGTGAAGGTAGGAAGGTTCCGACGGAACTGGCTAAACTCTTGAGAGCTAGAAGTCTCATCGACCCTTCGGAGATCGATTTGACACAGATAGATTACGACGTAGACGTTCTCATAATAGGAGGAGGAGGAGCAGGAACCGTTGCAGCCCTATGGTCTGTTTACGAAGGTATAGATCCTGAGAACATACTCATCTCCACGAAATTGCGACATGGGGATTCTAACAGTATGATGGCTCAAGGAGGTATCCAGGCAGCAGATAAAGATGATGATTCACCAGTTAGACACTATTTAGACGCTATCGGTGGAGGTCATTTTACAAATAAACCAGAACTTGTAAAAGCTTTAACCATCGACGGGCCAAAGATCCTCAAGTGGCACGAGGAACTAGGGATAATGTATGATAGAGAGGAAGATGGAACCTTCGTAGAACTTCCTGGTGGTGGAACATCTAGATACAGGCTGCATTCATCCGGGGACTATACCGGTATGGAACTCATGAGAGTTTTAAGAGATGAAGCCGCTAATATAGACATACCCGTACTTGAATTTACACCTGCGGTTGAACTACTGAAAGATGACAAAGGTCAGGTGGCGGGTGCACTGCTCATGAATCTAGAGACCAACGAGTACTATGTGGTGAGGGCGAAATCCACAGTTATGGCTACGGGAGGTTTTGGAAGACTTCACATCCAGGCATTCCCGACAACTAACCATTACGGTGCTACCGGAGACGGTCTGATAATGGGTTACAGAGCGGGGGTCCCGATCAGGGACCTTGACAGCGTCCAGTACCATCCTACCGGAGCAGCTTTCCCCGACCAGATCGTTGGTTTGTTAGTAACCGAAAAAGTGAGGGGCCTAGGCGCTCAACCGGTCAACATGGATGGGGAACTTTTCGTAAATCCACTGGAACCCAGGGATATCGAAGCGGCCGCTATCATCAGAGAATGTAAAGGCAGAGAAAAAGGCGTTACCACACCTACGGGGATGCAGGGTGTTTGGCTTGACTCTCCTCTTATAGAGATGAAGTCAGGAGAGGGAACTATCGAAAATACCCTACCTGCCATGGTCAGGCAGTATGAAAGATTTGGTATCGATATAACTAAGGAACCGATACTGGTCTATCCTACACTGCATTATCAGAATGGTGGACTGGTCATCAACGAAGATGGCTCAACACCGGTCAAAGGACTCTTTGCAGGTGGCGAAGTAGAAGGTGGCGTTCACGGTAAAAATCGATTGATGGGTAATTCACTGTTGGATTACAATGTATTCGGTAGAAGAGCTGGTATGACCGCTGCAAAACATGCTAAGAAAGCTTCTATCGGAAAACTCACATTAGATCATGTAAATGATTACAACCAGCAGATCGAAGATGCAGGTATCAAGACTGACAGGAAATCACCACTATTATTACCTGAATATAGAGGTGAAAAGGTCCTTGCACGGCATCTTGACGTAGAAGTTACACTATAAGGTGGAAAACCGATGACTGAAGTTAAGAATAAAGAGAAAAAGGGAAAAGCCTTACGCGGTGGAAATAAATTTTCCATCGAGGTAGATGAGGATTATTGTAAGGGCTGTAACCTATGCATTTATTACTGTCCTAGGGACGCTCTAGAGGAATCCGAAGAACCTAACAAAAAAGGACTTTACCCGCCTGTTCAAGTCGAAGATAGATGTATCGGTTGCAGGATGTGTGAAATGATCTGCCCGGATTTTGCGATAACGATTGTGGAGGAGGATGAAGATGAGTGAAGAACTAGAAAAAGCGAAGAAAGTTATCGGTAAGAAAAAGCAGTTCATCCATGGAGACGCAGCAGTAGCTTACGGTGCTCTACTTGCAGGATGTAGATTCTTCGGTGGCTATCCAATAACACCGGCTTCTGAAATAGCTGAGAAGATGGCAGACATGCTTCCCAGGGTAGGTGGTAAATACATACAGATGGAAGATGAGCTGGGTAGTATAGCATCAGTGATCGGTTCTTCCTGGGCCGGGGCGAAAGCTATGACAGCTACAAGTGGACCTGGTTTCTCACTCATGCAGGAAAATATCGGTTTTGCTCACATGTCCGAAACGCCTCTAGTTCTAGCGAACGTTCAGCGTTCAGGTCCTTCCACGGGACAGCCAACACTAGGTGCTCAGGGAGATATGATGCAGACCAGGTATGGGACTCATGGAGATTTTGCAGCTATCACTTTATCACCTAACAACATCCAGGAGACCATGGAGTACACTATACGGGCCTTCAATCTGGCGGAAGAGTACAGGACCCCAGTTTTCCTAATGATATGTGCTGACTTAGGTCACATGCGTGAGATGGTCGAGATACCCGACGAGGTAGAGACCTTCGAGAGGAAGAAACCGAAAGTATCTTCTGAAGAATACGTGCCCTTTGGAGAAGGTCAGTACGGTAAGAAAAAGGTCCCAGAGTTCGGTGTTTTCGGGGAAGGATTTCACACTTACGTGACAGGACTTACACACGATAAATACGGCTTCCCCGCAACTGATGACCAGAAGGACCATGAAACACTGATAATGAGACAGGTCGAAAAGATACTTGATGATAGAGAAGTTCTCACCGATGTAGAGAAGAGAAATCTAGATGACGCTGATGTAGCCATCGTGTCTTATGGTATCGCCAGTCGGAGCGCCATCGGTGCTATGAACAAAGGACGAGAAAAAGGTATGAACATCGGTTATCTCAGGATGAAGACCATTTGGCCTTTCCCCATCAAGGAGATAGAAGAATTATCTAGGAAAGTTGACAAGATCGTAGTAGCGGAGATGAATTTGGGTCAGATGTTCCACAAAGTCAAGGAGCACGCTGATTGTGAAGTCGTTCTGGCTTCGAAGATCGGTGGAGAGATCCATTCACCTGACGAGATACTAAGGGAGGTCTAAATATGGGTGAGAAAAAAGAAGAAAGGAATACACAAGAGATAAGAGAAAAGTACCTCCGAAAAGATATGATGCCCACTATATTTTGTACTGGGTGCGGTATCGGTAACGTATTGAATTATACATTGAGAGCGATCGAGAAAGAAGGGCTGGATATGGATAAGACAGTCATACTTTCTGGTATCGGTTGTTCATCACGTCTTCCCGGTTACGTTGATGTAGATTCTTTGCATACGACTCATGGAAGGGCATTGGCCTTTGCTACAGGAGTCAAGATCACAAATCCAGATCTGAATGTTATAGTATTCACAGGTGATGGTGACTGTATGGGAATAGGTGGAAATCATTTTATCCATGCAGCAAGAAGGAATATCGATATGACCGTTATAGCAGTTAACAACTTCATCTATGGTATGACTGGAGGTCAGGTCGCTCCTACTACTCCAGAAGGAGATTACGCTACAACAGCACCTTTTGGAAATATAGAACCGCCTTTCGATATGAGCAACATGGCGATATCGTCAGGTGCTTCTTATGTGGCTCGATGGACCGTAACCAAACCTAGTCAACCTATAAATTCCATCGCTGAAGCCATAGCTAATAAAGGATTCAGTTTCGTGGAGATGTTATCACCCTGTACCACAGCTTATGCCAGGCAGAACAAAGTGGGCAGTCTTAGAGAATTCTGGAACTGGTATGATAAAAAGACGATATTGACTGAGGACTACGAGATGTTGAAGAAGTATGGTGATCCAGAAGAGATCGAAAAACTTTATGAAAACATCGAAACAGGCGTACTTCACAAAGAGGAGAAGGAATGTCTTAGTGACCGGATGAAACGGCTCATCGAGGAGGTGCAGGTATGAGAAGAGATATCAGGATATGCGGTAAAGGTGGACAGGGTATCATGTTAGCAGGTTACATTTTAGGTAAAGCCGCCAGTGTTTTCCACGATTACAATTCAGTTCAGATGCAGAGCTATGGACCAGAAGCTAGAGGAGGTGCAGCGAGGTCTGAGGTTGTGATATCTGACGAAGAGATCGGTTACTGTGGATTGTATTCTGCAGAGTACATGATGGTCATGTCCCAGGAGGCCTACAATAAGTACACCGATGACTTAGCAGAAGATGCGGTGGTTGTTCTTGACAAGGACCTAGTACCACATGCGGATATGGATGATGCTTACGAGATACCTGTGACTAGATTGGCTGAAGAATTGGGTAACAAGATCGTAGCTAACATCATTATGCTTGGAGCCTTCAACGAAGTAGCTGAGCTTGTTCCCGAGGAATCGCTTAGAGAATCGGTAAAAGACAGTGTTCCGAAAAGATTCATAGATCTTAACATGAAAGCTGTTGATACAGGCATAGAATACTTCAGGTAGATCGCGTTAAAACCTTTTATCTTTTTTTACTGTTATTACCAGGCCCGTTAATTCTATTTAGTACTTCACTAGCTATCTCTCTGACTTTGGGGGATGGATCTTCTTCAGCAAGGTTCTCTAGGACAGGTCCGATCTCAGTGTCAGATAACTCACCGAGGGCTCTAACGGCGCACCATCTAACTTCGTTGTGGGGGTCTTCCAGCATTTTGACCAGGTCCTCTTTTACATCTATACCACCTAACTGTGCGATGGACCTAGTTGCACGCCATCTCACCTTAAAATCTGGATCTTCAAAAGCAAGTTTTTTTAGTTGTTCTATAGCTTCTTCACAACCTATGTCTCCTAAGACTCTAGCAGCTGCCCTTCTGACGCGTAGATCATCATCGTCTAACCTCTCGATAAGTTCAGGTACGATCCCTTCGTGGCCTAACTCTGCGATGGACCAAATAGCTGCCCATCTCACGTCTGGGCTGAAATCGGTCAGCGTTTTCTTCAAGCCATCTAATGCTGCCGGGTCCCCTAATTCTCCAAGTGCCTCAACTGCATGTCTTCTATGCCATCTATTCCTTTCCTTCAAAGCAATACTTATCAACTTATTGACTGTTTCTTCGTCGCCTAGGTTATCAAGAGCTTGTGCAGCAATCCGTCTAACACCGAAATGTCCGTCTTTTAGAGCAACGTCTATTAGATCGTCAGTGACCGATTTATCACCGATGTCTCTTAGAGCCTTTATAGCCCCTATCCGAATATCGCTGTCATCATCATCTAATGTGTCTAAAAGCCTTTTTACGATGCGTGGTTCATCTATCTCACTCAAGGCATCGGCTATCCTTTTTCTGATAACAGTTTTATTTTCTCTCACGAGCCTATCAGTGAGTATATCTATAACTTCAGTGTCTCCCGAACGAGATAGAAGTCTAGCTGCTAGTTCTCTATTTTGAGGTTCCTCGTCCTTGATGATTATATCCATCATAGCTTTAGTAGCTTCGGGGTCATCAAAGGCACTTAGTGCTTTCAAAGCGTTACCCCTTACCTTTGGGTTCTCATCCTCTAAAGCGTGTACAAATTCTAAAAGTGTAGATTTATCGCCAAGATATCTGACAGCCCAAACTGAATTTTTCAGTAATTGGCTCTCTCCTTCGTAAAGCACTCTATCTATATATTCTTCCATACCTATTTCATGGTCAAGTTTTCTAACAGATTCTACTGCCTGTTTTCTAACAGATTTAACATCATCATTTACTCCAACTTCAATAAGAGGGTTCATTGCACTTTTATCGTGTATCCTTCCTAATGAATAGGCCGCGGTCCCCCTTACACGTGGGCTGTCGTCATTTTTTAACATCTGTATAAGATATGGTACGGATTTTTCACTTCCAATCTCACCCAGCGCCCACGTTACCGCCCACCTCAAATCATCATTTTTTCCTGAAAGGAGTGAGATTAGTTCGTCTAATAACTCTTCGTTACCAATTATACCTAATACATGGACTGCGTGAACTCGTTCATCTTCGTCTGCAGACGTATGGACGATATCTACAAATTTTTTTACTGTTGTATCATCCTTAATTATATCCAAAACTCGCGCAGCCCTTCTCCTCTTTTTGGTAGTATCTGCATTAATAGATATATTCGATAAGATATCGATTGTAGATTCTTTATCTATCTTTGCCATATCGTAGGCGATAGATCGTCTAACATCCTGGTCGGTTTCTTCAAGCGCTTTTTGTATTAGATGCTTCAATGCTGTATCAGCACCTATCTGGGCTAGACTCCATGAAGCAGCCTTTATTATCTCTTTATCATCCCATTCTAGGAATTCAAGGAGATATTTAGAAGAACTTATATCTCCGCATATACCCAAAGCCTCGATAACCGGAATTAACGTTTCATCGTCTTCGTTGTTTAACGATTTTAACAGTTCATTTTTAGCTCTATCCGCGTCGATCTTTAAAAGGGCATTAGCTGCCTCTTTACGCACCTGGAATACTTCATCGTGTAGAACTTTCTCCTTCAATAAGTTCCACGAGGATTCATCACTGACCACACCTAGGGACCATGCAGCGTTGGCTCTCACCTCGAAATTATCATCTATCATAGCATTTTGTAAAGGGAGAATAGCTTTTTTGGTTCCTATCACTCCAAGAAAACGGATCGCTTTAGCTCGAACCCTATGATGTTTGTCATCACATGCAAATATGAGAGGCTCAACTACTGAATCGTCTCCGATCAGTCCAAGGGCTTCTACAGCTTTTAATTTGATATCCCCGTTTTTTTCATTGAGGATCACTTTTTCCAACTCGTTTAGTGACCGTTTGTCCCCGATCATACCCAAGGCCCATGCAGCAGTCCCTCTCACCTCGTGTTCTTCCTCTTCCTTAAGGATATCTAACAAGCATTTCACAGATCGGTCTTTCCCCATATATCCAAGTGCCCAAACTGCTGTACTCCTTACCTCACTGCTCTCATCAGTTTTTGCTACATCCATCAAAGGCTGTAGTGCTTTATCATCGCACAAGGTCCCCAAAGCTTCAACAGATCTCAAACGTACCCCATGGTCTTCGTCATTGATAGCCTCGAGTAGAGGATCTACGGCTTTTTCATCAGCTAGGTTTCCTAGAGCGGTAGCTGCTAGTCTTCTGGATTCTTCATCGCCCTCATGCAAGTTTGCTATATATTTTTGGATATAATCCTCTTCGATAGACTCCTCAATCTCGACCATCTTTATCTCCTGTGTTTCAAACCCTCAAGTTTACATCTTTATATACTGTAAACTTATTATTTAATATTTCCCAATAGGTTTTTTATCCGTTCTATGTAGGAATAAATTTTTACCCTTGAAGAAATATGATTTATATGGAGTTTACTATGGATGAATATCTTTTGGTTTTGAACAAGGATGAGGACAGCGTATCAGTTATAGATATCGAAAAAAAGGAGACCGTTAAGAAAATTGATACAGGTCATAACCCTCACGAGATAGCTGTTACCTTAGACGGTCAAAAATCATATGTCACATGTTCTCTGGGTAACGAGATCAACGTAATCGATAATGAAAACTTTGAGATAGTAAAAAGGATAGAACACGAGAAATTTGATTTCCCTCATGGTGTTGGATTGACCAAGGACGATAAGAAACTGTACGTAGCTTCTACTTACAGCAGTATTATCTTCGTTATCGATACGGAGACTGATGAGATAACTAATCACTTTCCAACCTATCAAGAGCATTCACACATGATAACCTTCTCATCAGATGGAAAGAAAGTCTTCATACCTAACATAGGCAGCGATAATATGACGGTGGTTGACGTCGGTAAGGAAAAGGTCGTTAACCATTTCCCAGTAGGTGGAGGACCTGAAGGGACCGCAGTCCATGATGAGAGTGGACTTTTATATGTGGCTAACCAGAAAGACGGTACATTGTATGTGTTCGATACTGAGAACTACGAGATCCAGTACAAGCGAAGGCTTGGAACCACCCCGGTACGGATCATTTTCTCACCGGACGAAAAGTATGCTTTCATACCTAACAGAGAATCAGATGATGTTTCCGTAGTTCAAACAGATTTCGAAAGAGATGGAGAGATCGTCCCATGGGAAATGAAGAGGATACCCGTGGGTGTATGGCCTGGAGGAGTTGTATTTGATGAGAGCGGTGAAAAAGCATTTGTAGCTAATAATAAAACAAATGACATCTCAGTGATCGACGTAGAGATGCTTGAAGAGATCGGACGGATCGATGCAGGTATCCATCCAGATGGAATAGCTTATCTGAAAAAATAAGGTCGATCAATCTATCGACTTTACCATAAAAAGACAGGGGTTATTCTCATCCCAGAGCGTGGTGAACTCCTCTAATGGGACGAAGCCTGCACTGCGGTAAAAAGACCTTGTTTTCTGATACCCCTCATCGTGGTGGGACGGTCCTAGAGTTTTGACTGTGAGATATTTCTTGCCCCTTTCTCTAAGGTTATCCTCTGCCTTTTCGATCAACTTTTTACCTATGCCTCTACCCTGAAACTCTTCCAGGATACCTATGACGTATGTTTCACTAGTGAACTCGTTATGTTCTTTGACCGCCGTGAAACCGATCACGGTTCTACCTACCCACACCGAAACGAAGTACTTGTTTTTTACATTCTGTATATACTCTTTATTGGCACTCTCTATCCCAAAATGATCAGGAAGTGAATGTAAGGTATCTTCACACATCTTACTCTTCAACTCTGGATCTTTTTCTTCACGGAATTCAACGAACTGGAACAGGTCATCATCGACTTTATCGTGCATTTTACTGCAACGGTCAAGCCATAACTTGTCGAACTCTTCTTCTTTGACTATCCTGTACTCTAGGTCTTCAATAGTTTTTATCCCTTCATCTTCACACCAGTCCACACAGACGAGGTATTCCAGCCAGTCAAGGTCATCATCGTCTTCGTAAACATCTATGGTTTCAACCCCACTCCTGAAAAGTGTAAATGCTCGATGGTGTCCGTCGAGTAAGATTACCTTATCCGAGATATGCCTGACCGGGAGAGGTTCTAGATCCGTCTCGTTCTTTTGGATGGTCTTAAGTTTCTCCGAACTCAGGTACAGTTGACTGGGCGTTATCTCGTCTATT
>JBMCUO010000006.1:0-30365 GCA_048622455.1 Candidatus Saliniplasma sp. | reverse complement strand
TTTTTACGGGCCTTAACAAGTGATTTAACCGCTCTATCTACGACGTCCATATCTGGGTGTGGGTTGTGGAATAGATCACCTGCGATGATGATGAAATCTACCTCTTCTTGGATACTTTTCTCAATCACTCTTTCAAAGGCCTGCAGATTGTATTCTCTAAGTGTTGGATTACGACCAAAAGCACCGAGATGGCAGTCCGCGATATGGGAGAATTTCACCATTTGCGATGTTATGCAGAAAAGGGGTTTAATAGTTTACTGAGGGAGGTGAGTGAAAATGGAACATACTTAAATTTATAGTTTACCGTATTTTTTGTGAGCTTGCTCTGCAGTCAAGATATCGAAAACGTAGACTTTTCCCTCTTCTTTTTCTATCCTGTAAAAAGCTCTGTATTCCCCTATCCTAAAACGGTATGCAGTATCCTCTGCACCTTTGATCTCCTTCTTATCACCTCTACCACTTCTAGGATATGGCGCTTTCAAATCTTTTAGGGCTTTCTTGATCTGTTCTTCTCTGTCGGGTGAGATGTTTTTGAAGAGATCTGGAAGGACCAATACTTCAAACTTCATCGATATTCACGAAGTCCTCTTTTCGTTCTTCCACGACCTTTCTACCGTACTCTACCAATTTATTCCTGTTATGTTCCTTTATGAGTTTCTCGATCACACTGTTGTAATCATCACCCATATGTCCTATCTTCTTGAGATCGTCACGTACCTCTTTTTTTATTTGGATAGTTGTAGTTGACATGATACTATAACAATATACAGCCGCTATATATATTTATAATTTTTGTTTGTTCTTATAAATTCACCCAAAGAACTCTAAATTTTTTTCTTCTTTATCGACATCATTAACAACATCATCAAAAAGGTCGATCTGGATTGGTACGGCGAATTTAGTGAATATACTGCTGACTATAGCTTCACCCTTATCCAAACTAGCTATGTTCTTACTGTCTTTAGAAAGGTCCTGAGCAGCACTACCGATTATCGCATCTCTTTCGCTCTTCATCTCGTTACCTAAAATGATCTTAGTGTTCATATTGGCGAGTATCTCTCTAGGTATCATGCTGGATAACTGTGTAATGGCTATCAGGCCAACATTGAACTTCCTTCCCTCTCTAGCTATCGAATGGAATACATTTCTTCCGGCCCTTTCACCGAGCACTCTAGGTGCCTCCTCGATAACAATACTCACTGTCGGTTTCTCTTCCAGTTCTCCTCTTTCCTTGTACGATTTATATCTTTTAAAGATATTGTCAGTTATTATGCCAGCGATCAACAGTTCTTTGTCCTGTGGCATGGAACTGGTATCTAAAATGACCTTTTTTCCCTCTTCAATGGCCTTGACTATATCTTTAACCAAACTTTCAGATCCATCCGTTACGAATATCTTTCCTTTTGGGATCACTTTATTTCCTTGAACTCTAAGATCAAATGTGAGTTTCAATTTTCTTTTCAACGCATCCATTGTTGTTTCTCTGATCCCATGTGAATCCGCTTCTTCATTCGATGATGTAAGTAGAGATTTTAACCACTCGTCTTTATATAGAGAGTAATACACATACATAGCCTGGGTTTGAGCATCAGTAAAATCTTTGATACCCTGAAGGTTCCATGGTTTCAGACCGGATAAATTTAACCGTAAATGATATCCCCCTTTTGGAGGATTAGGTGAATAATACATCACCTTCTTATCGAACTCCGGATGGTCTTTAGCACCTAATTCATTCCTTCCGTAGTATTCGTCATGCGGATCGATAACCAATATCCCACAGTAATCCTTTGGTATCAGGTTCCAGAGCATTACTTTTACCAGGTTACTCTTACCCCTACCCGTAGTCGCTGGTATCAATAAATGATGTGAAAGTGCTTCTTTCCCGTTAACAAAAACCGGAACGTCCAGGGTATAACTTCCACTGCGCACTTTACCCACATAAAGACTATTTTCAGGTTCTTCCATGAACTCGAAGTCCTCTTCAGATACCCTTTCCAATCCACCAAAGAAATCCGGTAATATCTTAGGTATCTTTGCATCTCCGTCTTTAATATGTACCAGTGGCTTTGCTTTAGCATTTATGTAATTACGGATCTCTTTCTCCATCAATGAAGTTTCATCATATCCTTCTAACTGCATACCGCTCATCCTAGCTAGGTCGTTACTCTCCATCAATGAACCATAACTCAGATCATGTATCTGCAAGATCAGATCATCGATTGACAGCAGATCACCGATCTCGATGGTCTCTCCGCTCTTCTGCCTTATCCATACGTCACCATATTCTCCTCCAATTATCTGTCCTATCGTCATAACTAACCACATCTCATAATTCGCTTAATTTATCATGGGCGTCTAATGTACTGACTTTATTTTTAAAAGTCCTACCCATCCTATTGAAACCTACACTTTTTAAATAATCGATCTCTTCATCAGTAACTCTAGCTCTTTTATCAGCATCCACAAGACCGTATGGGTAACCCAAAAATATCGGGTCCTGGGCCTGGAAGGCTATGTATCCAAGTATATCCTCTACGGGATTGTCTAACTCACGGTAAAACTCAGTTCTGAAAGCATAGTTAGAGTTTCTATGGTACTTCACCACCATCATCTCACCTTTGTGATCAGGATGTTCGTTTTCAGCTATGGGATGGTAGTACCATGGCCCTTTAGAGAATTCTGTCGATAACTCTTGGATCGCTGCCACCAGGGGAAAACCGCAGGTCGTTCTCAATGTACAGGTTTTTGCAAGCCCCATCAAGTGAACGCCATTATCTTCAACTGATTCATATGCTTCTTCAGCATATTCCCTTTCCCCCTCGACACCGGTCTGTAAGACCCCGTCTCTCAATATGATATCCCCTTCTTCTAGATAATTCTCAGAAACATACTTGATAGTTTCCCATTCCAAGTACTTTCTTACAGTATGGGCTGCATTAACCGGTCTTCCGTTATCCATTTCTTCCTTTTTCACAACATATTCAACAGATCCGATGGGTATGGAATCGTTGACTTTCCTTGATCCCACAGTTATTTCATCATCCTGATGATCACAACTCAGGTACAGGCTGAGCGGCTCGATATTCTCAACCCGTTTCTTACCCCTAAACAGATTAAAATAGATCCGTAACAGATGGATACTCTCTGAAGGTGTTTCGAATATTTTATTGTTACCCCCATCCACACAGCATAAAACCTTATCTTCTTCTTGGATATCGAACTCTTGAAAATTGTCTATATCTATGGCCTTTGGCTTGTAATATTTCTGCTGACTAAAGTATGGTTTACCCCAATCGTCAGGTCTTTCATCAAAACCATCTATCAAGTCCCATAACTCACGGATCATCCGTTTCCGGTTATGAAATAGACGTACTTATAATTTGAGTGGAGGGGGAGGTGAAACTGGATTAAACGTGTTATTATGCAATATTTATTATTTGAAGTACCAAGTCATAGGATTATCGATTTTAAATGACGTTACAGAAAAATAGCCGGCTAAACTAATGTATCGATTTGTTCTTCGATAACATTATCCGAAAGATTTGCCTTCCCGGCCATACTCTTTCTGTTGATCGCCTTAGTGCTCAATGTTTTTCCTCGGGAGTTAATTCTAATATATGGTTAGTATAATCTAGTTTTCTAGATATCTAATGATACTTTTTCTTTTAATTCTTCGAGACGATCTTCGACCTCAGTTTTCACTTGAGAATACGGTATCACATTTGGTACTAATCTCTTCATATCCTCAGTATATTCTTCTTTAGATGGATAAGAATCCCATGAAAAGTCATCCCTAATACCATATTCATCCAAAAGTTTCCTCAATTTTCTTTCAAACAATTCAGTGGAAATTGCCCCGTCGTTCATCAAAAGGTACCAGACATCGTACAGATCCCTACCTTTAGACCTCGTGAACAGGGTTATAATCTTCTCGACTAAAAGTTCGTCTTCGTCCATGGTTTGTACAAGAAACTTTTTCTTGGTCTCAGGATACTCAGAATCGATCAATCTCCATTTTGGTTCTAGTAACGTCCCGCCTCTTTCCCCTGCATCCAACCTGAATTTGTTTTGTGTTTGATTAGATCCTTCATACAACGGACCATAGAACCAGACCTCACAGGTATAAGCTTCATCAAATATTTCTTCCTTGACGAAACCATTCTCGATTCCTATACTTTTGAATTCTTCTAGAATCTTATCAACCTCTTTTTTGAACTGTTGAGGTGCTATCATCAGGTTGAAGTCGATATCTTCGCTGAATCGTTCCGTTCCGTAAAGATATCTAAGACAGGTTCCACCTTTGAAAATGGCGTTATCATACTTTCTAAAGTAATTGAACAAAAACAATTTTATCAGATAGTCTTTCTCCTGCTGGTAAAGATGAAGCGACGTTTTCTTACTTATATCTCTTAACTTATCTCTTGATATCATCGAATATCCTCCACATCTCTATTTATCTTTATCTTCCAATCGCTACTATGTGCTTCGACGGAACCTCCATTTGGGTCCAATAGTACATAGCCTTTTGAAATGCTTCCCTTCAATTTCTTAAGGTATTCCTGGTCAGTTAGATCAAGAACATCCAATAGAAAACCCATCCTAGAGACCAATGACTTGTTATCGAATTTAACGATATATTCTTTAAATGTTTCTTTATCTAATCCGTCATAAGCGTTTTTTAGGCATTTAACATATTCTTCCAACCCACCGCTTTTTTGAAGCATGAACAGTGAATCGACAAGGGCCTTCTCTTTTTCAGCTATTATAGCACCTTCGATGTCTTTGTATCCAAAAAATCTTTCCGGTTTGAAGGTCGATATCTCCACATTTTGGTTTCTAACAATAAAATCAGCGAACTGCTTGGTAGAGACCAGCTGTATCACGTTCACCTGCTGTTCAGTGAAGCCGTAATATGATAGGGCGGTCCAAAGACTGATATAAGATGGTTTTACAGCATCCGTTATAACTTTGAATTTACTATTATAAAATTCGTCTTCAATAGTATAGATATCCTTCTTTATCCTCACTATATGCCCTTTTTTGGTCATGCTTGAAAGTGTATTGTATATCCTGGTTTTCTTCCAATCTGTCAATGCCTTGATCTCTTTAACACCAAAAACCAGTACATCTTCGGACCTAATAGATTCTAAAAGATAGGCTTCGTTTTTGGACAGTGAACTATAATTTATATTTCGATTTTTTACATATTCCATTATTGGACAATATCTATTATAGTTAATATCGTTTTTGGTTTTTCGTCAACCTATTTATATAATGTAGGTAGGTTTTTTTGGAATAGGTTTGAGGAGTTCATTATCTCAATTAGAATATACGTTAACTTTTTTGCTAGCTCCTGCTGCTCTAGGAACGATAACATCCGTGTACGTTACCTCTTTTGGAAGCTCACCGGTCTCGCCCATCTCGAAACCGGTCCACGGGATCAAACGGATCAGGTCTGTTGCAAGACCAGCAGTTTGCGGAGTCTCCAACACGGTGTAGTTCGCCACTCTGTTCTCCAAATCTTCGTCCGAGTACAGCAGAAAGTCGAGGACTTCTTTCGCCTCGTCAGCATCTCCTACCTCGCCGGAGAGCACGTTCACAACTGGACCGGATGCGTCCTCATTCTCTAAAAATTCATCTATACACTTTTCTTCTTTCACCTCTTCATCCAGAGGAAAGAACGAATCTACGTGGGACTGGATGAAGTCGGTTGACTCTTCAGTAATTTGACTTTCGTGGTCCTCCAGTACCTCGACACAGCTCAAACTTTCTTTCCTCCTGTCTCGCTATGTATACGAATGAGTGAATAAAATAGTTTTGGGATGAAAATGTTAGGAGTTAAGGTTCCAATATATCAATATCTAAGTTTTTTAATTCTATAATCTTGACTAATCTATCTTTCAAGTGCGTATTATAATAATTCCTGTCGAATAATGTGTTTTGATAACTCTTTTTCCATTTCTTTCTTTATTTTATTAACCATTTTCTTTTTCTCCTTATTCATAGGACCAATATTCACCTTAAAATTAGTTTTTGATTGTAAAAAAATATTTTTGTATTGTATTTTTTGAACAAGGACTTCTAAATTCATTTTTGAAGAATAATAGTATTGGATTACATTTTTAAAGGGAAGTTCGGAAGAACTTTTTTCCATCTCCTTAAATCCGTGGGATGAAAGACATTTAGATAAAGATTTAAATAATCTCTCAGTGGAAACATTATTTACTGTTAAAAAATGGTACTTAGCTTTATCTCTCAAATCATACCATATATAAAGTGTCAGAATTAAGATAAACAAAAACAATATCCACATATATAAATAATCAATATTTATTTCATTTTCTTTTAAAAGTATATTGAAAGTAGAATAAACTAATACCACTCCTACTATAGATAATCCTATAATAAAAGGTACTAACCCCCATGAATAAGTTTTGAATCCTTTATACGATCTCTTCACCATAATTTCTCACCTTTAGTTGATAAAATGATAAGTCGTTATACCTAGTCCAATGGTTGGACTTATTGCAAGAAGAAGTAAGGATAATGGTTCAGTCACCCCTAATCGCCAAAATAGGACCTCACTAAGATAACCCGTAAAAGCAGAAAAGAAATTAACTATTAGAGAAGACCAATGACCTTCATATTCCAATATTGCCCCTGTTATAGTTAAAACCCAGGAAAAACCTTGTAAAATTGGAGCAGAAGCAGCCTCAATATCTATAGCACTAACTCCCATCCCTAATAATAAAGATCCTGTTGAAAGAAGCAATATGTCTCCTACTCTATTTTCCTTCCCTGAACCATTAGGTAATAAATTGATTAGCGTGTTTATAATTGGATTATCAAGGTCAATTTGGTCATAGAAATTATTTATTGCGTTAGTAGTGGGTATAGAAACTGGTATATCAATCTCTTCTGAAAGAATGTCATATAGAGGCGACTTTTCATCGCTTATTATTTCCCATACATCTTGAATACCGCCACTAATACCGCCGATAACTGTATTGAACACCTCTGATAATCCTTGAGAATCGAATTGTACAACTTCCATTATCACACCGAATGCTCCGAACGGGCTCATATACTGCTGGAAAGGCTCGATAAACCTCATCACTTTTTCCATCACACCCATAAGATCACTAGCTCTATCCTGCTGCCCGATGAACGAGAGCATCAATTCCGTACCCGCTTCCATCGTATCGTCCATGCTCTCGGAACCGTTTATCTCGTTCCACTCGGCAAGCTCCTCGAAGAAGTTCTCCATAGCTTCTTGTATCCCTTCGGCCCAGCTTTCAAGTCCGGAAGTGACCGTCTCCCATACGGAGCTGAACAGACTTGATATATGTGATACTATCCAGTCTGCCAGAGCACTCATCATCTCCCCGACCTCGCTGACAGCCGCCCTCACAGCGCTGAAAGCATCGCCGATAGCTCCTACTACTGCCATTCCCCAGTCAACTATAGCCTCTCCTAAGTTGACTATGAAGTTACCGATAGCTACTAGTCCTTCTTTGAGTAATTCCGCAGCATCCGCAAGGTATCCAAGCCATTCTCCGAAGAAATCAGACCATGACCCAGGTCCACTACCCTGATCGTCCATAACAAAGCCGGTCCACGGGATCAGCCGGATAACGTCCGGTGCTAGACCGATATTGACAGGTGTATCTAGAACGGTATAGTTCGCTATCTGTTCCTCTGAATTTTCTCCGGAATGGAGTATCATTTCCAGTATCATCTCCGCATCATCATAAGATACCTCACCGGAGATGATCCCTACTACAGCGCCCGAAGCTGTGTCTTTTTCTTCGTCCGTGTATGAGAATTCTAAATCTTCGATAATTTCTGGAAGATCCTCTTCATCACCTGTTAAGACCTGGTTGAGATAAGACTCACCGAAGGTATTTCGGGAAACCACTATCTGGTTAGGTCCTTCTTTGAAGACCTCACCTCCTTGATCCACTTCTAGCATGGCCGTATAAAATTTTTGTTCTCCCGTGTACCTTAGCTCGCCACTTTCCGTTTCATATACTTCCCCATCAGTCGCATTTACGAGGAGGGTGTTCGCCTTCTCCAAAGTAATCGTTTCTATCTTATAACTGATTTCAAAATCATCTGAACCTCCAGTACCTTCGATCGTTTCTTGGCTAATTAAATTGTAATCCAAAACAATACTTTCCTGTACTTCATCTTCTTTGAAAACCCATCCTTCTTCATCCCATCCCTGTATATTAATTCCTACTTCGGCTTCATAAATATCATCGTCTACATGGAACGTATAAGTACTTGGTGCTGCGTCACTGCCTCGTTCTGTAGCGATATTTTTTCCATCCTCACCCTGAGTGAAATCAATAGTTGCAAAATAATCACTACCACTCCTATCGATATCTAGGATAGTAACCTTGACAGCTAGTTCATGAAACGGATCGATATCCTGTCCATCCTGCACTCCATCACCGTCGGTATCTTTGACCATCGGATTAGTCCTGAAACCATCATCATCCTGTACTATCTCGCCCTCTTCAGTCCAACTCCATCCTTTTATCTCCTTGTAATCGGACACACCGCTGCCAGCGGTATCTTCGTTCCACGGATCCGTCAGCCAGCCGTACTCACCCCGGCGCAGCTGCTCTTTATCACTCAAACCATCACCGTTCGAATCCACACTGCTCGGATCTGTCCACATAACCACGTTCAATTCAACATATTCGACGTATCCGTCACCATTACCCCCGTCCTCGACCGTCAATGTCCATTCGTCATTATCAACGAGATCGGATCCAACGAAACCGGTATCCTCCAGGATATCAAAACTCGCATAAAAATGTTCACCCACATCATCAGGCATAGTTAGTTCTTCTTGTTTTTCCCCGGATTGTAGTACAAGTTCCACATCATCCATGGAGGAATGTTTGACACCTATCCTCAACTCAGCTTGTTCGATAGCTCTAGTTGGAGCTTTGACCCAAACATCTTCGATGGTTATATCCGTGGATGAAGACGATAGATCAACTCTTTCGTTGTTATCGAAGGTCATGCTGTACCTTGCTTCACCATCGGGCAGTCCGTCCCCAGAAGTGTCAGGATCAGTAGGGTCCGATATAAAACCGTGGGTACCATATATCTCCTTGAAATCAGTTAGACCGTCGCCATCAGTATCTATACTCAAAGGATCGGTCTCATGAACAAAGGTCTCTAATGGGTCGGGAATACCGTCACCGTCAGTATCTTCATCATAAGGATCCGTATTAGATATCTCTTTTTCATAAACATCAGGTATACCATCATTGTCAGAATCCTTGATCACGGGCAGATATACAGATGAACTTCTAACGGTATCGTTGTGATCAACTTCGAAGGTCAGTGTATAAGTCCCACTTTCATCATCTTCAAAAGTGTAACTCTCTCCGGAGACAGAATCGATGGGAGACCCATTCTTTTTTAGTTCCCATCCATACGTAGTGTTAGTGTAATCCCCATCTTGATCCTGAACCATCACCCCATCAAAATCGAAGGGAGTAAGTGTTCCCATATTTCCGGTGAACAAAAATTCGCTTGAAGAAGGTAGGAAAATGTTCGACCCCCTAGGAGATTTCCCTACGATCATCAAAGAGTTGAGAAAATCTTCTTCATACAAGCCATCTATCATCAGGCCTGTTTCCTTATCGTTGGTTACGGTAGCTGTAAAATAATCTACAACCTCCCCATCGCCTTCGATAGTTAAATTCAATTCAAAAGTCCCTTCCGACGTATAGGTATGATAAACCATATCTTGGACAAGGGTATAATATTCAGACCCATATTCCGTCTGATTATATATGTTCTCGATGGTGGAGCCGTCACCAAAATCCCACTTGAATGTTAGGTTTTGTTCGATCCCCCAATCGAAACCTATAGCTTCAAAAGTTATCTCGTTGCCCATGATAGCTTTGTTTATATTCTCTGTCCAGTTATGGGTCTCGTTGTGTTCTACATTGAAGGTATGGTGCAGCCTTTCCCAGTCTCCATCTTCGAACTCTATATCTATCCACGCAGGGTTGGCTCCCAATCGTTGTCCAACGGTGGTGGAGTTCCCAGGGGTATAATATGCCTTTGTAGTATAATTTTTAGTAATATCCAATATTATATCCTCGACGGTATCCGACTGTTCATCTGGATCACCTGCATCCCTGATAACGTAAAATTCTTCTATGACCTCATCGTCTTCGTACAACTCCATCTCCACGTCGTACCACTTCTTACCGGCAACCCTCAGTGTCATATCGACATTCATATAACTCTCTTCGATCCCGCAGTGGCCTTCGGGTTCTTCTTCTTTTACAACCACCGTCACGGTGTCTTTATCATAATCTCCATTATAAGGTCCGGATAGTTCTTCAACGAAGAGTACTACTTCATAAACACCAGCTCTATTGAACGTGTGTTGAACTTGTGGTGTGAAATTACCAGAATCAAATGATGGAGTCTCAGCTCCTTCTTCAAAATCGCTGAAAAACCAATTATATCTTAGATTTCTTCCGCTTGAACCGGATGCGTCAAAATCGACCGTTTCTCCAACTAATACTTCTATAAAATCCCCCGCATCAGCTTCCGGCGGTGATGGGAAAATAGCGATGGCTGTGGATATCGTTATCAAAGTTACTGCTAATATAGTGATTGTTTTTTTAGACGATAAACCTAACATTTTTTTCCTCCAAGATATGTTCGGCAGGTAAGAATTAAAAGTATATATATTTTATTATTTGTATAATTGTGTCTGTGTGCAATTGTACATACACGAAAACTCCTTGATCATTTAAATTCCATAGTCTAAAACCACCTTTAAACCATAGTTTAAAATTTATTAAAGCTTTATTCCGTCGATTAAACAATAAACTTTATTTATTTTAAAGCTTTACCTAACACGATACCATGAACTTAGAGGAGTTCAACCGGCATGCCCGGATACTGGGAAGAAAATACGTGCCAGATGTGTTAGAAGAGATATCCAAAAAGGGTTGGATACAGGCCAGCGACTTGGCCTCATACCTCCATATATCTACGGCCACGGCAGTGAATTACTTGAAAGAACTTGAAAGTATAGGGGTGTTGAAAAAAAAGAAAGTAAAAGGGGAAACTGGTGACGTTTGGAGATATAACATAAATAAGTACGATATAGTCCTAGAAACTACCATTCCTGATAACTTAAAGAAAGAATGATCCTTTAATTCACTAATATATGAGTTGAATAAAGATAAAAAACATTTAATAAGAGTACAATTCTTTAACCTCTCCATGAGGATAGTATGCCTGTGCATGGTTATATATCCAGAAGGAGGACATAGATAATGGTTCAATTACATGACCAAACGTTAAGAGATGCGCATCAATCGGTTTTAGCTACAAGATTGAGAACAGAAGACATGGTTCCGATATGCGATAAGATGGATAAAGTGGGTTTTTTCTCTTTGGAAGTATGGGGTGGAGCTACTTTCGATGCATGTATAAGATACTTAAATGAAGATCCCTGGGAGAGACTCAACACTTTAAGCGAACACCTTCCCAACACCGCTTTACAGATGCTGGAAAGGGCTATGAATATAGTTGCATACAGGAACTTTCCGGACGATGTTGTAACTAAATTTATAGAATTAGCTTACAAGAACGGCTGTGACAATTTTAGGGTCTTTGACGCTTTGAACGATCTGCGTAACATGAAGGTTCCTATCGAAACAGCAAAAAAAGTCGGTGGACACGTCCAAGGCTCCTTGTGTTACACCATTTCACCTGTTCACACGGTAGAACGTTATGTTGAAGATTTCAAAGAATTAGAAAAGATGGGTTGTGATTCTCTATGTATAAAAGATATGGCGGGTATGATATCCCCGACCAGAGCTTATGATATAATCAAAGGATGTAAAGACGCAGGGATAAAGATACCCATCGATTTACACAGCCATAACACATCTGGTATGACAGGAATGGCTTACATGAAAGCCTGCGAAGCCGGTGTGGATATATTGGACACTTCTATTTCATCTCTAACCGGTGCTACAGGGCAGCCTCCAACGGAATCGGTAACTGCAGCTCTTAAAGACACGGAATACGATACAGATTACGATATGGAACTACTTATGGAAATCAGAGAATACTTCAATGAGATCTGGGATAAATATAGACATCTCCATCGTAGCCAAGCTTTAAGATTAGATCCTTCTGTAACCATGCATCAGATACCCGGTGGGATGCTTTCGAACTTGGTCAGTCAACTCGAAAAACAGGGTGCGGCCGATAAGTATGACGACGTTCTAAAAGAGGTTGTAAAAGTTAGAAAGGAATTTGGTTACCCAACTCTAGTAACACCCACTTCACAAGTCGTAGGAACTCAAGCTGTGATGAATGTCAAATTTGGCAGATATGAAAGGATCACGAACCCGACAAAAGAATATTTCAGAGGTATGTACGGTAGACCACCTGGTGAGATATCTGAAGAGATGTACGAAAAGATCCTAGGTCCAGATTGGGAAGATCAAGTTATCGATGAAAGACCTGCAAGTCTTTTAGAACCAGAATATAAGAAAAAGAAAGACGAACTAGAAGATATGGGACTTTTAAGAAAACCCGAAGACGTACTTACCTACACCATCTACCCTGATATAGGATTAAAATTCTTAAAAGGTGAAGTAAAAGCTGAGTTCACATCTGACCAACTCCCACTTGAAAAACCAGGGGAAGAAAAAGAAGTCGTACCACGTATCGAGTATCCGTATCAAGGAAAGGTCAGAGTCGATGGTAAAGATTACAAGGTCAAGATGAGGAATGAAGAAAAGGTCATCATCGACGGAAAGGAATACAGCGTTTCAGTACTTTTCCCAGAGGGACAAAGTCCTTCGAAATCAAAAGATAAAAGTAAATCAAAACAATCCGAACCATCTGGGGAAGAGATGGAGATCAACTCACCTATGCTCGGAACGATTATAGATCTAAAAGTAAATACTGGTGACAAAGTCAATGCCGGTGAACCCATAGCTATCTTAGAAGCTATGAAGATGGAGAACGATATCCCCGCTCCAAAAGATGGGACTATCAAAACCATCCATGTAAATAAGGGCCAAGATGTTAAAGAAGGAGATCAGATAGCAACGTTGGTAGGATAATATGAACACACTGGAGATTATTATTATAGGTTTAGGTGTCGTTTTCATTACTTTGAGTATCCTCACTTTAAGCACGTACTTTTTTGGATATATTATTAACAAATTTTTTGTTAGTGAGGACGAAGATGAAAGAGAAAAAGTGGCCGCTATCGTTGCTGCAATACACTCAAGGGGTGGACGTTAAATGTTCGAGATCGGATTACTTGCACTGACATGGCAAAGTTTAGTTATGATCGGCGTCGGTCTATTGTTGATATATCTGGGAATAGCTAAAAAAATGGAACCTCTATTACTAGGTCCGATAGGTTTTGCCGTCATCCTTGCTAATCTTCCCTTAACTGGTATAACAGCTGGACCTTCAGCTGATATCGGTCCTGGACTTATGTATATCGTTTATAAAGAACTCATTGCCACGGGCATAATCCCCTTGATAATTTTCCTGGGCATAGGGACCATGACGGACTTTTCACCACTGTTAGCAGATCCTAAAACTTTTATACTCGGTGCCGCTGCACAGGTTGGTATATTTTTAGCACTTGGACTTGCAATCATTCTTGGCTTCGACCTAAATGCAGCCGCTTCGATAGGTATCATAGGAGGAGCTGACGGTCCTACAGCTATCTATGCTGCCACTAGACTCGTTGGTGAACGTCCTGAAATAATAGCAGCAGTCACGGTTTCAGCTTATTCTTACATGGCTCTAGTACCTATTATACAACCCCCAATAATCAAAGCCCTAACTACTAAAAAACAACGTAAGATCAAGATGGGTAAGATGAGGGAAGTAAGTCAACTTGAAAAGATCGTATTCCCGATCGGTGTCACCATAATAGTTGGACTATTAGTCCCAGATGCACTACCTCTAGTGGGTATGTTGATGCTTGGTAACCTATTCCAAGTCTCAGGAGTTATGGATAGATTATCGGATACGGGTGGAAGAGCACTCATGGATATAGCTACAATAATGCTTGGATTAGGTGTCGGTTTCCTTATGACCGGTAATACCTTCATACAACTAGAAATTCTCAAGGTCCTATTACTCGGTGTTTTCGCCTTCGCTACGGCTACCGCGGGAGGCACTCTCTTCGGTCAGATATTTTACAAACTATCGAAGGGTAAGATCAACCCTATGATAGGTGCGGCTGGAGTTTCTGCAGTTCCTATGGCCTCAAGAGTTGTCCAAAAGATAGGTCAGAAAGAAAATCCAGGCAGTCATCTTTTGATGCATGCCATGGGACCTAATGTCGCTGGAGTGATCGGTTCTGCCACTGCAGCGGGTATATTGATAGGAATACTTGCGTGATAATATGGAATGTAAATTCGTAAAGAAGGGAGATGAGAAGGAAAAGAAGAAGGTAGACGGTAAACTATTCCGTCTACTGCAGAAGTCAGAAGAGATGGAAGCTATAATTGCAGAGTTAGATATAGATACAGAATCAGACAGATACTGTCACGAAGGCGAGGAGATACATATGGTTTTAAGTGGGACCATCGAGTACACCGTCGGTGACGAAGTTCACAAGATGGAAGCTGGAGATACTCTCTGGCACCTATCAGATATCTCACATTATGCTAAGAATATCGGTAAGGAAAAAGCAGTTTATCTAACAGTTAGCACACCTCCAACATTCATGTGAGGTGGGTTGAATAAAGATATACAAACTGGATAGTACAACCTCCACCAACGACGTAGCAAAAAAGCTAGCAAAAACCAAGTCAGATGATTTTGTAGTTCAAGCAGATGAACAGACTTCAGGGAGAGGCAGAAAAGACAGGAACTGGATGTCTCCAAAAGGTGGCCTATATTTCACTATCTGTACAGATTACGAACCGCTTCTATCTATCAAAGCAGGAATCGCAATAGCCCGTGCGTTAGAAGACATGGAAGTACAACCTTCATTGAAATGGCCGAATGACGTACTGGTGAATGATAAGAAGATCTGTGGTGTACTTATAGAAATCTTTGAAAAAAGAGCTCTGGTGGGAATCGGCTTGAACCTAGATTCAGAACCTATCGATGACAGCATCAGTATGAAGTCGGTTACTAATAAAAAATATTCGCCTGAAGACTTAATGAAATCGATTTTAAAGTATTATTATGATAAGTCCATCAACACATTAAAAAAATACCGACAGTATTCATCCACCATAGGTAAAAATGTGAGGGTTGAAACGGAGTCCGGAACGATATCAGGCAATGTGAATGATATCGATAAAAAAGGAAGACTTGTTTTAGAGGATGGTACTAGGGTCATCTCCGGTGACGTTATACACTTAAGACCATCCAATCGATAACCTACAATCAAAAAATAGTAATATGGTACTGTAATTTTCATATAATATGGACTTTAAAACTCCACCGATTGAAGATTACGAACGGATCTTAGAGCTTTGGGATGATGGCGATCTTCCATACAAACCAGAAGGGAGAGATACCAGAGAGAACATCGCTAAGGAATTAAAAGAACAGCCGGAATACTGGATCGGTGCCTATGATGAAAGTGATAAGCTGGTTGGAATAATTTTCGGTACTGATGACGGAAGGAAGGGATGGATCAATCGGTTAGCTGTGGATAGGGATTATAGAAGCAAAGGTATCGGAACTGAACTGGTAAAAATATTAGAAAATGTGTTCCAAGAAAAGGGTTTCAAAATATGGGCTGCATTGATAGAACCAGATAATCCTGAAGGTATGAGATTTTTTGCATATCTCGGTTTTGAAGATGATGAGATTCGATACTATTCTAAAAGAGAGAGCGATAAGGTTTGATCAATGAATATCTCTTTCTGCGATGAAATCAGGTTCTTCAACTGTTACATGGATAAATAGCACTCCTAACAGACCTACGAACAATGCCACAAAGAAAGGTATGTGTAGACTAGATATGTCTGCTATGACACCACTTAAAAATGATCCACTAGCAAAAGCTAAGTTCTGAGCGAAATTATAGACCCCCATGCCTTTTCCTCTGTGTCTTGTAGGTGTCAAAGATGATACGAATGCCGGGAAAGAGGGTCTTGCTAGAGCTCTACCCAATGTATAAAACGCAACAGCACCCATAATGAATATGAAGGATGTTGAAAGGCCGATAACACCGGCAAATATAGATGAAAACACACCTCCTATAACTATCAAAGTTTTCCTTCCGATCCTATCTGACAAACTACCAGCAGGGAACATTATCACTGCCTGAACGATCCCGATCATCGTGAATACACCAGATATCTCTAAGTCGGAAAGCAGTAACACTTCGTCTCCAAAGAGCGATAACATCGGCCACACCATTGTAATCCGAAGAATACGGTGAATGAACCTATTGTTAAACCCATGAATGTCTTTGGATGAGGTGTGATATTACTCAATTTAAATTTAAGGAATGCGAACGTCTGTCTTCCCTTTTTAGTTACCTCGCTTTTAGTTCCGGCGAAAGACTCTTGTATCCCAAAATACAAAAGAATACCGCTGACCGCAGCTAAGGCTGAAGTGAAAAAGAATGGAACTGAAAGTGAATAATAACTAGCGATTACACCCCCCATTATTGGGCCGGTAGCATTACCACTAGCAAAAGAAACTGAATATATGCCCATGGCTTTACCTCTATCTTCCTCTTTAACAATATCACCGATAAAAGTCATGGCTACAGGCCAAACAAGGCCTGAAGCTGCCCCCTGACCTGCCCTATATATATCAAAACTTCAGTGACAGAACCTGCAGTTCCGAATAAAAACATAACCACAACATACATGAACATTCCAAAAACCATGATAGGATTCCGACCGTACATGTCTGCAGCTTTACCCCCTATTGGAGCTATAAATATTTTAACTATAGAAAATAGACCAAGCATCAAACCTATCTGAGTTCTAGATGCTCCGAAATCTCTTGCATATATCGGTAAGAATGGCATTATAAGACCAAATCCGATCATACTTACGAATACTGCAAAACACAAAATAGATAGCTGCTTGTACTTCAACACTATCTTCAAGTCGGATAAGACGCTTTTTACACCGAATGGTTCATCATTTTCGGAATTGGCCATTTTAATTCACGATAAAAACAACTTACTTAAACATTTACATATCGGCACAAGTATGGTACTACCAAATTTGATTTATATTGGGTTCTCTTTCAAAAAATATGGAATATCTAGATGTTGTAAACGAGGAAAACGAAGTGATCGATCAACGTCCACGAAATGAAGTCCATGAAAAAGGTTTACCTCACAGGACAGTGATGTTTTTGGTCCGGTCTGAAGATGGAAAGATACTGGTAACTAAAAGAAGTTATAACAAAGAGTTCTTTCCAGGATATTGGAGTATTGTATTGGGAGGACACGTTCAGTCAGGATCTTCATACGAAGAGGCACTTAAAAAAGAGATGAAGGAAGAGATCGGAGTTGTTGGAGAATACAAAAAGATATTATTTTTCGTTAAAGACATCCCTGAAGAAACTGAATATGCGAACTTATATGAAACCGTCGTGGATCCCGCTGATATAAATTTAATAGATGAGGAGTTCGAAAAAGGTGAATTTTGGGAAAAAAGTAAGATAATGGAAGAATTAGAAAAAAGAGATTTTTTACCAGAAACATACCATATAATCGATCATTTGGAATAGTTACAATATTTCATATCTCACTTTTACATCTATCACATCTGGAAGAACCATTATTATTAACAGTAGTTGCTTGACCACAGTGTGGACAAGTGATATATCGTTCTCCACCATCACCTCCAACATCTTCCTTTCCAGAATTATCTGAAATATAAGTTCTTCTTCTATTCAGAGTGATACCTGCACCAGTAATTAAGATAATACTAATCACTAAAGAACCTATCAATAACAACTTTTTATCAGTCCATATCTGTTCGATACTATCATCTTCAAAAGAAACAGTAACTCCTTTAATCTCCGTAGATGGAGACTCCCCGTGTTCGTTGAATGCGGTGATCATGTAATAATAGGTTTCTTCCTCCTCAACATCAGTATCATTGTATACATTTGATTTGGTTGATGATAATAACGTTAAATTATGCTTTGAAGAGCCGCGATATATTTTATATTCAAGAGATTGGGTAGTCCCTTCATAATCAGGTTTATCCCACGATAACATAGCTTTTCCTTCTTTCATATCTATCCCAAGATTAGTGGGTTTACCAGGGATTTCCCGTAAACTACCGATTGAATATAAATTTCCGTTTCTAGCGCCAACATATAATATATCGTTTAAACCTAATCCGGCCGAAGAATAAAATGGACTTCTTATAGAGATAGACCACTTTATAACTCCCTCTGGATGAAGAGCATAAAATTCACCTTCTGAATCACCGATATATATGGTACCGTCACTGCCTATCGATGGTGAGCTTCTCCAGAATCCCCGAGAAGTGTGTTTCCATAGCACCTCACCTTCATCGTTTAATGCATAAAGATTTTTATTAGTGGATCCAAAATAGATGTTACCTTTCGGTCCTATCGAAGGCGAAGAAGATATCCAGCTATTCGTTTCAAAACTCCATCTAAGATTTCCATCGGGGTCTATACTGTAAAGATCACCGTCATTTGATCCAAAATATATCATGCCGTTTCTATCAATAGATGGAGAAGATTTGATCGGTCCATCTGTTTCAAAATCCCATTGAAGTTGACCATCCCGAGAAAGTGAATAAACCTTGTTGTCCTCCGAGCCGAATATGATATCTCCATCCTGAGTCAAAGCGGGTGATGTAGTTATTTTATCATCAGCTTCATCGAATACCCAATTCAAGTTCCCGTCTAAATCCAGTGAATACAACATACCTTCATCAGAACCGAAGTAAACATATCCTTGATCATCGATCACTGGAGAAGAATCGATTTCGCTACCGGCTTCAAAACTCCATCGTTCATTCCCCTGATTATCCAAAGAATAAAAGAAACCGTCCCTAGAACCGAAATATACGTTTTCGTGGATATCCAAAGCTGGAGAACTTCTGATTTGGTTCCCAGTTGAAAATGACCATTTCGAGAATCCGTTTTGTTGAATCGAATACAAATTTCCATCAGAAGAACTCACATAAACAGTTCCATCAGACGATATAGTAGGTGAAGATATGATGAATCCACCGGTTTCAAATTCCCATCTTACTTCATCCGTTATATTTTCGGTATTATATGGACTCAGACCTGTATTTTGATTGTTATTTTTGTAAGAAGGCCATGAAGAATCTGAAAGTGTCGATGAATATAGTGGTAGTGAAGAAATGATAAGTGATAGAAATATCAATATCAAAAGAATAAATAGGAGTGAATAACTAATTCCATTCTCATTTACAGTCATCTTATTTCCTTCATAAATAGGTGGTACTAAATAACTATGTTCCTAAAGTCTCACTAAATATTAATGTTAATTTTTAATATTACGATTTGCAGACAATACAATTACGATTTGAAGCAAAAAAATATATTATATACCTCCTGATGTTTAGAACCGATGGCAGAAAAACTCGAGGACGTCAAACCTACCCGGATGGAACTTCTCAGGATAAGGAAAAGAAAGATCCTGGCTGAAAATGGACATGATCTATTGAGTGAGAAGAAGGATGCTCTCATAAACGAATTTTTCAAAGTCGTTGATAAAAGAAAAGAACTTCGTAAAGAGTTATTACAAACTCTCGAGGAAAGTTATAATTCTCTTACCGAATCAGAAATGCTCATGGGTAAAAAAGAAATAGAAAGTATCGCCAATGGTGCCATCCCAATGGACGGAGTCAATATCGAGACTGAACATATCATGGGTGTCCAAGTACCATCTTTTGTTCCAGAAGTTCCTTCTAAAAGGTTTTATGGATATGCAGAAACTTCAGTTAAACTCGATGAAACCGTTGATAATTTTAGAGATTCTTTAGAAATGGCCCTACAGCTTGCTGAAGTCGAAGGTAAGTTAACAAGGTTAGCTGATGAGATCGAAAAGGCTAAAAGGAGGGTTAATGCCTTGGAGTATATCTATATCCCGAGATTGGAAGCTACTATTGAATATATCGAGAGGCAGCTTGAAGAGAGGGAAAGGGAAGACTTCTTCCGTAGAAAGAAGATAAAATCCATCATGGAAGAAAAAGAATCATAGGGGATCATATTGAAAGATCTTATAGAAAAGTATTTTGATACACCAGATAAAAAAGCTAAGTTGTATATTTTGATAACCCTCGCTCAAATATGGGCGGTTATCGCATTAGTAATTGGAATAATCGTTTTCATATTTATTTTGTTTAGAGATTTGGGTTTGCTGTAGAAGATAGTCAATGATAAATAATTGATTATATACTGTTATTATGATAATCATGAATATAGATCTAATAGTTCACGATTGTTCAGAACTGCATACTTTAGTCGGACCAGATAGACCTAGAATTGGAGACGAAATGAATGATACTGGTTTGATATGTGATGGTGCCCTAGCCGTGGACGATTCTAAAATTATAGATTATGGAACAACTGAAGAGATTTTATCAAAATATTCCGCTGAAACAAAAGTCAATGCATCCGGTAAAACGGTGATCCCAGGTTTCGTGGACCCACACACTCATCTGGTTTTCTCAGGTTCCAGGGAGGATGAACTCGTTATGAAGATCAGAGGAAAAACATACATGGAAATTTTGGAATCAGGTGGAGGTATTCTAAGTACTGTTAAGTCTACAAGAGAGGCTGGTCGAGAGAAATTAAAAACCGAGACTAAAAAACGCATGGATAGGATGTTGGAATATGGAACTACCACCGCTGAAGCAAAAAGTGGATATGGTTTAGATAAAGAAAACGAGGTCAAAAGTTTAGAAGTTATCAAAGAACTTGATAAGGAACATCCAATAGATTTGGTTCCAACCTACTTGGGTGCACATTCTTTACCTCATGAATTTGAAAGTCATGAAGAATATATCGAATATTGTATCCATGAGGTACTGCCTGACATAGTCGATAAAGATTTAGCTGAGTATTGTGATGTTTTCTGTGAGAAAGGAGTTTTTGGCGTTGAAGATAGTCGGAAACTGTTGATGAAGGCTAAAGAGTTAGGTCTTGGGTTAAGAGTTCATGCCGATGAGATAGAGAACATAGGGTGCAGTTGTATGGCTAGTGATGTTAGAGCAGTATCTGCTGAACATCTTGTCAAGACAAGTGAAGAAGATATAAAAAAAATGGCTGAAAAGGGAGTCATAGGTATCCTATTACCCGGTACACCGTTTATGTTGATGGAAAATGAATACTCACCTGCTAGAAAGATGATAGAAAATGGTATGCCTATCGCACTAGCCACGGACCTCAATCCTAACTGCTATACCGAGTCTATTCAGATGATCATCACTCTCGCATGCCTAAATATGAAGATCACACCAAGTGAGGCTTTAACAGCGGTTACAGTTAATTCTGCAATGGCATTAGATAGAAATGATATAGGAAGTCTAAATAAAGGTAATAAAGCTGATTTCATAATTCTAGACGTACCTAACCACATGCATATACCATATCATTTTGGTGTTAATCTTGTTGAACAGGTTTTCAAGAACGGGAAAAAGATAATTTAGTCTGCATATCTGTAGGCTGTAAGATTGAAATTATCAGATGTTGTCTGACAAATAGATTATCATATTTTTTTAACATGATGTATAATACAATACAGCTGATATGATTTACTTGATCAATAAGTAAACCCAGTTATTAACGTACTTTTGTAAGTACACGTAATATGCCACTTTTTGGGTTTAAATGACAAGATAAAGATATCAAAAAATATTAAATAGTAAAATCCCTAAATAAGACATAATGTCAGACGAAAAAGAAAAATTACGTAAGTATGTAAAACTGGTAAGTCAAAAGAAATTTAACGAATGGGCCAAGGGAGAACGATCACTTGCAGACCTGATTAGAGAACATCACTTCCTCGCCACCATATACAAGTCCAAGATCGATGAGGCAATACACGAACATACACCCCATCAATTCTTAGAAATATTTGAAGAGGAAAGACCAGATATCGATTTTGGGGATGAAAAACAGGTAGAACAGAGGATCAGAAACGAGATGGATGAGATAGAAAAAGCGATCTAGTCAAGTTAGAGATCTATCAAAATACCAATCTATCATCATTTATGGGTACGAGTCGATGCCCGAAAACATGAGGTTATCTGATATCATTTAATGTCAGACAAAATTACTATCAAAAAATAAACAAATACTATCAGAACAAGCTTTAAAAACCTCTTAAAACATTCACTCAACATGAAATATAAAACGTATGGAAATAACCTCCAGGTCTTAGCCCTGCAGATAAGTACGGGTGAAAAAGTCTATGGTGAAGCCGGTTCCATGGTCTACATGAGTGGTAATATGGATATGGAAACTCAGGCCAAGGGAGGTTTGATGAAAGGATTGAAACGTAAACTATCTGGTGAATCGTTTTTCATGACAGAATTCACTCCTGCTGGAGGTACTGGTATTGTAGCTTTTGGAGGAAACTGTCCCGGAACTATAAAGGCATTAAAATTAGATGGAAATAAACAGTATATGGTTCAAAAGGACGGTTTTTTATGTGCTGAAAACAGCGTAGATCTAGATATAGGGTTCCAGAAGAAATTAGGAGGGGCTTTCTTCGGAGGTCACGGGATGATCTTACAAAAGATGACTGGAAAAGGTCACGTTTTCGTTCACGCAGCCGGAGACTTTATTGAAAAAGACCTAAAGCAGGGTGAAGTCTTAAAGGTATCTACGGGCCATACACTTGCATGGGAAGATACAGTAGATTTTGATATACAAAGGACGGGAAAAGTAAAAAGTATACTGTTCTCAGGGGAAGGGATGTTTGTAACAACTCTTAGAGGGCCTGGTAAAGTTTGGCTCCAGAGTATGACCTTACAGCAATTGGCATCAAGTTTGAAACCTTACCTACCCAAGCAACAAAGTTCCAGCAGTGGTAAGTCAGGATTTAGCAAAGGCGGCAGTATCTCGTTTGGATGAAAATGAGATATTTAACATATCTATTGTTAGCGAGTGCTTCTATCGCATTTTTGATATTATTCTTTTACGAATTTGGTCTGTTACTATGGATCGCAAAAGTACTAAGTCTATCCCTATTTTTAGCCGTACTCGTAGCTACTGTGATCCTAGCATTGATCTTACTACTAGCTATCCCTTATTTCTTGATCAAGAAAAAACCGAAAACTGATGAATATGGAAATTATAAATTGGAAGACTTCAAGGGTTAAATATTTATTAACTGTAGGCTCATCAACCAAAGAATTGTGACATAAATGAGAGACAATATCAGGAAATTCAAGAAAAGGGTAAGAACAGTTAAAAAATCAAAGTATTCCCTTTTAATCTACATACTGACAATATTTGTTTCCTCAATATGGACGATATTCACACCTTGTATCTCATATCTAGCCATACCTATACTAGCTGTTTACATTCCGAGTAGATTTTATGGTGAAAATGGGTTTAAAAAGCTAGTTGTCGCAGGATTTGTGGGTACACTTCTGATAACATCCTCCGCTACTCTCTATCATTCTAATTATTTTTATGCTCAGGAGATGACCCCGGTGGATTCACCAAATAATATACTTACAGAAGGAGGTGTTGATAGGATCTATGAAAACACTGAGGACCCATTCAATTTTACAGTTCTAGTTGATGAGAGTAGATTGAGTGATAATCACACGGTACATCTTAATTTGTCTTACGAATTATGGACTGCCGAGGGTTCTGAAGTAGTCAAAAAAAGTTACGAGATGAATTCTATAGGTAATGATACTTATTTCAAAGAGATAGACCTTGATGAAAAGAGATATTTTCACAGGTTTGCTGTTAATTATACAGAGGATTCGAGGATCGTATGGGAAGAGACTGATCAGGCATATGGACCGATGACGCTTCCATTCGAACATACCTTGATTTCTATATTTGTTCAACGAACCCCGGTTCCTGTACTAGTTTTCCTCTTTATAATCTCGATTTTATGGTGGAAGAATAAGATAAAAGAAAGTAAAGAAAAAAGTACCGAAGGATTGAAAGAGAAGGAAGAAAAATTAGAGGATTACTGTCCTAAATGTGGGGAACTAATGGAAGGCTCAGATCAGTGTCCAGAATGTGGTTTTATAAGAGATGAAATCACTAAAATTAAAAGCAAAAGGATCACTTGTACAAACTGTGGTAAGAGCATTTCAAAAGGGCAAAATGAGTGTCCATACTGCGGGGGAGATGTGATAGATTGATTATTGATAAAAAAAATATCGTATTTTACCTATTTTTAGTAAATACTATCTTATATGCTTCATATATACTCATAGTTTCGACCTCTACTGGTCCACCTGGTGCTGATACTGGAAAAGAAGTCACACCTTATTTTAATCTAATAGCACATTATATTATATACTTTGGATTTTCGTATTTTCTATTTATTACATTCAATGAACTAAAGGCAAAAGTAATCCAACCTAGGATCTATACAATCATATTCGCATCAAATTATGGTCTTATTATAGAGTTAGTTCAATATCACCTACCCTTCAGACACTTTAGCTGGTTGGATGCTTCTATCAATGTATTAGGTGCGATATCTTTTGTGATTTTGACTTTCATACTCAGAAAGTTCCCTAATAATAAAATAAATGAACTTTTCATGTAATTATAGCGCAATAAAAATAAATACTTTTAAAAACGTTTAGAACTATAATAAATATAGAGATGATATAATGGAGTTAGAAACAGTAAAAGTAGAAAAAGAAGAAGAGATAAATGTGATCCTAGGGCAGAGTCATTTCATAAAAACAGTTGAGGATATATATGAAACACTCGTAACATCCGTTCCGGATATCCAATTCGGCGTAGCATTCTGTGAAGCATCGGGAGATAGGTTGATAAGATATGATGGAACAAAAGAAGACCTTGTAGAGATGGCTATAGATAATGCAAAAAAGATCAATGCTGGCCATTTTTTCATAATCATATTGGAAAATGCATATCCTATAAACGTATTATCTGACCTAAAAAAGGTTGATGAGATATGCAATATTTTCTGTGCTACCGCTAATCCTTTAGAAGTTATTGTAGCGGAAAGTGAAAAGGGAAGAGGTATAGTTGGTGTTATAGATGGTGAACCCACTATAGGGGTGGAACAGGAAGAAGATAAAAAATGGAGAAAAAATTTACTTAGAGATATAGGTTATAAGAAGTGATCAAGCTCCAAACTTTTCTCCTCTTTTTGCAAGGTCCAAGAGGATATTGAGTACGTCCGTACCATATATGCGCCCAAGGCCTCCTTTTGTACAGGAGCGTTCTCCAAAACTTTCTACATCATCTTTTCTAACCTCTTTTCCTCTAATCACTATAGGTGAGGGATCGCCACTGTGACCTTTCACGGTGACTGGTGTTGAATGGTCACCAGATATCACGATATATGTATCTTCTAAATTCATTAAACGTTCCAAATTCTTATCAAGTTTTTCTATTAACTTGGTTTTCTCCCCTGGTAAACCATCATGACCCAACAGATCAAATGCTTTAATATTCGCTAAAATAAAATCGTACTCTTTTATATTTGACACGATACCTTCCATAATCGCATCCATGTCTGTATCTAAACCCCCAGTTGCACCATCGATATCTAGTATATCCATCCCGGCCAACCTACAAACACCTTTGACCAGAGGTATACCAGCTATTGCAGCCCCTTTAATATTTTTAGTCTCGGTAAGTGGTTTCATCTTTGGTACAGCACCAACTCCTCTACTAAGGATTATGTTGGCCGGTTTTTTTCCAGAACTCATTCTATCTTTATTTATAGGATGCTCGAAAAGGACTTCTACTGTTTTTTCGGTGAAATCATTTATGACTTCAGCGGTCCTTCTATTTTCTTTGGTGTCCATAATAGGAACGGCTTTGTGAAATTCAACACCGGTTTCATGAGGATCTACATCACTAATATCTGATCCTAATTCATCTCCTTTTAATATCAAAACACCCCTATGTTCAACAGCCTCTTGAAAATGGAAATCCACTTCTAGATCTAAATTATTTACGTCCTCAGCTAGTTCTTTTGTCCCCTTTTTTATTCTACCGGCACGGCGGTCGGTTATTACCCCATCTTCTATAGTACCAAAATTACATCTAAATGCGATCTGATCTGGTTTAACGTCCAAACCGATACCAGCGGCTTCGAAAGGTCCTCTACCTGTATAAACTTCATAAGGATCATATCCCAACAAAGCTAGATGACCCGTATCACTACCAGGTATGACGCCCGGTGATATCGTATCCATTATCCCATTAATCCCATCTTTAGAAAGTTCATCGAGATTTGGAGTATATGCTTTTTCTAATGGTGTTTTTCCACCTAATTCTTCAACCGGTCTATCTCCTAACCCATCCAAAATCAACATTAAAACTTTATCAGCCATAAGATCACTCCTGTTATTATTATAGATATTGACACCGCTAATAAATTAACGGTAGATTTACCTATCAAACCCCTTCTCTCAAAAATCGCGCCGATGATACTATCGATTTGACAGCTCATGAATCCAACAGCTATACCGAAGATCATAAGTGAAGGTTTAATATAAATTCCATCTAATATATAGAATACTATAAATGAGATTGCAAATGTGTATGCAGCACCGATAAAAGCCCATATCTCACCGAATAATGAGACACCACCATTGGTTCCAGGTTTAACCCGTTTTAAATTAGTAATGAGATAGGTTTTATCAGATAAAATGCCCATCTCCGAGGCTAATGTATCTGAAGCTGCACATGCAACGGATGTTATAAATAAAAATGTCACAATTTTATATTCGAAGAAACCAATAGATATTGGATCTAGTGAATTAGCTGGATTATGTAAAAGGGCCAACGACATAGGGACTAATCCATTTGCTAACACATTAATAGCTCCTCTTTCACCCTTTTTCCCTTCCTGAAAACCATGTTCTTGTTTATAATTGAATTTGTAACGTGTTGCTAAAAATGCGCTACCTAAGAACACAAGGAGTAATAATATCCATTCGATACCACCAAAAATTCCAATAACAATCCCTATAAAAAAAGCTGCAATAGAACCTCCTGAATCAAGCATCCTTCTAAGGTAAGTTACGGATGCTAGTACAATACAAATAAGTATAATCACCAGTAATTCTAGAATCATCTAAAATGCTCAAAAGTGGGAGAGAATATAAATTTTATGCCATATATTGTGGATCATGAAAGATGCGAAAAGGTCGTCCCGAACCTTTGATGAGATCGCTGAGCATTTTGATAAAAGCAGAAATAGACCATGGGATGAAGTGGTCGATTTTTTAAGCGACCTTGATGGGATCATCATTGATCTAGGGTGTGGTAATGGTAGGCATTCTGTTAAGGCAAAAGAATTAGGGTTAAATTTTGTATGTCTAGACATATCTAAGAAGTTGCTCAATATAGCTAAAGACAAGACGGGAAATGTTGGTTCTTATGTGAGATCTGGCCTAAAAAAACTTCCTTTTAGGAAGGAGTCCTTTGACAATGCTATTTACATAGCTGCATTACACCATCTGAGCGATGGTAGAATAGGAAGTCTAAAGGAATGTAAAAGGGTATTGAAAAAAAGGGGTAAGATAATGATATCATCCTGGGCTAGAGAACAGGATAGGTGGGATCTTGAAGAAGATGAAAGCGAAACCATGGTTCCGTGGCATAAACCGGATGGGACAATAGTGGATAGATATTATTATCTGTATAGATTAAATGAATTATCTGAAGATGTAAAAAAAAGTGGTTTAAAAGTTTTAGATGAGTTCAAATCTGAAAGTAATAATTATGTTATCGCTGAGAAAGTTTGATGGTTTTGTTAAATTTACTTTGGATAAAAAACTTATATACCATGATAGATTAGAGGGATTGCCAGGTCTAACCGGGACGTTCGGCGTGTCCTTATACACCGAAAACGTCGATACGCGGGGGTGACCGTCGAGGGCGGCGTAATCACCCCGCTGGTGAACCAGGTTCTGACTATGAGATCTCGTCCTACGGGATCGGAGGTGGTATAGAGGCCGACCGGAGGGTTGTTCCTTTATATCTTTGCTATGGATAGTGGGCCAGGCCCGGAAGGGAGCAGTCCTACCATGGACTACCGATGCTCGGAGGATAGCGGGGTCGAGGAAGAACCTGGGTATCTCACCGGCGTGGTGAGCGCCCACCTCGGTGACCTGGTATTAAAATATTATTTATATTTTGTACACATATATATTGAAAACAAAGTTATGGCTGCTCCTATGAGTGTTAGGTAAGGTGGTATCTCATTTAAGATAAAGAATGCTAGTATAGAAGCGCCAACTGGTTCTCCTAAAAGACTCACCGAGACCACTCTAGCCTTTATATACTTTAAAGCCCAGTTATATAGAGTATGGCCAATGGTGTGTGGGATTATCGCCATCAATACGAATAAAATATATTCTCTTATAGGATATAATCTAAAAGTTGTAGAAAATCCTAATGAAAATAAACCAAGAAATATGGTTGTGAAAAGATATACTAAAAATGCGTAGGGTACTATAGACATATCTCTTCTAATCTCTCTCCCTTTAACTATGTACCCAGCTACACCTATCATACCAATCAGTGCAAGAATATCTCCAAAAAGTGCAGCCCTGCTGATTCCATAATCAGAAGAGGTCATAATAACTATACCCACCAGTGCTAAAATTATGGCTAAGTATGCTTTGTTACTAGTTTCTTCGCCTAGATACCAATGGGATATCCATGCGACTAATAATGGGTGAGCCGAGACTAAAACCACTGATGAAGCAACTGTTGTATAGCTCAATGAAGATATCCATGCTGCAAAATGTATAGATAAAAAAAAACCAGTGCTAATAAGAGCGATCCATCTTTTATTGGATATCTCTTTTATTTCGGGTAGATATCTAGGGATGAAAAAGGAAAGTATTATAGTTGAAAAAAGTAGCCTGTGGAAAGCTATAGAGATAGGATGCGCATTTGATATTCTGATTAAAATTGAACCAAATGAAACAGCAACGATACAGAGTGGTAAGACCGTAATAGCGTTTTTTTCAAATCGTTTACGAAACATTCAGAACTTAATCAAGAAACCATTAAAAGAAATTTTCTGTGAGTATGATTCATTTTCACAAAATATATTTATAATCAGAACACCAATGGAGTTAAAGGGAAATTTAGAGGCTGTTTAAATGTCAAAAAAGTCCGCGTATGAAAATAGTAGGGATAAGATTAAAGAATTACATAAAGTAGCTGCAAAGATGGAAAGCGTTCATTCGGAAGAAGAGATCTTTGAAATTATCATGGAATCCTCACGACAGATATTAGATTTTTACGCATGCAGTATAGATATATTAAGGGGAGATAAATTCGAAGTCAAGGCTATGAGGGGGGGGGTGCAGGAAAAAGGTACAACTTATCCCGTAGAAGGGATAGCAGGTAAAACTGTTAAGGAATGTGAATCATATTTGATCCACGATATTTCTGAAGATGAATGTGCCGTTCCAAAGAGCGATATTTATCGTTCAGCTATCAGTATACCGATAGGAGATATAGGTGTATTTCAAGCTCTATCTGAAGAAAAAGGACACTTTGACGAGAGAGATGTCGAATTATCAGAGATATTGATGAACCATGCATCCGAAGCAATAAAGCGTTTGAGATTTGAAAATGAATTGCAGGAGAGGAATGAAACCGTTAAAAGACTTCACGATACCGCGATTAAGATGGGAGATTGTACGAATGAAGAAGAGATCTATGAACTGACAGCTGCAGCAGCGAAGAACGTACTCGACTTCTCAGTTTGTAGTATATTAATGAAACACGAAGATAACGGATTAGAGGTAAAAGTCTCATTAAGTGAGAATCTTAATAAAGGAGATATACTACCTCTAAGGGACTCAATCTACACTAAAACATTCATTGAAAAAAAATCTTATTTAGTGAATAACATAGATGATTTTAAAGGAGCGAAACCATCAAGTCCATCGTTTAAATCTGTAATCAGCGTACCCATAGGAGATATGGGTGTGTTCCAAGCAATATCTGATCAAGTCAATAATTTCAATAAAGATGAACTAGAATTATCTGAATTATTGATATCTCATCTATCCGAAACCATTAAAAGACTAAGGAATAAAAAAGCAGTCCAAGAATCAGAAAAAAGATACAGAGGGATTTTTGATAATACCGGCACAGCTAAAGCA
>JBMCUO010000005.1:0-33089 GCA_048622455.1 Candidatus Saliniplasma sp. | reverse complement strand
ATATCCCTGACCTTCTTAGAAGAAAAGATAGTGCGGGGGAAGGGATTCGAACCCTCGGATGCCTGTGCAACAAGGTCCTAAGCCTTGCCCCTTTGGCCATGCTCGGGTACCCCCGCATTGTGATAAAATTATCAGAACTTACGACCTTCTCTGACGTTGTAATCTCAGAATTATCTTGGTAATAAAACTTTGGGAATCTGACTATCAACAGAGGCGAACTTTCCTACCGCTCTTGTCCCTTTCGAACTTTCCGAATTCCTCCATCTTCTTAAGTTCATCATCATAAAAGATCGGTCCGTCCCTGCATACCTGATAACCGTCAATCGAGCAGGAATCGCATAAACCCATACCGCATTTCATGTACCTTTCCAAGGATGCTTGGACGGGGATACCTTTCCCGGAAGCTATCTCGACTGTTCTCTGCATCATAGGTTCCGGTCCACATGTTAGAACACAATCTACATCTTCCATCATCTCTTCTATGATCTCGGTGACGAATCCTTCGTGTCCCTTGGTACCGTCATCGGTTGTTACATGTAAATGAGTCAGGTCGGACAGCTCATCTTCGAAGAGAAGCTCTTCCTCGGTTTCAGCGCCTAGGGCACATTTTACGTTTTTACTCTTGGAAACCAGATCCACTATCGCAGGTCTTACAGACGCCCCTCCTATACCTCCTATAACTGCTAGAACATCGTCATAGTCTAAAGAATATCCTCTTCCAAAGGGTCCTCTGATACCGATCTTATCTCCCACTTCCATCCGGTGTAAGGTCTTAGTGGCCTCTCCAACATCTCTAACGGTGATACCCTGTCTTTCTTTTTGATGTGACAGACTCATGGGCACCTCGTCGATTCCTGGGACCCAGATCATAACGAACTGTCCCGGATCGATCTTTTTACTCCATTCGAAAAATAGTGATTTGATGCTTGGAGTCTGCATCTTCATATCAGTTATAGTTACGATATCTATCTTGCTCATCAGAGAGGTATATTATATTAAATTTAATAGTTTTTCGTACGCTATCGATAGAACCATCGAAAGGCGGAGGTTTTATTTATTCTCGATGATTCACCAACCTATGGATGAGAAAAAACCTATAGCGATTATCGAAACAAATCGTGGGGAGATCAAGTTGGAACTATTCAAAGAAGACGCTCCTAAAACCGTAGAGAATTTTATCAAGTACGCTGAAGATGGATTCTTCGAGGGCCTGATATTTCACAGGGTCATAAAAGATTTTATGATCCAATGTGGGGGATTAAAACCTAATCTAGAAGTTAAAGAACCCACCTATCAACCCATAATGAACGAGGCCAAGAAAAGCGGTCATAGAAACAAAAGAGGTACCATCGCCATGGCTAGGACTTCTGACCCACATTCTGCCACCAGCCAGTTCTTCATAAACACATCTGATAATCGAGGATTGGACTACGATAAGAATCCCCATGGATACTGTGTTTTCGGGAAAGTTCTAGATGGTATGGATGTTGTTGATGAGATAGAGTCGGTGAATACAACTGTTGTAGATCGAAGAAAAGATGTTCCTACTGAAGATATCGTCATAAAAAGTGTTTCCATCGAATAAAACAAAAAGGTAAAACTTATAATACGGCTGTATATGAGAAGTCTATGTCCTCGATCGATAGAATCATAGAGTTAAAAGAGCAGAACGACGCAGTGGTCGTCGCTCACAATTATCAAATCGGAGAGATCCAGGATATCGCAGATTTTGTAGGAGACTCTTTTGAATTGGCTAGGAAAGTAGCAGAGCTTGACGTTTCAAACGTCATTTTTTGCGGAGTCGAATTCATGGTAGAATCAGCTGTAATACTCAATCCCGATAAGAATATCATACATCCCGAGCCCAAGGCAGGCTGTCCCATGGCAGAGATGGTCGATCTGGATGACCTTCTAGAATACAAACAAAATAATCCGGAAACTGCTGTAGTATCATACGTTAATACCAAAGCAGAAACAAAAGCGGAATCTGACGTATGCTGTACATCCTCCAACGCTGTAAAAGTTGTCGAGAGCGTAGATGAATCTAGAGTGCTTTTCGTTCCAGATAAGAACCTTGGTAATTATATAACGAGGTTCGTCAAGGACAAAAAGGTCGATCTATGGGATGGATATTGCGGAACCCACGATGATATAACTCCGAATGAAGTACAGGATCAGCTCGATAAATATCCAGATGCCGAAGTAGTCGTGCATCCTGAGTGCAGACCGGAAGTCGTAGATATGGCAGATTATGCGGAGTCCACTGCGGGGATACTGAAAAGAGCATACAGAACCGATAAGAAACATATGATCATAGGGACTGAAAAAGAGATGGGTTACAGGTTGAAAAAAGAGGTACCAGATAAAGAATATCACTTCCCAGGTGACCCTACCTGTCAGAACATGAAGAGGATAACCCTTGAGAAAGTAGTCAACTCTCTTGAAGAGTTAGAACCCTTGATGACAGTGGATGATGACCTCGCACGTAGAGCGAGGAAACCTTTAGAAAGGATGGTGGAGATAGGAAGAGGAAATGATTGATGACTCACCAGATAGATGAAAATATTAAAACAGATTTTCTCGTCGTTGGAAGCGGTATAGCTGGACTTTATACAGCCTTGAAATTATCTAGATTGGGCGATGTTAGAATCATCACAAAAACCGAGGTTCGGGAGAGCAGTACACAGTATGCTCAGGGAGGTATAGCGGCGGTTCTGGATAAAGGGGATTCATGGGAACTGCACATGAAGGATACCCTGGAGGCCGGAGATGGATTCTGTAACGAGGAAGCGGTTAAGATTTTAGTGAAGGAGGGCCCGGATAGAGTCAATGAACTCATAGAGATAGGTACAAGATTCGATTTTATCGAGGGTGAACTCGACCTGGCGAGAGAGGGAGCCCACAGTAGAAGAAGAGTGTTACACGCTAGGGGTGACGCTACCGGTGAGGAGATCAGAGAATCTCTAACTGATGCGGTTAGGAAGCTAGGAAATGTTGAATTGAGTGAAAGGATGTTCCTTATAGATCTTATAACAAATGATGGGACCTTCACTGGTGCACTCTGCTGGGATCATGATAAAAATCGACTTGTACATTATGATGCGTCGTGCGGGGTCTTAGCGAGTGGAGGCTGCGGTATGGTCTATAAAAACACGACGAATCCTGATGTGACCACCGGTGATGGAGTAGCTGTAGCATATAGATCCGGGGCGGATATCATCGATATGGAATTCATCCAGTTCCATCCCACGGCTTTGTATGACCCTAAGGGAGTCTCTTTCTTGATATCCGAAACGGTCAGAGGAGAAGGAGGGATATTGAGGGATGAAGAGGGATATAGATTCATGAAGGAATACCATGAGGATATGGAATTAGCTCCACGAGATGTGGTCGCAAGAGCTATCGTTCAAGAGGTCAAAAAGTCCGAAAAAGAAAATGTCTGGTTAGATGTTACACATTTAGATGGGAATTACATCGAAGGGAGATTTCCCAACATTTACAAAACTCTCATGAAAAGGGGTATCGACATGACTGAAGACCTTATTCCAGTCGTTCCTTCCGCTCATTATATGATAGGGGGTGTTAAGACCGACCTGTACGGTGAAACATCCGTTCAGAATCTTTTCGCTTGTGGGGAAGTTGCTAGTACTAGTGTTCACGGCGCCAATCGTTTAGCGAGCAATTCTTTACTCGAGGGGATAGTTTTCGGACATAGGATATTCGAGAAGATCAGAAAAGAGGGTATCGACAAAATGTGGAGACAAAGTCCGCTGAATGATATTGAAGTTCCTGACAATACTGAAAGCCGTGTAGATTTGATGGGTCTCAGGAATGAGTTGAGGATCGAGATGATGGATAAAGCCGGGATCGTGAGAGGAAAAGATAAACTGTTAAAACTCATTAAATGGCTTGAAGGCAAGATCGGATTGGTAGAGAATCTTGAATTATCCAACACCAATGGCTTGGAGACCAGAAACATGGTTAGAGTGGGATTGTTGATAGCAAGATCTGCCCTTCTCAGGGAAGAAAGCAGGGGAGCACATTACAGAGCAGAATATCCCACTAAAAAGCCAGAGTGGAAGGATAAACACGTAATGTTCAATAAAAATAAATCAGAGGGGTATGTGAAATGAATGAACATAAGGTTAGAAAGATAGTTGTAGAGGCAATAGAAGAAGATCTTGGAACAGGTGATATAACCACTGAGAGTTTGGTAGGTGGGCGGGAGGAATCCACTGCCGTTATCACGTTCAAAGAAAAGGGGGTAGTAGCTGGTTTTCCAGTGGTCAAAATGGTTTTCGAAGAGATCGACGAAGATGTAAAGGTCACACAGTTCAAAGAAGAGGGGGACGTTGTAGAGGTAGGTGAGGAGGTAGGTGAGATAGCCGGGAAAACCCGCTCTATACTGTCGGGTGAAAGATTGGCTCTCAATTTTCTTCAAAGACTATCTGGGATCGCTACGAAAACCAGGAGATATGTGGATAAGGTTAAAGACTACGATGTGGACGTTGTGGACACCCGAAAAACCACCCCAAATCTAAGGATTTTGGAAAAGTACGCAGTTAGAGTTGGAGGTGGTGTAAATCACAGGATGGGATTATACGATATGGTTCTGATCAAAGACAATCATATCCGTTCAGCAGGTGGTGTTAAAGAGGCTGTCGAAAGAACAGGGTCTAAACATTCCGTTAAAGTCGAAGTCGAGGTCGAATCTATATCGGATATAGATGAAGCCCTTGAAGCTGGTGCAGATATCATCATGTTGGATAACATGTCTTTAAATGAGATGAATAAAGCGGTAGACCTGATAGATAATCGGGCTATAGTTGAAGCTTCAGGCGGTATAACTTTGAAAAATGTCGAAGAAGCTGCCGCTGCCGGCGTAGATGTGATCTCCGTTGGAGCTTTAACCCACCAGATTAGTTCAATCGATATAGGGTTGGATTTAACCGAACAGTAGAAATAGTACTGAAGCTAGACCTACAGAAATTGCTAACATCGGAATCATCAATTTTAAGAACTTGCTCATGTCGCCTTTGAAGTATTCTAAAGATATGCTTATGCATGGATGCACTGGAGTGATTATATAACCTGCGAATATGGAAACGTACATCGCTTGAAATGCCCAGAGAGAAAAGGAGCCAGATGTAGCTATGTATATGGGTGCTAAAATACCGGCGGGCAGCATTATCCTTCCAGTACCGAAGCCCAGCAGGAATCCAAAACCCACTAGAAGTACGATACCAGGGACGGATAAGCTTTCGATCATAACATCAATACCTGATGAATGAAAAACATTGATGAAAAAATACAGACCAAGTACTAAGATCATAAAATTCCATGGTTTCATCTCCATGGCTGCCTCTTTTATTATATCTATTTTAGAATCTTTTATTAAGATAATAGCTAATATCAAGCTAAGAGAAACAGCTATGACAACAAAAATGTTCTCGAATCTTTGTCCGATATCTACCGTGTAACTTAAGACACCCCATACTACTGGAGCAGTCAAAAGAACAGCCATTGGAGGGAGGAGTGAATTTATGTCGATTTTAGAATCGTACTCCATCTCCCCTTTATCCTTTCTTAACAGGAAGAAGTAACCCAGGATCACAGTGAAAAGGAAGAAAGGAGTCTGGAACAGCAGTATGCGAAATATAGAGAGTTGTGCAGCATCAGCGGCAACTATTAGAGCATAAGAAATCGGGTATATGAAGTATATTATATGTCTGTACCAAACGTTGATACCCGCTTTGATATGGCCAGCTAATCCCTCTCCGGCTTTATCTATTAGTGGAGCGGAGAATAGTGCACCTCCTGGGATCGGCAACAAACCGATGAATGCAGGAGTAGCCCCTAAGAAAGGTCGCTTTCCTATACGAAGATTTTTAATGATATCCTCTAGTTTTCCACTCTCTTGAAGGACGCCGCCTATGAGTGGTATCATACCCAAGGCGATGATTAGAAGTATCGTGTTTGGAGTAGTGATTGTGGTGTAAAATTGATTCAGTAACTCTGAAGGAGCTGTAAAGAGTCCCAGAATTATCGCCCCCGAAAAAAGTGCTAGAGTCAAATGATATTTGGCGCCGAGCACGACCACGAGCATAGCTAATAAAAGTCCTAACCATTTGAGATACATTCTAAAGCAGGAAAAAAGGTTTCCCCTTTAAACTTTTTCCCGTATTTATCTCACTTCTTCAATAATCCCATAACACCTAATCGATATTTTTCCCTATCTTTTGCTTCTGCAAAATCTATGAACGCATCGGAGTAACCGATGTTATCCGCCATCAATAAACTGTTGTCTTTCAAGTGCTTCCAGGCTATGGAGAACTCGAACATCATCCCCTCGTAAGAGTGATCACTATCGTGGATGAATATATCGATCTCTGAGAGTCTCTCCATCAATCTAGGAGTTTCGTAAAATGTATTCCCAAGGATATGTGTCCAATTGGACCTGAAATCGTCTGGAACCACCCACCCGGAATATTTTGTAGAAGGTACCACGGCACCTGTTCTCCCGTCTGGTTCTTCTCCTGGTTCGATATATTTCGGCATATCTATCGAGTAAAGTTTACCTCCCCCATTTTCCGATAAAGCTTTCATTATCATGGATGATGAAAATCCGTTGCAAACACCTGTTTCAACCACCACCTCAGGCTTATTTTCTCTGATCAAAGAGTATAACTTAGCGCCGTTGTCCTCCCCTAGAATCGCAGGATGGTACTGATCGTTAAGCTTCTTGAACTCCTCGTCGATATCGTTTTTAATTTTCTCAATGAAATCACTGATATCGTATTCTTTCTTCAGTGGATAATCTTCAAAACCGTCCCAAAAATCGCCCATATTTATTTTACCTCTACTATCATATCGATATAACAGGCATATTAAGTTTTTGAATTAAATTCACAACAGGGCCGAATCTTTTTTATTTTATCAGTTCATCTCCTTTCTGAGAAACATGATCGACGTAGCAGTATTGGCTTCTGGAAGTGGGACGGATTTTCAATCGATAATCGATGCCGCCAATGAAGGAAAGATCGATGCAAACGTAGTCTTGTTGATCTGTAACAATCCTGGGGCTTACTGTGTCGAAAGGGCTAAAGAGTACGATATCGATTATCGTGTTATAGATCACCGTGAAAAGAGTAGGGAAGAACATGAAGAAGAGGTTTCAGAAGTGATAGACGAGTATGACCTCGACCTTATCGTTCTAGCGGGATACATGAGGATATTTACGGATTGTTTTGTTGACAAGTACTATGGAAAGTTGATAAATATACACCCGGCTTTGCTACCGCTTTTTGGAGGCCCAGGATTTTACGGTGAAAAAGTTCACGAATCAGTTTTGGAAGCTGGTATGAAAAGGACCGGCTGTTCAGTTCACTTTGTGACCAACGAAGTAGATATGGGTCCGATAATCGATCAGCGATGTGTTGAAGTCAAATCTGATGACGATGTGGATAGTTTATCCGAGAGGGTGTTAGAAGTAGAGCACGAACTACTACCATCGGTTGTGGGAGCTTTTGCCGAAGGGAAGGTCAAACTCGAGAACGGGAAAGCCTGGATCGAAGAGTGAATAAAGCCAAATCACAGATTCTTCTTGTTTTTTAAATTCTCATAATTATTCGAATTATAAAAAAACGCCGAGGAGGAGACGAACAAACCTACGGTTTGTGAGCGTGGGGAACTCGTTCTCCATGGTTTTCGAATCTTCGACGAGAAGCGAACGAATAAAATGAGTGAACGCCGAGGAGGAGATTCGAACTCCTGTGGTGCAAAGCACCACCGGCTTGCTTGGGCCAGAGACAGTCCGTGAGGACTATCCCTGATTAAGCGGCTCTCAAGGCCGGCGCCTTAGGCCAGACTTAGCTACCTCGGCATGTGTGATAAAAATGGTAAGTGTGGAATCTTGGGAGTAAGTAAAGTTTAGAATTAATATAGTTAACGGTGAGGATAGTGACCAACAAAAACCAAAAGTTATAAATAGAATCAAACAGAATGTGCTTTTGCAAAATAAATACATAACTATGGTGATAAAATGAGTGAAAATTGGCCAGGTAAACCTGTGAAGGTGACGGACGGTATATTTGATGAGTTTGTTAACGATTACGACCTAGCTTTGATCGATTGTTGGGCAGCGTGGTGCGGACCTTGTAAGATGATGGAACCCGTTCTTGACGAATTGGCAGAAGATATGCAGGGTGAAGCAGTAATCGGTAAGCTCAACGTCGATGAGAATAAAGGAAAAAGTAGAGAGTACGGTATCTCTTCCATTCCTACCTTACTGATCTTCAAAGATGGTGAGAACGTAGATAGATTGGTAGGTGCGATGGATAAGAATACGTTAAAACAGAAACTCAAATCTTATCAATAATCTCTTTTTCCTTTTTTTAACCGTAATCTACTTATCCTCTATATGTTTACTTACAATTGGGAATAACATGACTGTAAAGGTAGGAATTAATGGATATGGAACCGTAGGGAAGAGAGTCGCAGATGCAGTGGCCCAGCAGGACGACATGGAGATCGTAGGAGTGGCTAAACGCAGTCCTACATACCAGGCTGAAATGGCCGTTGAAAAGGGATTTACATTCTATGCAGCATCGGATAAATATCTAGATGATTTTGAAAAGAAGGATATACCTGTAGAAGGGATGTTGGAAGACCTGCTTGAAAAAGCGGATATAATCGTTGACGGAACGCCTAAAAAAGCAGGATATAAACCGGTGTACGAAAAGGCTGGCGTAAAAGCTCTATGGCAGGGAGGAGAAGATCATGAACTTACAGGACTTTCTTTCAATTCTATGGCGAATTACGATGAGTGCTTTGGTGCAGATTACCTAAGGGTCGTTTCTTGTAATACAACTGGATTATTAAGAACTTTATACCCAATTTACAGAGATGTAGGAATAAAATCCGTACAAGCGGTTATGATCCGAAGGGGAGCGGATCCATGGGATACTAGAAGAGGCCCCATCGATGCGATAAAACCAGTTTTGAACATCCCATCACATCACGGACCGGATGCCCAGAGCGTAGTACCTGAAATCAACATCCAGACCACCGCAGTAAAGGTACCCACGACTATAATGCACCTGCACAGTGTCATCGTTAATCTTGAAAAGGACGTTTCTACTGAAGAGGTCTTAAAGATATGGGAAAAGACTCCGAGGATCAGATTCTTTAACGCATCTCAAGGTGTGGATTCAACAGCAAAGGTCATGGAATGGGCCAAAGACAGGAATAATACAAGAGGAGACCTGAACGAGATCGCTGTATGGGATGATGCAGTCAAGGTCGAAGATGGAATATTATACTACTACCAGGCCATCCATCAGGAGAGCGATATCGTTCCAGAAAATGTCGATGCGATACGTGCCATGATGGAGATGGAAGAGGATAACATGAAGAGTATCCATCGGACCAACGAAAATATGAATATAGAATAAATTAGAGGATTTAAGATGTTAGTCTGTCCACTAGATTACAGGTATGGGCGGGATGAGATGAAGTCCGTCCTCAGTAAAGAAAATAAAACGCAGAAACTTCTTGAAGTCGAAGCAGCCTTGGCCCGTGCACACGCTCAAGTAGGAAATATACCCGAGAGTGCTGCAGAGATCATATCAGAGAAGGCCAATACCGACGTTGTCGACTGGGAGGAAGTCGAAAGGGTTGAAAGAGAGGTGACAAAACACGATATCATGGCCCTAGTAAAAGTTCTAGGTAGGTATTGTGGGGATGCTGAAAAGTACATACATCTCGGTGCTACATCCAACGATATAATCGATACCGGTATGGCACTTCAGTTGAAAGAGGCCATAGGAGTTTTGGAGGATGACCTTAACAAGTTGAGAGATACTCTAGCATCTAGAGCTAAGGAACATCGTGACACCGTTATGATCGGTAGGACCCACGCCCAGCATGCCGTACCAATGACTTTCGGTCTTAAATTAGCTGCATATGTTTCAGAAATCGATAGACATATCGAACGTCTGAATCAAGCTGAAGACCGGGTTACAGCCGGAAAGATGAGCGGTGCTGTCGGAACGGGAGCGGCCCTTGGAGATAAGGCTGAAGAGATTCAAAAAATTATCATGGACGACCTTGGATTGGGCATAGAAGAAGCTACGGGTCAGATTATTGGAAGAGATCGTTATGCGGAATTGATAACCCTAGCAGCAAGTATATCCGCTTCTCTACAGAAATTCGCAACTGAAGTTAGGAACCTACAGCGTCCAGAGATCATGGAGGCCGCTGAGGCCTTCGATACTGAGAAACAGGTAGGCAGTTCAACCATGGCTCACAAAAGGAATCCGATAATCGCTGAGAACATCTCCGGTCTGGCTAGAACTTTAAGAGGATTTGTAGTACCAACCTATGAAAACATGATTCTATGGCACGAGAGAGATCTGAGTAATTCATCCTCCGAAAGGATAACACTTTCACATACACTTGTACTTCTAGACGATATACTCGCCAAATCCACTAAATTGTTTAAAAATCTGAAAGTGTTTCCAGAAAATATGATGAAGAATATAGAGATGAGCAAGGGACTTGTGATGGCTGAACCTGTGATGATGCACCTTTCTAGGAAGGGGATCAGCCGCCAAGTAGCACATGAAATCCTACGTGAAACATCCATGATATCTATAGCTGAGGACCGTCCTTTAAAAGAGGTCCTTTTGGAAAACGATGAGGTTATGGGTGTTACTACTAAAGAAGAATTAGATGAGATCTTCAAACCCGAGAGTTATACTGGTAGAGCCGGAGAGATTGTGGACAAAGTCGTTGGAAAATAAATACCCATTTAACCATTATTACTTTTCTTCTTTTTTTCCCAACGGTTTTAGAAGTAGATTACCATAGAGCAGTATCTCTATAGTTTTGGCTACGAAGAGTTGTCTTTTATAGTGATCCATATCCTTTTTCATATTGATCTGGGCATTGATCTAAACGCTCATTAACGCCAACCTTAGTTCTTCTGTAGATTCGAGTTCTTTGATATCAGACTATAAAAAAGGTAATTTCTCATGTACCTCAATGGCTCTTGCTACAGCGGCCCCACTCTTCTTTTAAGTCTTTAACTTCCTCTACACCAGAAAGTATAGCGATCACATCTTTAGAGAACTTTTCACCGTTTATTTCGATCCGATCCTTAGATTGATATCTCATAATTTCAACCATAGATTATAACAATTTTAGTTTTACCCTCAAAACAGAATATAATAAAAATAAAAAGGGTTTAGAGTGTCACTATTCGTCTTCGTCCAGCTTGAGTTCACCGACCTCTTCTTTCACTTCATCGAGTACCTCGCGTGCATCTTTTTCCGCTTCTTCACGGATCTTCTTTCTATCCTTACCGCCTTCACTTTTCACTTTCTTCTCGATCTTCTCGATCTCTTCTCTCATCTCTGATCTCCCTGGTATCTCACCGAGTATGTCCTCTGCTTTACCGATTATATCCTCTAACTTGTTGATTTCAACGGGTTCTCTACTCGGTACTTGTCTAGATGCACCTAGATATTCTGAGGCACCTTCCATTAGACGTGTAACTTCGAATGGGAACAGTATCTTGGTTGCCTCTCCATCGGCCATCTTCTGTAAAGTATCCAGTGAAAGATAGGTCATGGCTTTCTCATCTAATGTGTTAGCACCTAGTGAAAGTATTCTCAACCTCTGACCTTGACCCTGAGCTTTAAGGATCTCTGCCATCCTGGTACCTTCAGCGTTCAATATCCTGCTCTGTCTCATACCTTCTGCGTTAAGGATCTTGGCCTGTCGATTACCTTCAGCCTCGAGGATAGCTGACCTTTTCTGACCGTCCGCACGGAGGATAGCAGCTCTTCTTTCTCTTTCAGCTGCTGTCTGTTCCTCCATGGCCTTCTTAACGGTTCCAACTGGGTCAACTTCTCTGATCTCAACGGATTCGACTCTAACTCCCCAGGCGTCGGTAGCCTCATCGAGAACTTCTCTTAGATGTGCGTTGATTCTTTCTCTGTTGTAAAGGATTTCATCCAATTCCATATCACCGATGACTGATCTCAATGTGGTCTGTGCTAGGTTTATGGTTGCTGCCTTGTAGTTTGTAACTTCGAAGAAGGCCTTTTCAACATCCACAACTTTGATGTAGATTATCGCATCTACATTGGTCGGTGAATTGTCTTTTGTGATTACCTCTTGTCTAGGAACGTCAAGAACCTGTGTTCTTAGATCCAATTTTTTAACTTTTGACACTACGGGATAAACTATATTCACACCAGGTTCCAATACTCCTCTATAGTTACCAAGCATTATCCATATACCCTGCTGGTACGGTTGTATGATCCAGAAAGCTGTTCTGGCAGCAGCTACGATGAAGATCACTATTATGATCAGCAGTAGTATTATGTATCCAGCGGTCGTTGCAGTTATCTGCAGTGGTATCATATCATATCCTCCTTGATTTATTCTTCAACTTCTTTTACGAGTAGATGGACTCCCCGTCCTTCGACTACTTCTACCTTTTTTCCCTCTTCTATTACATCATCGGCAGTAGCGCTCCATATCTGATTATCTACCCTTATCTTCCCTTTTATCTCCTCTGGCTGGATGGTTTTCACAACTTTTCCAGTTTTACCTTTGAGAGATGAACTCATGGTAGTAGTAGGTTTCGTTGGGGGGGATAAACTTTGGTAGAATTTAATTGAAATCACCATCAATGGAGTCACCACGACTGCTACTATTAATGGTGCCCATATCGTAGTGAGCAAAGCTGGATAGGCCAAACCGATTATACCTAGAACTAGTAGTACACCTCCTGGTATCGCTAAAAAGAATCCAGGTTCAGCTACTTCGATTATCAGTAGCAAGATGCCTATCACAACTAATATCAACCCAAGAGAGTCCATAGTAAGATGTTAAACGGTTTTAAAGTATATTTACTTTTTGATTAATATCAGTATAGTAGGAAGTTACATATAATCGAATTCATATTGGGCGTTTGGAGTGTATAAGTATGTCTTTAGATATGTCAGAATTACGATACGGTTCAGAGCTAGTAAAAAGAGGTTTCGCTAGGATGCAAAAGGGCGGCGTGGTCATGGATGTCACCAATGCCGAAGAAGCTAAGATCGCTGAAGAGGCGGGTGCAGTCGCGGTTATGGCTCTCGAAAGAGTCCCTGCTGATATAAGAGAAGTCGGTGGAGTTGCGAGGATGGCCGACCCTCAAAAAGTCAAAGAGATCATAGAGAGTGTGGATATCCCAGTAATGGCCAAATGCAGAATAGGTCATTTTGTCGAAGCACAGATATTAGAATCGTTGGAAGTTGATATGATCGACGAATCCGAAGTTTTGACTCCTGCTGACCCATTCTATCACGTTGATAAAGAAAAGTTCGATATACCTTTTGTATGCGGATGTAGAAATTTAGGAGAGGCACTTAGAAGATTAGAGGAAGGCGCCGCTATGATGAGGACCAAAGGTGAGGCGGGTACTGGAAACATCATAGAAGCGGTGAGGCACCAAAAAGAAGTCATGGGTGAGATACGAGAGTTGAAGGAGAAAAACAAGGAAGAATTGAAAGACGTTGCCAAGGAACACGGTGTCAGTCTAGAATTAGTACGGGAAGTTGCAGAGATGCAGAGGTTACCTGTAGTTAATTTCGCCGCTGGTGGGATAGCTACTCCAGCTGATGCGGCACTGATGATGCAGCTGGGAAGTGACGGTGTTTTCGTTGGTAGTGGAATATTTAAATCTGAAAATCCGGAGAGAATGGGTAAAGCCATCGTGGATGCAGTCACATATTATGACGATCCAAAAAAGCTGGCCGAGATCTCAGAAGGCCTTGGAGAAGCTATGTCTGGTAAAGATATAGAAACTATTCCGAAAGAGGAAAGACTTCAGGACAGAGAATCGAGCCGCTGAAACCCCTTTTTACTTTTTTCATTTTTACCTTACGGAACATCACTTTCAACCCACTCCCTCCAGAAAGTTTATTTATAGATGAAGTTTTAAACGTTTTAGATGGGATGCCATGGCTTCCATAGCAGAGAAATTAGCGGATAAACAGAAGGAAATCTCAGTCGGAGAATTTTTTGAGCGGAACAAACACATCTTGGGTTTTGATTCCCTTACTAAAGCTTTGGTTACAGCTGTGAAAGAGGGGGTAGATAATTCTCTAGATTCATGTGAAGAGGCTGGGATACTACCCGATATAACGGTCAAGATCAAAGAGGTGGATGAAAATGAATACGAAGTATCTGTAGAAGATAACGGTCCTGGAATTCCAAAACGTAAGATTCCAGACGTTTTTGGAAAGTTACTTTACGGGTCGAGGTTCCACGAGATAAGGCAGAGCAGAGGTCAGCAGGGGATAGGAGTTTCAGCAGTGGTTATGTACGGACAGTTGACCACCGGTAAACCCACTGTTGTCAGGTCGAAAGTGCAAGAGAAAGATTATGCCCAGGAGATGAGGATCACACTGGATACTAAAAAAAACCAGCCCGATGTTCTTTCTAAAGAAGTGGTTCTTTGGGAAGATAAGGAACACGGGACTAGATTCGAAACCACCGTTAAAGGTTTACTGCGAAGTGGAAAACATTCGGTTTTTGAGTATTTGAAAGATACCGCTATAGTGAATCCCCATGCTAGGATCACTTACATAAGAAACGGAGATACAACGGTTTTCAAACGCGCTACGGATCAGCTCCCCGAGAAAACGAAAGCCGTGAAACCTCACATAGAAGGAATCGAACTGGGAACCTTCGCTAAAATGGCTAAGAACTCTGACAGGAGAAAATTAGTATCATTTTTGGTCAATGACTTCAGCAGAATCAGTTACAACACTGCTAGAGATATCTGTGAAGCAGCAGGGATGGACGAGGAAACTAAACCCAATGATATGGATGTCGAGGCCTGTAAAAAGATACTGAAAGCGACTAAAAATGTAAAGATAATGGCTCCTAAAACAGACTGTCTTTCACCTATCAAGAGTATGCTTATCAAGAAGGGTCTCAAGAACGTGTTGAAAGGGTACAGACCTGAATTCTATGCCCCTCCGACTACAAGGGATCCAGATGTGGCATCAGGCAATCCATTCCAGGTTGAAGTTGGATTGGTTTACGGAGGAGACCTTCCTTCAGAAGGACCAGTTAAAGTGTTGAGGTTCGCTAACCGTGTGCCGTTGATGTACAAGAAAGGTGGTTGTGCCACAACTACCGCTATCCAGAAAATAGATTGGCGTATTTATGGATTAGATCAAAAGGGCGGCAGTGGGATGCCCAGGGGTCCGGTCATCATCTTGATCCACGTCGCTTCCACAAGGGTACCGTTCACATCAGAGGCAAAGGAAGCCATCGCGGATATTCCAAAGATAGTCGAAGAGATCGAGAAAGCCTTACGTGAGTGTGCTAGAGATCTCAGGACCCACTTGAACAAGAAGAAAAAGAGGAAAAAGGTTTCTAAGAAATTTATGATCGTTAAAGATATCCTTCCCATGATCGCGGAGAAATCAGCCAGTATAGTTGGCAAGAAAACTCCTTCTTTGGATAAAGTCATGACCAATATCATGGGAGTGGTTTACATCGATAAAAAAATGGAGTGGAAAAACGGAGGAGCTGAAGGTAAAATCGAGATAATGAATTATACTCCTAAAGAGAGAGATCTTTCACTATTCATCGAGAAGCCTTATCCGGAAACGGAACTGCTGGATTCAGAACCAGAGCCTGAACATGACGGGGACTACCTGGAGTGGAAATTAGAAAAATTGAAACCATCTAAATCAGTAGATATAAAATTCAAATTCACGAATTTAGATAAAGAGGATATTGACGGCACTGAAATATATATCGACGGTGTGAACGAAACCTACCTTATCGGTGCTGAACCTTTACCCGACGATTGGGGTGTTGAGTTAGCAGAGATACAGGAGGAGGACTGATAATTTGAAAGAAAGACATAAGAACGCTTTGGAAGAACTAGAAGAGATAGCTGAAGTGATATATGATCAGCTTGAAAAGGGTGATATCCCCAATATGAAGATCCCTACCAGGACTAAAAACAATATAGAATTTGACGATCACCAAGGCGTCTGGAAGTACGGGAATTCAAAGAGTACTAGATCCGCTAAGAAACTGAAAGGAGCTAGGATGATATTACGGACACTTTACATGTTGGATTTCATCAGAGAGATGATCAACACTGAAAAGTCATCGACCCTCAGAGAGATGTATTATATCTCGGAAGGTTGGGACAAAGCAAAGTTCGGACGACAGAGTGAATCTAACAAGTTAGCAGAAGATATGGAGATCGTTACCGATTGCTTGAGGGAAGATTTTAAGTTAAGGCCTGAAGAGGACGGTGCTAGAGTTATCGGTGATATAACCGTCGAAGAAAAGAACCGGAAGGGTGAGATCAGATCTATCAACTGTAGAGACGACGTAGGCGATTCTGGGTACACGATACCGTACAATGTTGAGCGGGATAAAATCAAATTTACTGATACCAACGTAGATTTTTTGATAGCCATCGAAACTGGTGGTATGTTCGATAGGCTGGTGGAGAACGGATTTGATGAACAGGCCAATTGTTTACTGGTCCACCTTAAAGGCCAACCCGCCCGTTCAACCCGAAGGATGATAAAAAGGTTGAACGAAGAGCATGGCATCCCCGTGGTGGTCTTCACCGACGGTGATCCATGGAGTTTCCGTATCTTTTCCAGTGTAGCCTATGGAGCTATCAAAAGTGCCCACCTTTCAGAGTACTTGGCTACACCTGGTGCCGAGTATATCGGTATCACAGCTAGTGATATCATGAACTATGATCTGCCTACGGATAAGCTGACGAAGACCGATAGAAAAGCTTTAAGACAGGAACTCGAAGATCCAAGATTTGATACTCAGTTCTGGAGGGATGAAATCGAGACCATGCTTGAGATCGATAAGAAGGCGGAACAGCAGGCTCTAGCGAAATACGGTCTGGATTACGTAACAGAAGTATACCTGCCAGAGAAGCTGGAAGAGGCCGGTCTGATGTGAAATTTGTAGGTTTATAGTTCGATATGTGTACCAAAGGGTATTTAATAATAAAATGTATTAGTATTAGTAGAGAATATGGTATCCTCAAATAAGAATATGATAATGGTGCTTCTCGCATCAACACTCCTTTTGTTTTCAACAATAGGTACTGCTAGTGTTGTGGGTTATGACAATGGGGCACAACCACCAGATTACAGTGAAATTGTGGGAAATTACGAGGGAGGCAATATAAATTTTGAAGTGGTGGACGGTGAAGAAGAGATTTTTACCATAGAAGATTTTGAAGTCGATGTAGATGGAGATAATTACCAGATGTTTGAGAATATCGAGATAGAGTTCGAAGGAAGCTGGGCCCCTATAACAAGTGAAGAGAAGGGTTCGCGTTTTAGATTCGATAACGATTATTTCAATCTTTTATTAGTAGATTCAGAAGAAGGTAAATTGAAAGTTGAGAACAAATACGGCATGGAAAGAACCATCAAAGTATCCATCATTATTGGTAGAGATGTCTCTTTAACTGACGATATGACTCTCGAGGTCGACGATAGATTAGGGATCGATTTTAATCTCAGTGGGGATGTAGATTATCAGATTAAAAGGGGGCCTGATGGAGTCTCTGAATATAATTTTGAACTCAAAAGTGAGGGTGTTGTTGAATCATCAATCAAAGAAATTATAGATGAAACACCTCCAGAGCGGGTAGGAAACAGACCTTTACCGCCCATATCAATCGGGAAAGATGGGACCATGGAACCCCCTTCTTTCAAAAGTGGATTAAATGTTGTAAGTAAGAATATTAAAAAGGGTTCAGTAGGTCTGACCGTATCAGGGGAGTTCGAAGAGAGTAGGATCGTTCGTGTTTCCATAGATAGAAACGTTATAGGAAAGAACATATCAGACATGGATGATATAATAGTCGAAATCGATGGCGAAGAAGTGGAGCATTTCGAGCCCTGGCAGGACTTATACAACACCGATGAACCCGGCTATTATGTGAATATGACGAAGAGTGAAACCGAAGTGTTCATTAGGATGGACTTTTCAGAACATGATATAAGAGTTTACGAAAGAACTACTGAAGACGTACTTTCACCGTATAGTTATCTGGGTTTACTAGTCGGTGCTATCGTTGTCATAGCTGGAGCTGGAATATTATTTAAAAAGAACGGTGAATAAATTCATCTTATATTCTTGGTATATATCCTAACGATATCTTCAGCTTTAGCTTTTCCTCTTTTCAATGATTCTTCATTTGTTTTTATACGATGTATGACAGTTTGATACCTGCCCACATCCAATCTATCACCTATGAAAAACTCTTCCTCAGGAGGCACTTCTAAGGTCTTGGACACACTATTCCTCCCTTTGTGTATGGAGACTTTGACCAGAGCTTTCTCGTGCTTTCTGGTCCAAAGTGTTTTTACATCTTCGACTTTGGATGAGGATACTCTTCTATTCCCTTCTTGTTCTATAGATGTTACCTTTACTCTAACCCCATCTACGATGAACTCGTCGCCCTTGTGCACCCATTCTTCTGGGTAGAGCGAAATCTTTGTTTTATTTGATTCAGTCTTCCAACTGATGATCAGTGGTACTTCGATGGCGTTACTTTCTCGGATCACTTTGTGTCTAGTGTGACCACACTCTTTACACTTCACCACTCCGTCTATGGTTATCTCTTTTCCTTTGGGACCTGCTTCCCCCTTTAGTATTTCGTGCTCTGTTTCATGTTCGCAGACAGGACATGTCAAATAGTAAGAATTTGGTATATCCATGGTATCAACCTAAGAACTTTTTAGATATTGTGCTATATCAATCTTCCCATACATCGAATCCGCATTCGCAAGATTCTCCTTTTAGTTCTTTTCCACATTCTGGACACTCAGCTTTACTCAGTAGATGTTCTATCCACGCTTTTTGGACTACTCCGTCGTCGGCCTCCTTTATCTTTTTGTAGATCTCTTCGGTTTCTTCATCGGTCACCAGTTTTTTTAACTTCTTATGATCTATGGACTCACTTTCCTTATCCCTCTCGATGAGATCTGCTTTCTTGATCAAGTAGGCGATGACCATCCCTCCTGCAAATCCCGCAAAGTGAGCTGCATGGGCAACACCCGCCGGAACCAGAAATACCATAGCGCCCTGCATCAAAAGGAAGGCTCCCACTGCCAGATCCACTCTTACCTCTGGAAGTAGTATGAATACTAGGAACATCGGGATCTTATCTTTAGGATAAAGGTAGACAATAGCTCCCATCAAACCCATCACTGCTCCTGATGCACCTAGGTTCGGTACTTCGGAGCCCCATATAACTATATATTGACCCATAGTAGCTATCAAACCACCAGAAAGATAGATTATAGCGGTCCATTTTTTCCCTATCCGGGATTCGAGAGCCATCCCGATAAAGAATAGGATCACCATGTTCCCGAGTATGTGTCCTATATTACCGTGCAGGAACATCAAAGTTAGGAACGTGTGAAGGTTTTCACCCGTCTGAAGATATACGGCCTTTCCAGCTAAATCTTGTATAGCTCTAAAATAGATGTATGGATATCTTATACCGATGATGTTGACCAGTATGAAAACAGAAAGATTCACTATCAACATGATCTGGGTAAAGTAAAATTCAGAATTCATGACAACTAAAAAACCGACCAGGATGATTACGAGTACTATAGCGGATATGAAATGCAGGTTCCAAATCCATTGAATCATTGGATGGGTATTGAAAGCATCAAATATATTCTTATTCCTTTAAAAATGATTTATAGCCGATTTGACAGGGTGTCCTTAATAAAATTTATGCAAAAGTCTATAATATACCTGGTTATTTGATGGGATGGTGTCTCTATGTATGTTGTAATAATCGGTGGTGGTCGAGTAGGGAAAGATTTAGCCAGACTACTGATGCCAGAAGGGCACGATGTCGTATTGTTGGAGAAGGACGAAGAACTATCCGAAACCCTCTCAAAGCAGTTCGATGCATTGGTGATCAATGGTGACGGCACAGATGTCGAATATTTAAAAGACGCGGGCTTAAACAAAGCAGATGTAATGGTTTCTGTTACTGGTGACGACAAAGCGAATTTGATAACCGCCCAACTAGCTGAAAAAATGTTCAAAGTTCCTACTGTGATCGCAAGGGTAAATGATCCCAAAAACGAAGGAGTTTTTGCCAATCTTGGAGTTGAGAACACTGTGAGTACCACCAGGGCTAGTTCTATGAAGATCAAGAATATGCTTGGAGATTCTAGGGTAGTTTTAACAGTTGGTGGTCAGGACGCTCAGGTTTTGGATATCGAAGTCAAAGAAGGTGCACCGATTGCTCACAAAAAGATCAAAGAAGCTGGTCTACCTAAAGGAAGTATCATCGTTTCGGTTTTGAGAAATGATAAGACCTTGATTCCTGACGGTAAAACAGTGTTGAGACCAGGAGATATTGTAACGATATTGGCTAGGTTGAACACAGCGGATCATGTAAAAAAATTATTTGACAAAAAAAAGCGGTTTGGTGTACTTTAAATTCTAAGAATAGAATAAGGTCCAAGAGGTTGTCATGAAGTGGAGATATAATAAAGAAGATTACCTCCTATTGATCCGGGAACTCGGACTTTTATTATTGTTAGTTTCAGGTATGTTGTTGATCCCTTTGGTGGTAGCTTACATCTATGGAGAGGGTAGTGCTTATAGGCCTTTTATTTTCTCTTCGGTCATATCTGCCGGTTTCGGGCTACTTTTAAGGCTATCACCGGGAAATACCCGATTTGAAAGAAAACATGCTATCGGTCTAGTTGTTTTTTCTTGGCCTTTGATATCTATCCCTTCAGCGTTACCGTTATATTTTTCTAATACTGCACCTACATTTCTAGACGCATATTTCGAAGCCGTTTCTGGATGGACCACTACCGGTCTGAGTACGATAGGTGCAAATGCGGATCTTTTCCTACAGTCCATGAATTTTTGGAGACACCTGATGCAGTACTTTGGAGGATTGGGTATAATCATAATGGGGATTGTGGTTTTAGTACCTCTAAAAGACTGGGAAGTGACTAGTGAACTAGCTGTAGCTGCCGGTAAACAGTATAGAATAGTTCCATCACTCAATAACACACTGAAGATCATCTCTCTCATGTACTTGCTATTATTGGTAGTGGGAAGTATAGCGTATTATTTCTCAGGATTGGGGGTTTTTGATGCCGTATGTCATACGATGGCTGGATTGAGTACTGGTGGATATTCTACCCGTGGAGCAAGTGTAGGTGCTTACAACATGCTGCCAGTAACTTTAGTTTCTATTCCTATAATGATCCTAGGAGGTACAAACTTCGTATTGTTGTATTATTTATTAAGGGCCGATTTAAAACAATACCTACCTGATATTGAAACAAAGGTGTTTTGGATTTTGTGGATAATCTTTTGTGGAACACTGATATTATGGTCCATATTCGGGGGAGGAATCGAAATGAATATTCCAGATATATTGTTTATGATTACTTCAGCCCTCACCACTACTGGTTGGAGCACGACTCCTGCACAGGCTGTATTTTTACAATGGGCACCTCTTGGATTATTATTTATAATCGTTTCAATGATTATAGGTGCCAATTCATCTTCAACAGGCGGTGGAATCAAGGCTTATAGGTTTGGTTTGATTATAAAAAATATATTCTGGATCACTAGAGATATGGTCACTCCTGACAGCTTAGTTAAAAATAAAAGATACAGACATCTACAAAATAAATTAGCTGATGATACCCTGTTACAATCCATTATGACATTCATATATTTATATGTACTAATATTATTCGTTAGTTTTGTGATATTTACGATATATGACTATCCCATAATAGAATCGTTTTATGAAGTTGCAAGTGCTATAGGTACAGTAGGTCTTTCATCAGGCATCACCAGTTTAGGTCTAGAAACTCCTCTTAAAATAATCCTAATCGTAAACATGTGGCTAGGTAGGATAGAGATATTACCTGTTTTATACTTTATAAGATATGTGTCAATAAAAACTAAAACTCTGATCTAGGTATTGTTTTAGTATCAAGATGGTTTTATCTTGTAACCATATTTTTTTATGATTTTGATGATAGCATAAGTAGCAACAACTCCTATCCCCACAGCACCTACCAAGAAAGGCATAGAAATATCACTTGGTCTTCCAAATTCCATAAGATAATAACTATATCCTCCTGCGCCATATGATCTGGTCGCACCTGCAACAGCAAAAGTATCTTCATCTACGACAACTATGGAGTATGCTATATCAGTCCTTTCCGCATCGGTGTCATATCTGAATAATTCCTCTCCATCCTCGTCTGCTTCGACTAAGAATATATCCTCCTGGACTCCACCATAAGAAGTTTCATACCCCGCCATCAAAAATGTTTCATCATGAGTTTCAACCAACGAGTATGCTACTTCATAGAAGTCCCCACCATAAGAATTATTCCATTCCTCATTACCCTCTGAGTCCATCTTTACCAGCCAAAAATTGGACCCGAAATCTGTATAAGAACTGGTTTCACCTACTGCAGCAAAACCGCCATCACTTGTTATTATCATATCATGGATTTTATCATCTAAATATCCACCAATATTAGTTTCCCAGATTATTGCATCCTTTTCTAATTCAACACCCTGTAAGTCTGTCTGCTCGTCGCCCTCTTTCTCTTCATCTATATTCTCTTCATCGATTTCAAGAGCCCATAATCCAAATCCAGGGTCTGCAAAAGATGCTGTAGATCCACCTAAAACAAAGTTTCCATCTTCTGTTTCCATAACGGACTTGAGTTCTTCGTCTTGTCTACCCCCATAATAACGGGACCATTCTTTTTCACCCTCTTCATCAGTTTTCACTATCCACCAATCTGTTCCCTGATATCCAAAAGAGACGGTCGTTCCCCCTAAAAGATATCCTCCATCACTTGTCTGGATCACATCGTAGGCTATCTCGTTATGATTCCCACCAAAATTATTTTCCCATTCAACATTACCCTCTGAATCAGTTTTTATGAGATAAAAATCTTCGTTATCTCTGCCGCCATAGGAGGTTGTTGATCCTGCGATCGCGAACCCTCCATCTTCTGTATTTGTAGCTGCAAAACCCTTATCCGAAAATTCACCTCCTATGTCCTTCATCCATTCAGTATAACCATTCGAATTAGTTTTAACCAAAAAAACCTGGTCCCTCTTACCTGTTCCTAGAGAGTTGGAATGACCCACCAATAGATATCCCCCGTCCTCACATAAAAGAACTTCATGGGCGATATCATGAAATTCACCACCATAATTCCTAGACCAGTTCCGCTTTAATCGTCCTTCAACATTTAATGGTATGAAGATCGTAGTTAGAAGAAATGAAACGATTAAGATATAACATATCTTTTTGATATTTTTATACGCCATAGGATTCAAACCCTCATTTATTTTTTTATTATTTATCCATTATCCATCTATGTTTAGAGAGGTTTTTACTTTGCTGGATTTAGTAAAAATGTCCATGTATTTAGATATTATGCAAAATAGTCAAGTAAAACATTTATAAAGAAAGGCACTATCTTATCAGTAGAAATTAAAGTGATATAAGATGGTATAGGTATAAGTAAAAAAATTCTAAAGGTGAGCAAGTATTAACCGAGTAATATCATGGACAGAAGTTAAAGAAACAACAGAGGAAATATCCCATAAGATCCATCCATTTTTCGAAAAGTATGGGATATTGTCCACTATCAGTTACTACTTAGGTATACTATTAGTCCTCCTTGCCGTCCTACTGGTCATACCCGTATTGATGGCTTACTTTATAGATCACAATAAGATGTTGGCTTTTTGTTTTATTATCCCATCGATCATCTCAGCAGTATATGGAACCTTTTTGATGATCATATCTGAGAAAAGGGAACTGTACTTGGGAGCAGCTATATCCCTGGCAGCTTTTGCATGGCTGGTCATAGCCATATTAGGTGGATTACCTTTCTGGCTGGCAAAAATATACATCGGTCCGGAGTGGGGTCTTACATTCGTCAATTCAGTATTTGAATCCATGTCAGGGTTCACAGCCACCGGGTTGAACTTATACGGTATGCGGGTCGAAGGTCTTCCCTATTCGATCCTGTTCTGGCGGTCCCTGATTCAGTGGGTCGGTGGTGTAGGTGTTATCGTACTTTTCCTTAGTGTTTTAGTGGCTAGGACTGGAACCATAGCTCACAAGTTGTACCTTGCTGAAGGTAGAGACCATAGGTTGGTTCCTAGCGTGGTCAAAACTACGAGAAGGATATGGGCGATCTATGCAGGATACACGGGATTGTTGGCACTGATACTGATCGTCCTAGGTATGCCGATATTCGACTCGATCAATCACTCAATGACGACTCTAGCTACTGGCGGATTTTCTGTAAAAAATTTCAGTATAATGAATTATCGATTGCTGGGATATCAGAATGCATTTTGGTTCGAAGTAGCCATCATGCCTTTCATGATACTAGGTGGTATCTCCTTTGCTATGCATTATCAGCTTTTTATCGGAAATGTAAAGGAATTCTTTGAAAATATAGAAGTGAAAGCGATTATCATTATAACCATCATATCTACACTCATCCTTGCTATCACACTAGGATTTACCTTCGAATCCTTCAGGTATGGTTCTTTCCAAGTGATAACAGCTATCTCTGGAACCGGTTTCAATACCGCTCCAGTAGAAACATGGAATGATTTCCAGAAATTCTTACTTACGATATTGATGATATTTGGAGGTGGATACGGTTCCACTGCTTCAGCTATAAAACTTTTGAGAGTTGTCATTATATTCTATGCCTTGATATGGTTGATCAAACAATATCTGTTACCCGAGTCAGCAGTATCTAGGATGAACATAGGGGATAAACATTATTCACATGAGGCGATCCAGAACGTTGCAGTCTACATAATCCTCTATATCATTCTACTGATTTCAGCATCCATGGTTTTTATGTATAACGGTGCCACTGCCGTTGATTCTCTGTTCGAAGTTGCATCTGCACAAGGTAATGTTGGATTAAGCGTGGGTTTGACCGGTGAGGACATGCCATTAGTAGAAAAGATCACTCTGATCATAGTTATGTGGGCGGGCAGATTAGAGATCTTCCCTGTTCTAGTCCTCATAACTTCGCCTTTCAGAAAACATTGACCCGTTCAATACAGGTTCAATATATACATATCCAGGCCTGTCAAGAACATTAATATCGGAAATATCAGACTACCCATCATGTGAACTCTTTTAAGACCGACTATAGGGGGTATTATACCAATACACGTAGATATCAAACCTATCACCAGTCCCATAGGCCCCGAAAAGATGAACATCATTATGCAGAGGAAGATTATGATGAATTTAGACATTTTTTCGTACTCGATCTTGTTATGGATGCCTGAAAACACTTTCCCAAGATACAGTGTCATCAAATATGCCATAGAAGATGCTAATACCACTGAGAACAAGAGTAGAGCCATGAGCCACGGCATCCTTGTCAAAGATATCCATGGATCGATATTCTCCTGATTTATATTCAATACAGCCTGCATGGCACCGCTTCTAGCTTTCATGATCACGAACAAAGCCACGAGTGTGAATATCGCACAGCTTGTATCGACTGCCGACACTGCCATGATGTACTCCCTGGTTTGAGTTTCTTCATCACCCTCTCCGGAAAAGATTTTAGTAACCGCGGTAGCAGCAGCCGCTGTAATACCCGGCAGCCATCCGACCAATCCACCTGAGAACGTTCCGGCGATTATACCTCTGAACTTGTTCTTATTTTCTAACTCGACGTCAACCTCCTCTGTAACTTGTTCAGGGATATCTGGATCGTCCATGAGACTCACTAACAGTGTGGATATTCCGAACAGACCAGTGAAAAGAGGGAACAACATTAGAGAGGAAGGTGGGACACCAGGCTGCTGATATGGGAACCAGTTATCCGCATAAAGTCCCCTGGGCATCAAAACTATGAAACCCAAGAACCCGGATAACAGAAAAACACCGAGTGCCTTCATCTTCGGTTCATAATCCAGTAAACTCCTACCTTCCTGAAAGATCAAAACAGTCACAACCGCTATCAAGATGAACGGGATCCACGGTATGATCTTATCGTACAATTCCACAGGAGAACCCATTATCAACCGGGCAGGGATTATGAACAATAAGGCAAACATCGATGCACCGAAACTACCTAATGCACTGGCCTTGATAGCCTCGAATCCCTTCCCTTCAAGCATCATCTTATGAGCTGGTAAAACAGATAAGGCTGTTTCACCTTCAGGTGCCCCCAGATACGTACTCGGAATGAAATTCAAAAAAGTATGGGTTATCAGGCAGCCAATGACCATTGTCGATAATATCGCTAACAGATGTAAAAGAGTGGCACCGTATCCGTCTATCATATCAGAAATAAAATAAATCAAAGTAGCCTGTGAAGCAACTATTAGAAATGAAATGGTGTTAACGTGAATTCCCGGTATCAGACCCGTGATTACACCTAAACCGATACCGACGAACGTGAACAGTATGGATATGACCAAAAGTGTTAGAGGTGTCACGGAAGGCCGGAACTAAGAGCCGTTTATAAAATTTACTAGTTATCGATCTATTCCCATTCGATAGTTCCTGGCGGTTTGTTGGTAACATCATAAATTACTCTGTTGACTTTGTCCTTCATAGTATTTGTTATCCTTGTAGATATACGTTCCAGGACATCTCCGGGGATCTTACTGAAACTAGCACTCATGGCATCCAATGATTTAACCGCTCTCACCGCAACGGTGTGTCCGTAGGCCCGTTTATCTCCCTGGACACCGACGGTTTTTACCGGTAAAAGCACCGCGAAATACTGCCAGGGTCTTTCGATCTCGCCCTTATCCACGGCTTTATCGATCTCCTCTTCAGTGATAGCACAGGCTTCCCTGACTATCTCGGTCTTCTCCGGAGTGGCTTCACCTATAACTCTGATAGCTAAACCTGGTCCTGGGAACGGTTGTTTCTCAGAAGTAGGTAATCCCAATTCCCTTGCGACCTTCCTGACTTCATCTTTATAGAGGTCTCTAAGGGGTTCGATCAATTCTAAATTCATCTTTTCGGGCAGACCTCCTACGTTGTGATGCGATTTTATAGTATCTCTCTCTTCATCACCACTTTCGATCCAGTCCGGTGCTATAGTTCCCTGGACTAAATAATCTGCATCGAACTCTTCAGCGTATCTTTCGAATACCTCTATGAATTTGTTACCGATGACCTTTCGTTTCTCTTCAGGATCAACAACACCTTCCATGGCTACATAGAATTCTTCTCGAGCATCTATGACCTTGTGATTTATACCCATGTGTTCTAAGATACCGTCGATCTTCTCCGTTTCGTTCTTCCTCATGTACCCTGTGTCCACGTAAAGCGCTAACAGGCGGTCGCCCATGGCTTTACCGGCGATGACCGTAGCAACGGTACTATCCACTCCACCGCTGCATCCAACAACGGCTTTACCCTCTATCTCAGATATCTCCTCTATCTGTTCTTCTATAAATTTCTCAGCATCTAACAATTCAATCAACTCTTGTATATTCCTCTTCTACACTTTCAGCATCTTTAAAGACTTTTTCTTTACGTTTCTCTCTATAATCCTTCAACCTAGCTCCGAGCTCTTCATATTTGAGTGACAATATCTCAGCCGCCAAGATGGCTGCATTATCCCCCCTGTTCATACCCACGGTGGCTACTGGTATGCCTGGAGGCATCTGAACAATCGATAATAAGGAATCTAAATTCATCCTTCCCGAAACCGGTACACCGATGACAGGTTTGGTAGTGTGAGCTGCAACAACACCTGGTAATGCCGCAGCCAACCCTGCCACTGCGATGAAAACATCGACATCAGGATCTTCACATAACTTCTTAGTCCTCTCAGGCGTTCTATGTGCAGAAGAAACCGTCATCTGGTAGTCTATATCCAAATCTTCTAAGACTTTAACAGCCTTTTTACCGATCTCTAGATCGCTTTTACTACCTAATATAATCTTGACTTTCATGAAAAAGGATGTAAAAGGTTTTAGAAAAGTTTTTTGTTTCCTGGATCACGTCTTCATTATAGCTGCTAAGAATATAACGAGTGCTATAGCTGCTCCGATCAGGAACGCTCCTACATATTTAATGGCTATAATGATGGTATCCACAAATACATCAGTGGTTCCAAAACCAGCCATCTCCATCATATGTAATACATATGCCATGGCTCCGAAAAGGATTCCTAGTATAGCTAATACTACACCTACCATCCTACTTTTACCGCGTCCGAAATATGCGGTAAATAAACCAGCTAGAAGCAGTCCTAATCCAAGCGTTATCAAGAGCACGGTCAAAAATTGATATATGTCCATTTTTTCTCCTCCTTTAAAATTCTATTCCTGTCAATGTTTTAGTATCTTCAACACCGTCTATAGATCTGATCTGATCTACTACGGTCTGTCCCAATTTGTTGAAGTTCTCGGCTTGTATCTTCGCGATAAGATCGTATTCACCAAATAATGAATGCACTTCTTTGACTTCCTCGATGTTGGTCAAAATCTGGTAGACCTCACGCTCCTCGGCAGGGGCTGTCTTTATCAACACAAATCCTATCGCCACTTTTATCACCTATAACGGGAAGTTAATACAATCATATAAATATTTTGTTTTGGGCCTATATGACTTTCAGCTCTCTGTCAGCGCTGGTTAATAGTTCATATCCGTCTTCTTTTACTACCACGTTATCTTCTATCCTCACTCCTCCATAACCGGGTAAATAAATACCTGGCTCTACGGTGAAAATCATCCCCGGTTCGAGGGTGATATCCACACCGGGAGAAAGTCCTGAACCGTCGTGTACCGATAGACCGATACTGTGACCCAACCCATGGGTAAATTTACCTTCGAACTCTGTTGAATTTATGACATCTGCAGCGGCATTGTGTACATCCTCTCCTTTTACCCCTGCTTCGATCATATCTAAAGCTGCTTGCTGTGCTTCAAGTACAGTTTCGTATATCTTCTTTTGTTTTTCTTTTATTTTACCTACTACGTAAGTCCTGGTTATATCTGACACGTACCTTTTGTAAAGAGCTCCAAAATCGAAAAGTACGAATTCACCATTTTTCACTTCACGGTCACCCGCAGTGTAATGAGGTTCAGCGGTATTCGGTCCGCTCGACGAGATTATATCGAAGGCATCACCGGTAGCTCCTTTTTTCTTCATCATGTACGATAATTCAGCGGCGAGTTCGTATTCTTTGACACCCGGTTCAACGAAGTCCACTATCTCTTCCGCCACCTTAGAAGCTATATCGCATGCCTGTCTGATTCTTTCTACTTCCTCGTCATCTTTTATATTACGTGCTTCGGCTACTTCATCCGAGATGTCTATAATCTCAGCATCAGAAGCTTCCTTGATCTTCTTATACCCGCTGTAAGTCAATTCAGATGCGTTCACCCCGATTTTATCCAAATCTGAGAGCTTCTTTTCCATCCATTCCTTTCGTTCTTCTTTTTTCTTTATCGCATCCATAGGCATATCAGCTTTTCTCGCACTTTCAGCCTCTAAAGCACTGATCATCAATTCCCCAGAGTGATCGGGATACAGTAATGCCCCGCATCCCTCGTACTCTCCAACCACAAGTCCGGTCACGTAAAAGAATGTCATATCTACGTGTGGTTTCGTAGAGTTGTAGATGAAAATGGCGTCCAGGTCCTCTTCGATTCTGTCATAAATATTCTTTATTCTTGATTTCATGGGTACATAAACACTGCATACTTTATTAAATTTTCACCACTCTAGTATCCGCGATAGAATCACCTATACGTTTATTTTCTGGGCTTTTAAGTATTAGTGCCATACTGACTAGATAAAACATCAAAATTATATCAGCATATCTACCTGAATTTCTAGCAGTACTTTGGATAAAAGTGATATCTGTGATATCATCTGAAAGAACTCTCAAATTAAAGATTTTTTTACCTATCGTCATACCGAACTTCCATTCTAAGATCGTAAAGTAGATGAACTGGATAGATATCGCCAAAGATATTACTGCAACCAGGATAGGGAATGTTATACTTTCTATAAAAAATGAAAATCTAGGTAGGTAAAAAAAGAAGACGATGAACGGTGAAAATAGGATAGCAAGGTCTACCAAATATGCGAGTATCCTACTCCCTAGTTTACTGTAATATTCGCTAAACCTTCTTCTTACTATATTTAACAAGAGTTGAGTAGTTTTGAAACATTTCAACGCAGTTTCTTTATCTAATCGTCCAATACTTTTCAATTTGTTATAATCCCTTATCATATATGGGTGGATGGCTAGATGATTGAGTATCTTAGTGTGACTGAAACACATCTCATCACTTTCGATATTTAACTTTCTACACAATACCTTACCAGCTCTTTCCAACTCTAGGTCCAATGCATTAAGACCGGCTTTAAGGCTTTTTTGATATCTATCCTCATCTATCAATCTCTTACTGGTGTCCAATACATTTGATTCGCTGGAGTAAGGTTCCTTAAAGTAGTAAAATAGTAGGAGTGGTACAGCGGATAGGAGTCCAGATAGATAAACTAAATCCATTGCTCCTGCACCTCCTATAGACCCAATTACACCATCTTCAACCAGCATAGGAATTCTAACCAAGTCCGCTCCTATCAGTACCCCTAGTACTGAGACGGAATACACATAGGAAATTCTGTTGTATCTGCGGGTGAGAATTAAACCTATGAACATAGCCAGTAATGACGGGATGAGATAATTAGGGAACTCAGAAATGATCCCTACTCTGGGAACATATCTGGTGTAGTGATAAGCCGAGAATGCTACTACTACGGTTCCTAAAAGAAATTTGGAGAATTTCACTTTCTTCGTATATATCAAATTTAGTGAGATTATCAATGGAATAAGAGCTCCCCCCAAATTAATGTTGAGAAGCGTCTTTCCAGAAACGATAAGAGGTATATCTGCAAACAAACCGAAAAGAGCTCCTATCAATATCATCCCTACCTCCGGTTTACCAAAACCAGCCTTTAGAAGGAGTTTTCTTTTATGTATGAACATGATGAATAAAACAGCTGCTAGGACAGGAAGCAACGTCAAATAGGAGGTTACACCCAGAATGACCCGGATTTCCAAGATACCACTCTCATATCTCTCTAAACTTCACCATCTAACGTATCGTATCTAGGGAGAACGAACCCATCGTCACACCTGATTTACTCGCGGTGTATTTTACCCAATCCCGGGTCTGTACATCCCCGAGACCTTCAACTTTCAGGTAAGTTTGTAACTGCTGATATTTGAATTCGATCTCTCCATCCATCATATGCCCGAGCATAGAGATATCCTGTTCACTGTGCATCCCCTTTTCTAGCGTATACAGCGATACGGCCTTATCCCGCTTCCTCCTCCCAGAGAATGGCTGAAGTGTTCTGAAAGTGCTCGATGTGTCAAGATATGCTATGAGTGTAGATACGGATACGAAGGCCAATCTGTAATACCTATGTTTTTTCTTAATTTCTTTAGCAAACTCTTCCACAGCATCAGTTATAGCCTCCACGTCGGATTGCTCGTCAACATACTTTACGTATCTTTCACCTTGTAAATTTTCATTGACCTCGCCCATGCTTACAGAATAAGCATCTACATAATACACAAGGTCCCTGCTCTCGTATTCCTCATAGGTGGGAAGTACAAATTTCATCTCTTCCCTGACTCCTTCTACGGTTTTATCCGTGATAACCCATATCGCAGGAACACCCTTTTCCAATCCCTCAGCTATGAAAGAATTTATTAAAACTCCTTTACCCACGTGAGGTGGTCCGTACATGGAAACATTGGACCCTAAAGGTATACCGCCCAGCAGGAGGTCATCTAGACGCTGTGTCCCCGTTTTGGCCTTTTCCTGTTCTATCTCCTGAAGTATCTCTTCTTCCCTCTCTCTAAGTTCCTCGTCTATCAGGTCTTCCTCTCTAGCCCTTAGTTCTCGTTCCTTCTGTTCTATATAATTCGTCTTAGCTTTCAATTCCTGTTCTTTACGTTCGATTTCATTCTTCAACTCTTCAAGTTTTCTCTGTCGTTCTTGTTCCGTCATATCCCCTAATTCCTGCTTTTTAGCTTCTAGTTCTTTTTTCTGCTTAGTAATCATCTGTTCCCTGTGCATCAAGTCCTCTTCCCTCTGGTTCAATTCATTCTCTTTGTAATCTAATTTCTCTCGTAGATTGTCCAATTGGTCCCTCTTCATGGTCAGTTCATCTTGGAGGTCCTGTATCTTTTGATTCTTCTCCTTGATCTCGTTTTCCTTCTTTTCAATTATGTTTTCCTTTTTCTCCAAGATTTTTTGGATCTCATCATCATCTATTTCACTGTAGTCAACCGACGGTTCAGATGATTCAAGTTTCTTTCTCAGCTCTTCTTTTTCTTCTTTTAATTCTTCGATTTTTTTCTTTAATTCTTCATCCCCACCTTCTACCTGAACTTCTTGAACCGGTTGTAATCTTTTCTGGGTTTTCAGATATTTAAGCATGGCTACACTGCCCTGCTTTATCTCGTCTATCTCTTGGTTCAATTCCTCTTTTTCCTCTTCTAGTTTATCTATCTTGTCTTGGAGTTTATTAACACTTTCAGTAAGTTCGGCGTTCTCTTCAACGATCTCTTCGATTTCAAAATCCCCAGAATCAAAGTCTTGAAGCCTCTGTAGGAATTTTTCTTTTAGAGCACTCACTTCACCCATCCTCGAATCGAGGGTCTCTTCTTTTTCTTTGATCTCCTCCTTCAACTCCTCCCGTTCATCTTCGAAGGTCTCCTCGCCCAACCAGCTTGAGAACGAATCTTCATCGCCGGTCAACCAGGCTTTCAAGGCTTCGTTTCCTTCTTCGGGTATATCGTCATCATCGTCTTCTATGATTTGATCATCTTCTTTAGCCCGTTCTATCTCTTCGTTGAGTAATCCTCCAAGATCATCCTCTTGCCCCTCACCTGTTAACCATTTAGAAAGTGCTTCATCCCCCACTGTTTTATTC
>JBMCUO010000004.1:0-36583 GCA_048622455.1 Candidatus Saliniplasma sp. | reverse complement strand
CTTATTCCTGGGAAATCTAGAGGTCGCGGGTTCAAACCCCGTCCCCGACATTTATTACCAATTTTTAGTTGAATTGTTTAACAGTAATTTGATTTGAAGTCAAGTCAAACACGATTACTTTCGCTGGGTCTGGCTGTATATCTCGCATCTTTTGGTATTCCGTTTGGTCCTGCCAGGTTGAAGAGTTTATCATTATTGTACCGTGATAATCCTCGACTTGAGTCCTGTGGATATGACCTGTAACAAAAACATCTGGAAGTTCATCGATCACCAATAGGTCCTCTCCTTCCGGTGCTATAGGTGTTTTTTCACCGTAAACTGGGACTAGATGTCTCCTCTCCATCATCTCTTTCATTGCAGTGACAGGATGATCCGTATCGACATGATTCAACTTGTCTGAAAGGTCGTTTATACTTCTACCATGGTAGATCAATATCTTCAGCCCGTCAATATCTATGAAAGCTGGATTGCCGTAGAATTTTACATTATCTGGAAACATCTCTTGGACATCTTCAGGTAAACAAGGTTGGGGTTCTGGGTTACGTGAGATGTCGTGGTTCCCGGGAATAGTTATGATCACTACATCTTCAGGTAGTTTTTTAATCATCCTTGCAAATTCTTTATATTGTTCGTAAATATCTAAGATCTCTAACTCTTCTTCTTGATTGGGGAAAATACCTATACCATCTATAAGGTCTCCAGAAACGATGATGTATTTTATATCCCTAGCTTTTTCGTTGTCGGAATTCATCCATTCTGCGAACCGGTTCCATTCCTCTTTTAAAAATGTGTCACTGCCCACGTGTATATCACCTATGAAAGCTATCTTCCCCTTGAAATCATTGTGGTTTTTAGGTCTGATTTTTGGAACCCCAGGTCTTATTATTTCATCGATTGAAAAAGTGACGTCGAAGTCTTTTCTCTTTTCCCAAACACTCCCGACAGCCAATATCACTTCATCTTCGAGTAGGTCTTTATCATAAGCAGGATTACCGGCGGAGATAAAACCGCGCATTGTTCCGGTAGGATCTTCCAAATTCAATATCTTATTCCCGTTTTTAGTTTGATATATGTCTCCAACCATAGCTATGACTTTAGCATCTCCCTTCCTTTTTTTAACAGAAGCGATATCCATGACTCCATTACTTTCTCTTCTTTTACTCAATATAGACCGTAATTTCTCATATCGATTATTGAAATACTTCGTAAAATCATCGATAACACCCGTACATGTGGAGTTTCCCGTTATATCTCTTATAACTTTTATATTCTCACAGAGAGCTGAAGTATCACTTATTTCTCTGATCACTTCTGTAGATGTTTCAGTAGTTTTCTCAAACCCGCTTCCCCTTTCTACGAACGATTTTATGGTATCTCTTCCGATCGGAAAAGGAAGGTCATCCTTTTCTAAAATGCTGTCAACGATAGAAGTTGGGTCGTCCTGTCTCTCTAAGTATTCCCATGCTCTAGGGGATATAAGTGTATTTTTTTCGGTGACCTTTCTAAGGATTTCCTCGTGCATCCCAATCATTAAGATACAACGAACAAATGATAGATAAGTCTTTTTAAATCTAAGTTAACATTATGTAAATAATTAAATTATTTCAAATCTGTGAAACTTAACTTTTCACCATTTGATCCAAATGTCTTCAAGTGGTCTCTTAGGAACTTTAAGCACGCCGTTCTCATGATAATACTCGATTTTATCATCATCTTCTATCGTTTCAGGCTTTTCAGCGGGATAACCAAGAGCCACAAGAAACTTTATTTCATAACCTTTAGGGGTTGGTAATATTTCATTTAATCCATTTCGATCAATACTGCCTAAGATACATGAGCCGACCATATGATCCCATGCAGTTAAACATATACTTTGAGCAGCGATCCCTGCATCTATATCCCATCCGTATCCTTCTTTTTTCAATATTCCTATGTACGCTCTAGGCATCTCAGATACATCTGGTCCCCAATCGAGATAGCCAGCCCATTTGGTACATGAAAATACATCTTTTAATTTTTTAGTGATAGTGATGAACTTCAAAGGTTGTTTATTCGCTGCGGAAGGCGACAATCTACCTGCGTTCACACATTTTTTTAGGATTTCATCAGGTACTGATTTTTTACTGAACCTTCTAATACTTCTCCTTTCCGTTATGGTTTTGTAGGTGTCCATTTTACCAAGATTCAATCGGTTTTTCCTTTTATATGTTTTTCTTAAGAAGAATGGGTAATCTCATATAGGGGGCAAACTCTTTTATAGGTTAATAAAACTACATGAACTATACAAATCATTGGTTCTACATGGTGAAAGAATATGGACGATAGCGAAAAGCAACTTTCGAAGATTTTGAGCTTGACGGTATTATTTCTACTAGTAAGTGGAGTCTTTGCCCCAGTTATGAGTGGGCATTCCGAAACCGACTTACAAACTGATACTGAAGATAACCTAAACGAAATACAACCTGTGTCTGATGATGAGTGGTTGATTGAGGATACGGTTTATGTTAATAGTTCTAGACTTATTGATAGTAATATAACGATCATTGGCGATGGGGAGTTGATCATAAATGATTCGACTATGACATTGACCATCGATGAATATCATCCGTGGGAGATACAGGTTTGGGATGGTGGAAGGCTCGAGTTGAATAACAGCACTATAACTACCCAGCCTAAAGAAGATTTATTGAGACCTTTTATCAAAACCAATATCTCCGCCCATACCGGTTCTGAAATATTGATGCGTCAGAATTCTCGTTTTCAATTCCCAGGATGGGTCTACATAGATAATTCTACGTTAACAATGAAAGAATCATCCTTCGATAGGCTGCCTGATGACAGGATACCTTATGACACTAATACGATGATCAACGATAACGATGATTGTCCCAGGCTAACTGCTGTTATGGATTCAAAGGTATTGATAGAAGATTCTGAAATCAATGATTATTATAGGCATTCTGGCTTAAACGATGGAGAGATGGAATGGAGGTCTTTTATAGATGAAGTTCAAGAAGATGAAGGTAACTTTTATCAAATTGAACCCCAGAACAGCCTTGATATAGACACTTGGTTTTTACATGATCCTCCGTTTCCTGTAGGTGATTATAGATACGTGAATCCCTATGATAGGATAAGTGCCCTTTACTTAGAGATACGCTACGATACTGAAGATAATTATACCGCTTCAAGTCCTGTAGAATACAATGTAAATGGAGATTGGAAAACTGCATCAGAGATAGACTCAGTGGACCAGTTTACTGACGAAAATAGTGATATCTGGGAGATAGACCTCGATGATTTCTACAAAGGAGAATATGATACTGAGGAATATTTCCTGAAAGATCTCGAGGTTAGGATATCAAATGAACAGCTAGATTCTGATGAAGGAAATATATCTGTTGATAAGATCAATTTGGTATCCCAATACAACAATGATATCAATGTCAGGGATTCTGAGATGAGTATAATAAACAGTCATATCGATGTGGATTATGAAGCTGCAGATACTGACCCAAGGGAAGACGAATCGGAATCCACAGACGGCACAACATGGATGAAAGACTCTAATCTAGAAAGGTCAGCGCTCAGGATAATAAACTCGTCCTTTAGATCGTATGGTGTTTATCCTCAAGACGAGTGGGACCCTGATGGAGATCCGTTCCTCATAGCTGATGAAACATCTGAGAACAAGACTTGGTATACCCGATGGGTTAACGTGACCGCAGTGGACAGTGCTGGCACACCTCTTCCAGATACTAGTATAACAACAAGTTTAGATGAAAAATACAAAAATGTATCAGAGGATCTTTACGACTTAGTTACTGGGATTAATCAGCTTCAGGAGAATCCCGAAGCTTGGGAATATTTAAACGAAACTGGAGCAGGTTATTACGATATCGAAAACGAGACTTATGTAACCGATGAAAACGGTCAGGTCACATTATTCTTAGTAAGTGATCGTGTAAATCACCCGCAGGATTGGCCTAACACTAGAAGTGTTGGGGATTATTTCATAGAGGGTATTAATCCAGAGATAATAGGTGAAGCAAGCGATGATATTAATCTAGAGTCGTTCCCGAACATGAACGAATCTGCAACACACCATGATTTTGAACTCGTATTTGATGGTGAGATACCTCTACCTGATTTTAACGTGTCCAACGAGGATTTAAGTATACTTAGAGATGGTGAAGATGTAAGTTATGCCGCATCAGGAACTACATTAGAACTTGACCTCAATGTAACTAATACTGGAACAAAAGATTTCCCATCAGGAGAGGATGTTAACATAACTTTTTATCTAGATGACCTAGATACAATTATAAACACTACCTTTAGATCTGATGGACTCGCCATAAACGAAAGTAAAAATGTTTCAGTCAATTTTGATACAACCGGTATAGAACCGGGTGATTATTTCATAACAGGATACGTTGACCCAGAAGATAAGTATAGTGAACTTGACACCGACAACAATTTTGCTTTTAAAGAGTTGACTATCAGTGAAAAAGCTAACCTTCAGCCAGTTGAGCTTATAGGCGACCCTGATTATACAGTAACAGAAGGTGAAGAACTATATCTTCAGGCCGGCATCGAGAATATAGGAGGTACGGATGCTGACAACGTTAATGTATCGTTTTACTACGAGGATGGTCAAGAATACATAGGTAGTGATTATGTAGACATACCCGGTAATTTTTCCATAGAGTATACTGATCAGATATTATGGGATTATCCCGGGCCGGGGGAATACAATGTGACTGTAGTAGTAGATCCAGACGGAGAGATAGATGAAATAGATAAGACGAATAACGAATTGTCTGAAACTTTCACTGTATTGTCTGAATCTGATTTGACTGCTGAGTTGGCTGTGGACCCGACTGACCCATACAACGGTGATGAAGTCCATTTAGAAGGTACTATTGAGAACACTGGTGAAGCAACTTCTTCTGACATGTCTGTTTATTTCTTTGTAGATGGAGAGCAGATATATTCTGATTATGTTTTTGGTCTCGAAGGTGGTGAAATTACCACGGTCGAGTATCAATGGACTTCAGAGATGGTCACCGATGAATTATCTGAAAATCGGACTATTACTTTCAGAGTGGAACCGGAAGACGATGAGATCATAGAGGTAGATGAGGACATTGAAATAATGAAACCTGCCTATATCCTTGTTTCAGACGAAGATATATCCTTCTCAACCGAACTGTCACAGGTGGGAAACACACTTGAGATAAGCGCAGTAGTTCAGAATCTAGGTGGTGCAGAAGCTATAGTTAACGTATCGTTTTATGACGGAAACCCTGGCGAAGATACCTTGATAGCTACATATTCTGATTTATCCGTAGGCCCTGATTCATCAGAATCTGTTTCGATTGAATGGATCCCTGAAACTAGGGGTAATAGAGACATCAATGTGGTCGCGGAGTATGATGGCGGAGATGGAGAAGATAATCATGCTATGGTTGTCAAACCTATATTTAGTCAGGATTACAATAACGATTTAATCGTAGGTGGAGATGGATTCCCTGACGAGATGGAGATCACAGGTTCATATGACAGGAACGGTTTCGTCGTGGTTCAGGAAGATGGTGTACTGTCGATCACTGGTTCTAATCCTAGAGCGGTATTTGGCCTGATAATGGATAGGGATTACCGATATAGCATCATATTGAGAAACCAGGGCCGGATCGATATAAATCATGGATGGCTGCGTTCTGATCATCAGTTCAATATACTTCTTGAAGACGATTCTAATTTAATGGTAAGAGGCGACAGTAGAATTCCGGATAACATCAACTTGGTCTCAAAAGATAATTCTGTAGTAAATATAGATGAAACTGTTTTCGAAGCGTCTATGGATATGACAGGACATACTTTCACAGCCCAAGAAAGCCAATTCACATCTCAGGATGTTGTTTTGAATCCATCCTATGTAGATATCACAAACAGTACCTTTGAAACTGATTTAGTCCATTTCCATGATACAACGGGTAGCTTGACCTGGGTGGAAACGGGAGCCATAGAAGCTACAGGTGATTCCGAGATCGAACTGTACAGATGGGTCAGAGCTACTGCACTAAGTCAGACTATGCTGAATATTCAAGGCGCTGAAGTTACCGCTGAGAATTTAGATAGAGATTATTCTGTAACCGGTGTCACTGATGGTCAGGGTATAACATACCTAAAGGTATTTACCGACCTGATAACAGAGGACGAACCTGAGGTTTATGGGAACTATAGATTTACCGCAGAATATGTACCTGAAGGTACGGACGACGTATATGAAATAGAACCTTTCACAGAGAGTTTACCTCATTACACCAGTCAGGAATATGTTATAGATTATGATATGCACTTTGAAGACCTTGCCATACCTGACCTGAGTATAAGTGAAAGTGACATCTACACTGATATCGATGATATAAGCATAGGCGACGAGGTCAGAATTTATGCGGATGTTGAAAATGTTGGAGAAACGGAAGCAAATGGAGTCGATGTCTATTTCTTTAATGAAAAGACAGGTGAGGAGATAGGTGTAGATACACTCGAATCTGTTTCCACCGAAGGCTTCACTACAGCGAGTGTCGCGTGGAATGCTGAGATGAACGAGACGTTACCCAGCGAGGAGATAAACATCGGCGTTTGGATAGATCCAGAAGTAGAACCGTTATCAGACCCGAACCTAGATAATAACGAAGCCGTTATACCTTTAGTAGTAAGGTCGTTACCAGAAACTGCATTCGACTCGGACATAACCCTGTGGAGAGACGGAGATGAATTGACGGATGAGGATGAGATCACCGAGTATGATGATATAACTATAAACGTTACATTGGCAAATACAGGAGGAACGGACCTCATCAATGGAACAGTGAAAATCGCTGTATCCGGTAGTGAGATGGTACAGGAAAACATCGATGTAGAAAGCAGTGAGTCTCTTGAATTCTCTTATGATTGGATTGTAAAAGTACGTGGAGAGCAGACCATCCAGATATGGTATAATACCTCGGAAAAAGATCAGGATGACATCCCGATTTCAATATCTTATATTGACCGAACTATAAACATCGATAATATGGTTCTAGATTTTAAAGGTGCATCATTACTTGAAACTGAACCAGGTGCGGATAAGATCGTTGAAGGCACTCTAGTCCGGTCAGATGGTACGCCCATACCCGATATGGATATTACCGCTTATCTTATAGATGAAGATGGTGAAATCGCTCAACAGGAAACTGCAACGACAGAAGATGATGGTGAATTCTTACTGTACATACCAGAGCCTGCTAGTGCGGGCACATATTCTCTAAGTCTACAAGCGGATTATCCCGGTACGGAGCGAATTGTAACTGGTGAACAAATGGAGACCGGAGAATCCGTTGAAACTGGAATTCCTTTATGGATGATAATAGCCGTTATAGGTGCTATTGCGGCCGGTAGTGTAGGCGGCATATTTGCTTACATGAAGATTCAAGGTCCAGCTGAATGGGTCGAGTGTGGTAATTGTGGTACCACTATCCCAGCAGATGTCAAAGAATGTCCAGAATGTGGTGTTGAATTCGAAACAGAAACGGTAAAATGCAGTGAATGTGGCGAGTGGATTCCCTACGATTCAGATGAATGTCCAGAGTGCGGTTCTCAGTTCATCAAGACCGGTGAGGAAGTACAGGACTACGAAGAAACTATGAAACAACAGTATGAAAATTACGTTGATAAACATAGGACCAATGCTAAAGCTGAAATAGGAGGGGATTTCACTGAAGAAGAATTCATGGATTGGTGGCAGGAGCAGCCTTCATACATAACATTCGATGAATGGCTAGAACGAGAGGAAGCAAGAAGAAAAGAAGGTGGAGTAGAATGTCCAGAGTGTGGAGCCTTGAACAGCGTTGATGCTGCTATCTGCCAGAAGTGTGGCACTACTTTGATAACCCTAGACGATGAAATCGAAGAAGAGGACATAGAGGTTGACCTTTCTGATACTGACGGGATGTTAGACCTTGATTTTGATACAGAAGAGGGACATGGTGAACCCGAGGAAGAGTTTGAAGATGAATTCGACGAAGAACAGGAGGACCAGGAAGAACAGGCAGCACAAAAGAAGGTAGTCAGAAAGAAAGTCAAGAAAAAACCTAAGAAAGTGGTTAAGAAAAAGGTGAAAAAGAAACCTAAGAAAAAAGAGGATGGAGAATCCGATTGATCCTTTCTTCACTAAACCTTTTATCTTTTTATTTTTTTAATACTTATAACGATTAATCTAATCAACTTGTAAGATCTTTGACAGATTTAAAAAGATTACATGTTTTGACCAGTTTGTATAATTAAAGGGGTACCTTGATAGGTCAAGAATTATACTAACTTAACCCACGATTAATAGAAAACAGTGATCGAAAACAGTGTTGGGGTATGGAGTTTTATTAAATATTGAGCTTGCAAATAGACTAGGTCAATTATCAACTAGATTTACAAGTATTATGAACGCTTTTTTCAAGTTGATATTTTCATATGTATCGTAGAGTATGTTACTGATAAACTGTTTATGTCGTCGATATCCAAACTCAATGTTCCATTTTCTTCGTCTATATCACCCCCTTCCAAATCCGTTTCGCTAATTAACCAACGTTCCCAACCACCGGTGTTTTCTGTGTCTATTTGGATGGTGACATCTTCGGGATTACTGTAAGAGGCTCTGCTTGTCCCCCATAGTTCTGTAGCTACTCCAATATTTCTCGACCCGCCTAGTCTAGTTTCTTCTCCCTGAATATCGATGATGTGAATATCGATGTCTCCGTCTTGAATTGTGAGTTGAGGTGGAGCTCTCAAGATAGAGTCTTCTTCCTGCTGTAGAATGATCGCTCCATTCTCATAGACTATTGTTTGTTCTTCGAAATATCTGTTCCTTGTTTCTAATGATAGACTACCAACCCCTTCGAAATTTTCGGTACCTAGTACATTACCCTCTTCGTCTGTTTCGTTGAACTCAATGCCTACCCCCCCTTCATCGGGTAGTAGACGTATGACTCCCATACTTCGGCTAGCGAAGAGAGGAACTCCTTCTGAACCAAGTGTTACAGTGGAGTACATTGAATAATCAGTGTGTTCATTGATCACTAAAGTATCTACAGTTCCTTTGATTTGAGTGAACTGTCCCATAACGTCATCTACATGGTAAGCTTCTTTATCCTCCATCCAAACAGGTATGTATTGTTGGGTGATAAGAGATAAAAGACTAAGAAAGACTAATAATGCCATGATAGTGCCTACAGTGGTAGCTACTCCCTCATCGGACTCTGATAATTTACGCCTACGGCACCTTTTTCTTTTGATATTCTTCATAAGTTACACCTTAATCTTCTAAAGCTTTTTTAACCATATCCATAACGCCTTTTTTGTCTCTATAATAAGATGATATTATATGAGCAAATTCTTTATAATTATTTATGTCTTTTTTATCCATGTATTCGAGTACCATTTTCCTTCGTTTAACTTCTCGCTCCATCTCCCTAGAAGTCCAATTCTTAGATTCACCAACCTTGCTGTAAACATAACTGTGACCGCTGTAGTTGAAGGAATCATCAGCAGGATTCCATGTGTAGGCTTTATTCGTAATCAATTCGTTGGTGTCAGGGTCCACGCCTACTATCTCTGTGATAGCCTTGATACGACGGACCATCTTAGTACCTACTTTTACTTTGGCCTGTAATAGTACGATATCCAAAGCCCCCACCAAATTTCTAGGTAGGTTGATAGGATCGTTTTCCATCCTGTTAACCATGGTTTGAACGTCGTCGGCGTGGAATGTTGTGTATGCACTTTTACCCGTAGCCATGGCCTGGAAAACCACGTAAGCCTCTTCACCTCTTACCTCACCGACCATCATGTACTGTGGTCTTTGTCTAAGAGCTGCCTGAAGAAGCTGGAACATATCTATCTCCCCGGCTCTCTGCCCGGATTCATCGGTTTCTCCGAATCCACTTCGAGTCAATAGAGGTACCCAATTATCGTGTGGGAGATTAAGTTCTCTTGTATCTTCTATGCTTACAATTTTCATCTGCGGTGGTATGAACAGTAAAATTGCATTGAGGGTAGTCGTTTTTCCCGACGCTGTTCCACCGCATACTAACATAGACTGAGCGTTTTCTATCGCTATCCAAGCATAGGCCATCATCTCGGGACTAAATGTTTTGAAGTGTGTAAGATCTATTGGTGTGAACGGATCTTCTTCGAACCGTCTGATAGTAAATGAGGAACCTTTTTGAGTAACATGAGTTCCTAAAGTTTCCTGAAGTCTTGAACCATCAGGCATGGTAGCATCTAACATCGGATCGGAAACGGATATGTGCTTTCCACTCCTTTGGGCAAGCCATACGACGAAGTTGTCCAACTCGGCTGCAGTTTCGAAAATTATATTAGATTTCATAGAACCATATTTCCTATGGAAAACGTATATCGGTATACCGACACCGTCACAGGAGATATCCTCTGGGTCTACATCGTTCATCACTACATCCATGGGACCGAATCCTAGAAAATCTCTTTTCACGTAGTACATTATCCTTTTCTCAGAGACTTCCCTCAGATTAATATCAAGTTCTTTTAATACATCTCGGACTAATTTCTCGAGATGTTCTTCCCTCTTCTTTTTGGTTTCAAATTCAACCATCTCGAACTCTTCGATGAGTTTGTCTTTGACCGTTTCTAAAACTGCTTCTTCATCCTCATCTAAAGAAGGTTCTATAACTTCGTATATGTACTCATTGGACGTGTTATCGTATTTTATCCGTACATAAGAATATGGATCATCGACTGGATTTATCTCGATCTCCTTCATGTTCTCGTCAGCGAGTTTTGGGATCTTTGTTATCTCTTCGTTTAAATCCGACTCTTCTTCCATGGAGCGAGGCATGTAGACCTTTTTAGGTTTCTTATTCATGCTTAACGAGCTTAATTTTCTTTGTATTTTATCTCCTATCGCTGACATGTATATCCTCTCAATTCATCAATTCTAATCCACCAAATAACAACCTCAATGCTACAAAACCGATGAGGGTCAATACGAAGGTATGTTTCATCCCTTCAGCTATCCTTCCCGTTTGCAGCACACCCGCAACAAGTCCATCTCCGATACTGTGTGCAAAAACAGCCAATGTAAATATGAATCTGATAGTAGGTATGATCTCAGTTCTAATCTCAGCTCCACCACCCATCTCTTCAGCCTCAGCCATCTGATCTACGTCTTCTACCTCGTCACCTTCTAACTGAGAACCAGCCTCAGCCATCTGGGCGAGGAATTGAGTGTTCAAGATGATTATCACAACGATGAAAACAGCGAAGGAGATGTAAATAACGGCTAGATAAGATGTCATAGCGATACTCTGTTCGTCCTCTGAAAGATGCACTTGTTTAGTATCTTTTGACACCATACTTAGAACATCTGCAACATTTCCACCAGCATCGTGGGCTTTGATAATTATGGCAACGACCCTATTAACCAAGGGAGTGTCCACTCTTTCTGAGAAAAGTTCGAGTGCTTGTGAAGCAGGTATACCCCAATCTATCTGTGCAGCCATCTTCTTGATCTCAGGAGTCATTTTACCATACCTGCCTGAAGCAGATACAACTATCGCATCTGCAAGTGTCATACCGAAACGACCTGCCTCTGCAACGTCTCTAAGAAAATCGGGTAACCTTCTTTCAATCTGTTTTATCTCATTTTGCTTATAACTAACGTAAAAACCGAAGGGCCCAAAAAAAGACATTGTTGAAAGCATAGCCCAATCGATAGGTTCTAGAGGTATAGGAGCAGCATCGATAGCATTCAATAGTAAAATAAAAAGCATGACTCCTGCTATTAAAATTGAGATGATGAAGACCTCTTTTGTTTTACCAAGCTTCATCATTTTTTCGAAATGTGATCTTTCTGCTTTCTTTGCCATAATATCATCAATCCTGGTTTATTAACCAAATAATCATTATGAATCCGATCTGAGCACCTGGTATCATTATACCTACAACACCATAAAGTAGTGGTATGGGATCTCCCCCTCCCATACCTCCCATCAGGGCCATTATAGCCATTATAACAACAAGGAAAAGTGGAAATGCGACGACGACAGTTACGAAACTTTCAGCCATCATACCCAAGGTTTCCATTTTTTGCTGGACAACTAACTTCCTTTGTTCCTGATATTCCTGAAGTTTGTTTGTAAAGTAAGGTTTTAATTGACCACCAGAACTCGACGTTGTGATAACACCCTGGATGAAGTCACGGAATTTTTCTGAAGGTGTCCTATCAGCAGCTCTCTGTAAAGCCGTGAGTATATCGATACCGAGAAGTTCAGTATCCCTCGTTATCCAATCTGCCTCCTTTTGTACTTCACCGTAAAGGGGTTGTTTTGATAACTCTTTGAAGATAAGGTCTATATTGATGTTAGCAGAAGCCATAGACGCGATAAAACTCATGGCATCTGGTAATTTTTTATCGATTTTTTTACCTCTACTTTTAGCTTGCATGCCCGGTGAGGCCATCAAACCAAGATAAGTAACTGCAGGTGCCGCTATAGCCACTAAAGCTCCTGCGCCGATAAGAAGCCAACCAAAGTTCAAAAAAGCATCCAATATAGGTCCTATGAAGATACCGGCTATACCACCGCCTACTAGAGCCAAGATCGTACTCATCCAAACGAAAGCGATGTATTCTTCTACTCTGATTTTCATCTGTGCAGCTAATAAGTCCTCTTCAAGATCCTGATTCTCAACGCCTTTCTTTTTAACGATAGGTCCTAAAGTTTTCCAACAAAATTGTTGGTATGGTGTCAGATTCAGGTATTCAGGGACAGCTGATTTTGGCAGTTTTACAACGTGAGGACCATATTTTTCGATCCTATCACTAGGTTTTACCCTTTTAGTCTTAAGAAAACTGTCTTTATCGACTTTTAATTTGTCGAAGGCGTTTTGTATTTCCACCATCATTTCTCACCTCTGATACGGGCCAATGTTTCTTCTGGTTCCTTGTAATAGGATGTCACTATCTTAGATATCTCCCTGTAATCTGTCATATCCTTATCGACCATATACTCGATGATCTCTATCCGGTCGTTGAACTCCTCGTTCATCTCCTCCTGTGTGAGATTTTTCATTTCCATGATGGTATCAAAATTGAAACTGTGACCTTTGTAAGTATAACTGTCCGTTTTTCTATCCCAGTCGAAAACAGTGTTTGTGACGAGTTCATCACTTTCGGCTTCGAACATTACCAATTCGGTGATTTCTTGTATACGCCTAACCTCATCTCCTTCTATCCTTGCAAACGTTTGGATTATTACGAAAGATAGGGCTGTTAAAAGAACTCTAGGACAGTTGATCGGAGGATTCTCAAGTCTGTGGACCATGGACTCTACAGAGTCTGCATGCATCGTGGAATAGGTCGTGTGACCTGTAGCCATAGCCTGGAACATAGTATTTGCCTCTTTGCCCCTTACCTCACCGACGATGATGTAATCTGGTCTTTGTCTAAGAGCGTTACGTACTAAGTCGTACATCGTCACCTCACCCTGGCTCCTGCCGCCCTTGCTTTCTCCTGAACCTGTTCTAGTAGTACTCGGTATCCAGTTTTCATGTGGTAGGTTGATCTCCCTGGTATCTTCCAGAGAAACGATCTTAAGGCTAGGGGGTATGAAAAGGGTTGCACAGTTAAGGGTTGAAGTCTTACCTGAAGCAGTGCCTCCCGCTACTATCATAGACATACCATTTTCAACCATCAACCACATATAAGCGACCATCTCAGGAGATGCCGTATTATATTTTATAAGCATGATAGGTGTGAAAGGCTCTTCTTTGAACCTTCTGATAGTTATAGATGAGCCACGAGTAGAAACTTCTTTTGCATATGTTGCTTGAACTCTGTGTCCTTCTCCTGTAGTACCATCCAAGATCGGAGTAGAAACGGATACCTGTTTACCACACCTTTGGCCGAGTTGAATTATGTAATTATTCAATTTTTTTTCTTCAATAAAACGTACCGTGGTTCTCAATGATTCATATTTAGAGTGGTAGATAAATATGGGTATGTCTATACCATCACAGGAAATATCTTCTACATTTTCATCGCTCATCAGAATATCCAACGGACCATATCTAACGTAATCTCTCAGGATATAATATATCAATCTCTTTTCTGATTTTTCGGGGATATCTAATGACCTACTTCTGATAAAACTTTCAACACTTTCTTTTAAGAATTCTTCCTTATCTTTACTCTCCATACTCTCCCAATCAAAAGTAAGGGTTCTGTCTAACGTGTCTTTTATCAATTCCAGCGTTTCTTTTTCTTTTTCACTGAGAGTTGGTTCTATACTTTCATATATATGCTCCTTTCTATCATCATCATATACGATTCTAGCATATCCAAAGGGCTCCCTGATAGGGATTATCTCTTCAACTGACCAGCTTTCCTTATCAACTTCTGGAATTCTAGTATATTCGGATATCCATTCCCCTCCACCCGATAATATATCTTCTTCTATTTTTCCTTTGGATTTAGGGAGCATGATTTTCCGGGGTTTCTTACTTTTTCCAATGGACAAATTGAAAAGATTTGAAATTTTAGATAGTGGATTGATTTTGTTTTTTTTGGTTCCGCTTTTTCCTGTATCGGCCATTAAGACCACACACCTCAGTACATACCCGACTGTAAAAGAACTTTTCCCTTTTTTACAAATCTAAGGTTATTTCTTTAAGTCCGTATTGTTAATTTAGGAAAGAAAAATAGCATACAATCTATATTTAAACCTGTTGATTAGTTACCAAAAAGTTATCGTTTACCTTTGCCAATTGTCCAATCGTCCAGTACCTTTTCGCTTTCTTCAGGGCCCCTAGCAAATATGATGTCTCCATTTTTTAAACTGAGATCCTTTTTAGGCCCGTATGCCCATTTATCACTCCTCCGAACAGCGATGATCTTCATGCCAATATTGGTTTCCATTCTCGTCCCATCTAATGTTTTACCATCCAGATATGAACCTTTTTGTATTTTTTTACGGACCATTATTTCATCAGATTCTCGCATACTTCTTTTGACAACAGGGTGGAGGTCGATGTCTCTAAGAACAACATCAGCGATGTCTAGGGCAGCATCAGCGAATCTTTCTATAGAATCAGCCACCTTCAATACGATTCTTTCTCTTCTTAGATCCCCTCCCTCTTTACAATTCAATAATACTTTATCAAGGATGCCCTCATAGAGTTTATCGATACGGGCTTCAAGTTCGATGACTTCTTCTGCGATATCTCTATTTTGGAATAGAACGGAGGAGTATGCAAGGTCCAACATGAGTTCTGAAATGTTTTTCATCTCTATTAGATCCTTTTCGACCTTTTTCATTTTTTCAACTCCTTCCAATCTTTCTTGGCAAGAGCCAAGTCGTTAAGGTTTTCGTACCCCTCAACAATACCACTTACGACCAGTAGGTCCCCTCCACTGATGTGATTTTTTCCGTTTGGACCGTAAATCCATTTTCCTCTTCTACGGATAGCTATTATCCTGACACCAGTTACAGATTCTACAGCGAGTTCCCCGATCTTTTTGTTTACCATACTTGATGAATCAGATACCCTAACGGTGTTGATTATTTCATCAGCCCTCTCGTATATCTGTGGAAGTAAAGAGTCAGCCCCTTCTCCAACATCTAATAATTGTACCATATCTTCCGCAGCATCTGATATCTTCTCAGCAGAGGAGGCTATTTGAAGTATACCGCTTAATTGTTTTGCATCTTCTATATTTCTAGCACTGAGCATGGTTTTTAACCTAATAAGGTACATCATCTTGTCCATTTCCGATTCTATGTGGTCTACCTCTCCAGCTAGATCTTTGTTAGAATACACTACCGCGGCGTAAGCCAGGTCAGCAATCAATTCAGAATAGTCTTTCATCTCCGTTAGCAATTCTCTAACGTTCTTATCCTCATATCGGAGGACCTCATGGTCCGGATCTTCATTTTTTGGGAGTTTTTTCAAATTATCACCAACCATACCATAAAGAATATGGAAATTATACTTAAAAGGTCCGCAAGGGTTGTAAGGATCGGTATCACAATATTATCTGGATCTAATCTTTTCTTGTAAGAGATCAGAGATATAGTGATGGTGATAAACATCGTTCCGAATGTGATTATCATCCCGGAACCGAAGATTATCAAAATAAGATTAAACGCGGTTGGTCCTAAAGGCAAAACTGAACTTGTAGCTGCTACAGTAAGGGCTAGAGAAGTAAATAATATGAACCCCATCATCAATGTCACGAGCATATTTTCATTTAATTCGTTGTCAAATATGTCGGGGTCTATGTAACCCGAATGAAATCCTGAACTCACTCTTGAAGCTAATATACACCCTAAATTTCCTCCTAAACCATTCATCAAAGGTACTAGAAATAGAAATATCGGGAATTGTAATAAGACTTCTTCAATAGAATGCAGAACTTGACCTCCGAGTATTCCTATGAAGGCCATCAAGATCAGTACTCCCACACTCTCTTTAAAAATACGTTTCCATTTATATCTCATAATACTATTCCTCCTATAATATATGCGTAGAGGAAGAGAACAAGAAGTGTAAGTACGTCTCCTATCGTTGTTAGAGCAGGCCCACTTAAATTATCTGGATCTAGGTTGAATTTTATGGAAAGTTTGATTGCGAAGTAAGATATGAATGATAGCAGAATACCGGTTGTTAGTCCTGTAGAAATCGAGATCATATATATGGCCAATAATGCGGACAACTCTACGGTATAGGGTAAAAAAAGACTAGTCCCTAAATAAAGAAGGGGCAAAACTGCAGCGACAAAAGCACTCAAGCTGATAGTACTAATAATATTTTCACGAACCACAGTTGATTTGAATCCTTTGTCTACTAAACCGAGATGGTGTGCCGAACCTAGACGAGAGCCCATCGTTGATGATATGTTACCTCTCATATCGATCATCGCCGGCACTAAAACTATCAGACCTGGAACCAATTCAAAGATATGTTCCATTTGACCGAGGACAAACCCTGCGATAGCCCCACCTACAGCACAAAGAAAAAGGAAGGGCAAACTCTCTTTCATCACCCGGGTCTTGTCCATGGTATCCTCCTAATAAGGTTTGAAACTCAAATAATTTGTTTTTAGCCTATTTCATATAAGATGTCGTCTACGATTAAAATCTGATATGATATATATCTTTCATCACGATTTAGAAGTCAATCCCAGCCTAGCTGACGCATCTCTCTCTCTTCTTTTGTGGCTTTTTTATATTCCTTGTAATGCTTTTTACAAAGGTATGCATTTCCCGCCGCACTTGACGGATCGACTTTCAGATCAGTTTTTTTTGTGACTTTTCCGCCGGGTACAGATGCTTTCTTTTTTTTGTTACACCCTTTTACATCGCAAGTTTTGCCTTTCCTTTTGCTTTTTCTCTCGTGTTTCATAGTTTAACAAGATAAAAATGGATATATTATGTTTTTCCTGTATTCTGTTTTACTCGGTTTCATGAAATTTTTACCAATTTGTTTAAAAAATTATTTATACCTCCCTTTATCATGAATGCGGTAATTCAACCATTAGATAATATAATGGTCATTATGGAGGAACCATACATGAGAAACGAAACAGTAGGCAAAATCGCTACCGGTCTGATAGTACTTACCTTGGTACTATCCGGGCTGATGGTACTGCAATTTGGTGCTCGAGCAGATGAACGACAAGAGGGTAGAGTAGAGGGTATTCTCTCTATTGAAGATGCTACGATTCCTCGCGGTTTAGAAGTAAATTTGATAGACCTTTATGAAAATAAAGTACATTCTACTGAAACCAGTAAAGGTGGGTATTTTATATTTGATGATGTAGATTCTGGATATTACAGAGTTGAATTCCCTTCCCAATCACACGAAGAACAACACGTTTATTTCAGAAACGTAAGTGAATTCAAAGAAGTGGAAATGGATACCACAACCGAGTTCGATCTCGATGTGGACCGAAAACCTTTGAGTTACATGATAAACGGCACAGTATTGGATGGATATGATGAACCTGTAGGGGGGACAGAGATAACAGTGGAAGACCTCAATAGTGATTATTCGAACACAATGGGTCTTTACAACGAGACATCCGGCGAATACAGAGTCCCAATCTATGACGGTAATTTTACTATAACCGCTACTGCTCCAGATTATCCAGAAATAATGCATGAGATCGATGTGTCTGACGATACTACGCTTAATATCACATTGACTGACGATCCAGATACGCCATTAGTGACCGGCTATCTATGGTCCGTTGATGGCGGTGTTAACAAAGCTTTAAGAGTTACCTTATATAACGAATCCATGGGCATGTTCCATGAAACCATCGAAGAGGGACCTTATTTTGAGATAGCTGTTCCTAGAGGAGGTTATTATACATTAGTGATCGATTCTGACGGTTATCTTCCTTATTTTGATGAGGAGTTGTCCGTGGCCGGAGATGAGGTCACAAGGATCGGAAGAACTGAAGAGGTAGAAAAGAGTGCAGATGAACAGATTCATACCTCTATTGAGTTCGGCGAAGATTGGGATGTCATGGATGTAAACAGGGAGAGAACATATCAGCCTGACACGATGATACAAGGGATGGATTACTCTAACATCGGTTTATTGGCATTACAGATAGACCTAGCTTTTGGTAATGGTGATCTAGAACTAGATTACAGTGAACTTCAGGCCTTCAAAACAGAATTGGAATATGTTGAATCTAATATCCCTTCATCACACAGGTTGATCACAGTTGATGGTATATCTTACACACTCCTTGATCACAACTTCGAAATAGAATTCACAGGTTTGAATGGTGAAGGAGATTCGATCAGTGTTTTCGATATGGATATCGAAATAAGTTCTACATCCGATGTACAATATGAGGTAATGGAAGAGATATCCCCTGAAGATAACCACGACGTCGATTTATATCTCCAACAGGATCATGTGGTCGGGAATTATCGTGATTACTCCTACCAGTTGGATTTGCCCGACGGCTATGAAAGGACAAATTTTGTAGAGAATGTCGATATGACTGGGTTTACTAAAATTGATATTGATACCTATGAAGGTGTTGAAAAAACTCATGTAGAACTTAACGCCCAACTCAGTGAACCTGGCGAAGTCGATATAATCCTGGGAGAAGGTCCAAGAGTTTACAGAAAAGAGATCGAGGAGGACGGTGAAGTAGAAGACCATTATATCGTCCGAGAAGGTACGAATGTGACCTGTACAGCAGATTTCGTTGATGCCGTAGGTAGTGAAGAAGATGCTGAGTATACGTGGTACCTAGACGATGATCAGATCGGTACTGGGGACGAGATCAATCACATATTTACGGACACTGGTGACAGAACTTTAAAAGTTGAAGTTTTGGAAACAGGTGGAAATATTACTACAGATGACGTATCAGTGTTTGTCGACGGTCAGGAACCTACTGGAGACATCGAAGGTGACTTTTTAGTCGATGAAGATGAGGAGTTCTCTCTAAGTGCTTATAATTTCACCGACGATTCAGGAGAAATTGGGTACTACCAATGGAATTTCAGTGACGGATCCGATCCGATTGAAGGACCAGAGTTATACAATGTAACTCACACATTCGATTTACACGGCAATTACAGCGTGAAATTGAATATCACCGATGTTGTTGGAAACTCTGAGATTTACGAAAGTGATATAAAAGTCAATGATACCACACCACCGGTTCCATTATTCAATCTTACCTACCAGACCGAAGATGAGGAGAATGTAACTATACACAGTGATGACCTTTCTGGTGATAGGATACAAGAAAGATATCCGATAACATTGGATGCATCTGAATCGTATGACCCAGCTGGTGACGATGGAATAGAAGGTGAAGTTGAATCTTATACATGGCGGATACAAGAGGATGAATACGAATATGAAGGAATGGTCTTGGAAGACTATGAATTTGATAGTATAGGAGAATACACGATCAGACTGAATGTCACAGATGAACATGGAAATTATGAAAACATATCTAGAACTGTTAGGATCACAATGGGACCTACACCAGACCTCGAATTGACTAACCTTAGAACATCCGGTGAAAAACGTGATGGAGAGGAGCTAACTATTTCAGTCAACGTGACTAATTTCGGAGATAGGATAGCTGAAGACGCCGGTTTAGAATTCTCTGTGGATGGAGAAGTGATACCTGTTACAGAGATGACGTTTGAGAAAGACGGTGAAGAAACCAACGAGACCATCGATACCAATGAAATGAAAGTAGTTTCATTTAAATGGACTCCCGAAGAAGAAGGCGATATGACACTGAATGTGACGGTTACCGACGGTGATGAACCAGAAGAACTTCAGGAGGATAACACTTTGAGCATCGATATCAATATAGAACCACCAGCATGGAGAAGATATCTGATATACGCATTGGTACCTATAATCATCATAGGTGTGACTGTTGGATTGTACTTCTACAAAGAAAAATTCCAATAAAACACTTATTAAAACCCTTTATTTTTTAATTATTTTTTACATCGATTCTGGAGCTTCTAAGCCCAACGTATCGAGTAAACTTTTCAAAACATGCTTATATGCCTTTACTAAGAGGATCCTTTCTGTTTTTTTATCTTCAGATTTTAGAACGTGATGATCCCTGTAAAATTGATTGAATTCTGAGGCTAATTCTAAAGCATATTTTGCCAAAATATGGGGTGAATTTTGTGTGTGAGCTTTACTCAATATCTGGGGGAACTTAGCCATGGTCTTGATCAATTTGACTTCCCCTCCCTCGTTGAGTTTACTAATATCTCCATCGCTTAGAGATACTTCTTCCTGGAATTTGTTAAGGATCCCACAGCTTCTTGCATAGGTATATTGTATGAAGGGACCTGTATCTCCTTGAAAATTGATGGCATCTTCCCATACGAAATCGATATGTTTTTCCGGTTGGACTTTTATTATGTTGAAGCGGACGGCTCCCATACCCACCTTTTCAGAGATATTTTTTATATCTTTTTCGGATAGATCATCTCTTCTTTTCAAAATCTCTTCTTCGGCTTTTTCCTGTGCCGTATCCATGAGATCGTCTAAAGTGACATAGATACCTTTCCTAGTCGACATCTCCTGTCCTTCGAAACTAACGAAGGAATAGAACACCATTTGGGGTATAGGTTTGATGTTCAATGCACTTAAAGCATCCTTCAAGAACGTTCCATGGAGTTTATGATCCTCCCCCAATACATTGAGAAGTACATCCCCCCTTTCAGCCTTCCACATGTGGTATGCCAGGTCTCTAGCTGGGTAGAGATTAGTTCCGTCGTCCCGTGTTAGAAATGTTCTTTTCCCGTCTTCTTCGAAATACAGGGCTCCCTCTTCCCTTCCACAGGAGTCGAGTTCATACATTTCTTTAATAACTTCATTTACGGACCCATCAACGATAAAATCTGATTCGTTTTTGAAACTGTCTAAAGTTATGTTCAATCTTTCTAATGATCCAGTAACTCCCATCAAAACCTTCTCGGTATTCGCTTTGAATATTTTTAAGACTTCTTCATCTCCCATCTCCATTGCGTGTATGATCTCGCGTACTTCGTCTTCGATCTCCGGATTATTTTCTAACAGGGCATTTGCTTTTTGATAGTATCTTACCATAGAGTAATCTATTTTATCTCTTTCAGGTTCTGAGAGTTCATCTTCATCTATATTCATACTGCCCCATGTGAAAATAGCCATCTGCCTGCCGATGTCGTTAACAAAATACTGCCTTTCAACTTCGTATCCCATTTTTTCGTAAACCCGGGCAAGGGTGTCACCTATTATAGGATTACGAGCTCTTCCTACGTGTAGTGGACCGTTGGGGTTAGCGCTGGTATGTTCTAGAATAATCTTTTCATCTCGAGGGGGATAGCTTCCAAAGGAGTCTTTGTATTCAAGGCATTTTTTGATCGTGTCTTTGATCAATTGTTGCCTATCCACTCTTAAATTAACATATGGTCCGGTCTGCTTTGCTGTCCCTGAACTCAGTTTTATTTGATCGGCTATAGTTTTAGCTATCTCAACAGGCGACTTTTTTAGATGTTTAGAAAATATGAAACAAGGTAGAGCAAAATCCCCCCTTTCCTCGTCCGGAACTTCCAAGGGTATATCTATCTCTTCATCTAAACTTAATATTTTTTTGATCTCTTTGATGATCTCCTTTTCGAACTCATCGAGTATATAACCCATATTTCTATCCTCACGAAATTCTAAATCTAAGTATCGCTGCTAATCCTCCAAAAGCATCGAGCAGCAGCTTTCCTTCTTCCGACTCGTCAGAGATCAGTTCAACATCCGAACCCACTTGTTCCGCTCTCTCGTAAAGTTCATCGACTACATCTCTTCTCTGCGAGATCTCCAAAGGTGCACCACACTCGGGACAATCCATCTCTTTCTTTTTGTTAAATTCGACTATATGATCGTTATCGTATCCACATTCTTCACATTCAACGACGATATGTTCTTTGTTCAATCCCTCTGATATCAATAATGTGTCTACAGCCCCCAACTGCAGTGCACGTTCAACCTCTTTCTCACCATACGCCGCCAAACCACCGTTGGGCTTTTTGATCTCTTCCATGAGTTCGTTTATCAACTTTTTCTCTTCCATAACGACAAGCTGGGAAAGAGTGTCCTGTGCTTTCTGCATCAGTTCTTTGAGACCATATTCATCTGTGTATCCTGTGTTGAAGGTATCGATGATATTGTTTTTTAACTCATGATGTAGGTAATCCCCTTCAGCGAATTCTTCTTTGGTTCTTCCAGGACCTCCGATTATCAGTCCTTCTATATCTTCGTTGACAAGTAACTTATTCGCTAGATCACCAAGTTTTTTGAAATAATTGTGAGCAGCTCCTTCGATGAGCCTTTCGAACCTTTGAGCTGACTGACCACCTTTAGAGTGCTTACTCGGTATCAGAGACTGGATATTCTTCATCGTTTCCACTTTTTTCCCGTGCAGCATGCCTATTGTAGCTTCACTCCTATCAACTACTATAAGACCGTATTTCTTTTTCTCCCCCATCATCTTCTTCAGTGGCTCTATGTAGAACTCGGAGTCGCATCTGTAAAGGAAAGTCTCTATCGGTCGAGGAGGCTCAACCACCTCAGATATCATCTCCGTTTGATCGCCAGTACTTGAAACGTGACCCACAAAAAAAACTACTCCGTTTTTAGGAGGTTCTTTAAAATATTTCAATTTCGATAGGATGGATTTTAAGGCACTTTGAACGTGTTTTCTCGTAGATTTAGACTTGATATTCGAACTTTCGGACATCTCCTCCCTTAGATAAGCTGTAACGTCGGATATCTGTTTATCTGGAGGGATATAAAGAGAGATCAGTTCAGTGCCTCTACCTTTTTCTTCTTTGATCTTTTCCAAAGCTTTTTTGAAATCGTATTCCTGGCGTTTTGACATCTCCATTTGAAATCGGACCGGTTGTTTAGAAGAAAAGGGGTATTAAAAAGGTTTCGTAGTGCCAGTTAGAAAGCTGTGTATAAAATTTTATAAACCCTTCTTAGTTCCAGTGCCCATCGATGTGTTTGAATGGATAAAGATAGAAGAACTGTGTGGGCCGTAGTTTTTGCAGCGGTATTGGTACTTTCGACTATAACGATATTACCTATGGAATCTACAGGAGAGGTACTTGTAGTGGATGTAGATGGCAGCGGTGATTATTTAACTATCCAGGAGGCGGTAGATGATGCAGAAAATGGAGATAGTATTCAGGTACTGTCGGGACTTTATCAGGGGGACGTTTTGATGCATAAAAGATTGATCCTAGAAGGTGAAGATGGTGTAGTTATCAAGGGAGATTCTTATGGTATCAGGATCGAAACTGAGAACAGTCTAGTAGGAAATCTTTCCGTAGAAGGTTCTGAGATAGGTATCGAGACACTCGGAGATAATAATACGGTTTATGACACCCATATATCTAGTTCTGGTATGGGGGTAGTTTTTTATAAGGGTCAGAACAATTCGCTGCGTGATTCTAAAATAGACAATTGTTCTACTGGAGTGTTCGTATTTGGCGGTGCTTATAACAATGTGAGTGATTGTAACGTCAAAAATATCAGCGAACAGGGTATACGAGTATCGGGATCAGTTGGAACGGACATTGAAAGAAATATTGTAGATACATCTGGGTACCACCCACTTTACTTGACTAGGTCAATTGATATAAATATTTCAGATAATCTCTTAGAGGGAAATGATAGGGGAACTTATATCTACGAATCCGTTGGAATTTATTTAGAGAACAATTCTCTTGAGAGAGGCTTGGGTATAGAAAGCGATTCTAAAGACGGCTGGCACACTCACGAAATGCATGGAAATACGATTGGAGATGGGGCTTTACATTATCATGTTAACGAAACGGACATCGATTTGGAATCTCAATCAGGTCAGGCAATACTAGTGAACTGTACATATTCGAACGTCCGTTATAACGACTTTTCAAATGCAGAAAGTGGTCTTACTTTAGCGTTTTCATCAGATAATTCATTCGCAGCTAATGGATTTGTGAATAACTATCGTGGAATCGATATATTCAATTCTGAAAATAATACATTCCATCATAATAACTTGGTGAACAATACATTCCAGGTCCACTCTTTAGACGTTTCTTCGAAGAACAATTCTTGGGATGATGGATTGGGTTGTGGTAACTATTGGAGTGATTATGAAGGACTTGATGACGGTAGTAACGAAAGGACCTCGGATGACGGAGTAGGCGATATAGAGATACCGCACCCAGATGAAGATCACGGTGTCGGTTACCACCGTTTAGACCCTAATCCTTTGATGGAAATGGTCGTTAAGACGGATAACGAGATTCAGATGGATAATGAATCTAGCTGCTGGAATTTCATCTCACCTGGTATCGGACTAGGATCAGTAGATTTGAACGTACTGTTCTCATCTGTAGATTATGAAAAGGTTCTATATTATTCAAGTGAGCAGAGGTCATGGGAGAGTATAGTTCCCAGTAGAAACGATCATTTTAACGACGAAATTACGGTCGATAGAAGTATGGGTTTTTGGGTTAGAATCGATGATCAAAGCAGTTTGAACCTCACAGGTTTTGTTTCTCCTAGAACTTTAATAGAATTGGAACCGGGTTGGAACATGGTAGGCGTGATCAGTAACGTCTCGGGGAATAAATTACCCGAGGATGTGGACAGAGTGGGCATATACAATGGAACTAGAGAATATTTCGTGGAATATAAAGATCCAGATGAAGTGGTTTTAGAATGTGGAAAAGGTTATTGGATCCACAATCCGGGCTGTGAAAGTATTGTATGGAATGTACATTGAATTGCACATAGAATATCACAGGATAATGAAACTGTAGACCATGTATGAGCCCGCTGCGACCAAGACCATTCCAGACGCTCTATTGATCAATACAGCAGTTTCGCTCAATTTTTTTTGTAAAATAGATCTGAAGCGGATAGTGAGTACGGAAAATATGATCATCAATATTGACATCGTGGTAAGATAGAGCAGTAGAACGATGGCAGCCCCTCTTATGCCCTTGGACAGCCACGAAGATACAATCACCGCTATGAAAACCGGAGCGGTACATCCCGCAGAAGACGCCCCGTACCCAAGTCCATAAAAGAAGGGTGACTTGTTGTGTTTTTTTGCATTTGAGGTGATTTTGAGTCTATCTTTTATATCCCTAATATTCCGTGAAAGATGTCCGCCTATATCGATATTGAGGAGGATAAAGATACCCAATATCAGTATCAGGGTTCCAACCACGATCTCGAGGTATGGTATGTAATCTGCTAACCATCTTCCCCCGCTAACAGCTACTGCGCCTATGATACCGAATACCACGATTATACCCATAGACGCCTTGACCCCCATCGATATACCGGTTTGTTTATTTTCTTTCTCATCTGGTCTTATGTAATAAGCGATGTAAGTGGGTAGTAAAGGGAAGGAACATGGAGAGAAAAACGATGCAAAACCACCCAGGATAGCTATGCTGTATATCCCATATTCTCTGAGATCACTTCTCTTAGTGGTTCCTTCCAAATGTTCATCAAACTCCCGCTTCAATTCATTTTGGGATGGAACTCCCTTTTTTTCGTAGGTCACATATCCCTCTGAATCTATCATTATGACCATGGGTATCGTTGTCCCTTGATATCGTGAGAACAGCTCAGCATCTCCCTTCGCGATATCCCATGGAACGTTTCTATCTTCCTTCATTTCTCTTAGGTCTTCTATGGAGTTTCCGTCTATATCTATGGATAAAAATGTTAATTCGTCATTGTAATCGGAATATATTTGTTTCAAGTTCTCTTCAGCTTCTCTACAGTCTGTACATATGGGGCTCATAAATTCTAGAACCACCGGTTGTTCTTGTTCTGAGAGCGTAAAAGTTTCTTCTGAGGTCGTAGGGACTGTGAAATCTGGTGCGGATTGAAGAGCGCTAGACGTAGGAAAGAAAAGTAATAGTAATGTCAAGAATACACCTAATAGTAATTTATTTGAATATGATCTATATCGGATTTTCATTTATATTACATAACCGGTCGGGTGTATTTATATTTTGACTGCAGCTAGTAATAAACTATTTATGTTTGTTAACCACTACTTAACGGTATGAAAAAGAACTCTTTAACCAAAAGGGATCGTAAATACGTGAGAGCTATCTACTTGAAGGAGGGCTTTAAAAGGCCGGTAGGTCCCTCTGAGCTCGCCGAGGATATGAAAGTCAGTAGGGTAGGTGCACTTCAGAAGATGAAAAGGTTGGAGGGTCAAGGTTTGGGAGAATATATGTCCAAAGAGGGGTTGATTCTAAACAGCGATGGTGTGGATATCGTCGAGGAGGATATCAAACGCCATCATCTACTTGAAAAGTTCCTTCAAGAGGCTTTGGGGATGGGATTCGAAGAAGCCTGTGAAGAGTCCAGCAGGTTAGGTTCTGTTGTCAGTAAAGAGATGATCGAGAGGATCGGTAAGAATTATCGAGAGTATTTGGAATGTGAATGTGGTTTGTGTTTAAAACCACCATATGAAATAGGTGATCTGAAAGAGTGTCACTGGATAAAGAGGCAGTTTAGGGACGGAGGTGATTAAAATGGCTAAAAAAAGTTTAGCTTTAATTATCGTAAGCGTACTGTTGTTGTCAGTATTCGCAGGTGGGTGTATAGAGGATGAAAACCATCCTGAAAATAGAGATCCTCATATATGGATGTCTCCTCTGAACGCCAAAGTCATGATAGAAAATTTCATTGATGGTCTGGATGATCTGGATATCGATGAGGATTTAACAATCGCGGTAACCATCCCTTCTCAGATGGAATGGGTGGAAAACGTTTGCGGTGAAGATGTCAACATCATAGTGATGGTCCCGGAAGGAGCTGACCCTCATATCTATGAACCCACCACTTCTCAGATGAGGGATATATCCGAGGCTGACGTTTATTTTAAAATCGGGTCTAGCTTCGAATTCGAAGAGAGATGGTTGGAAACTCTTATCGAACAGAATCCCGATATGTTGGTTGTAGATGGAAGTGAGGGCGTTGAATTTTTGGAATATGGTGATGACCATGAGGACGATCGTGATGATCAGGACCACGAAAATTCGATCACCTTGACCAGTACAAATCGGTTCCGTGAAAATGCAGATAAATATCTTCAAGAACTTCAGGAACTAAGCCATCGGATAGAAGATTCGTTGGAACCATATCATGGACGTAAATTTCTGATATATCATCCCTCTATGGAATACTATGCTCATGAATATGGATTGGAACAGATCGCTGTTGAACGTGAAGGGTTGGAACCGGGTTCTAAAGGGATCGAATCTGTGATCGAGCAGGCTGAAGAGGAAGATATACGAGTGGTATTCGTTTCACCACAGTTCGATGAAAGTCGGGCGGAGACCATCGCTGATGAGATAGATGGAGAGGTAATTGAACTAGATCCTTTAGCAGAAAATTATATAAAAAATCTGGAGGATATCACCGAGGAACTTGTAGAGTCCTTTGGAGGATGATGAACTATCATGGAACGAGCTATAGAAGTTAAGGATGTTGATGTTAGCTATGGTCGGCAGACCATTCTGAAGGATGTAAGTTTCGAGCTTGAAAAGGGAGAATTTTTGGGTGTGATCGGGCCCAACGGCGGCGGTAAAACCACGCTTCTTAAAGTTCTTTTAGGACTTATAAAACCTGACCAAGGAGAGGTAAAGATATTTGGTAGGCCGGTTAAAAAGACTTCTGGTATAGTAGGTTATGTTCCTCAGAGGATGAATTTTGATATCCAGTTCCCAATCAGTGTATGGGAGGTCGTTCTCATGGGAAGGGTCGGGGACATAGGCTTGAAACCTTTCTTTTCTGAAAAGGATAAAAGAATCGCTGATCGAAGTTTGAAACTAGTAGATATGTGGGAGTATAAAGACAAACAGTTTTCAAAATTATCAGGGGGGCAGCAGCAGCGGGTGCTGATAGCTAGGGCATTAGCTGACAACCCAAAGATATTACTGCTTGATGAGCCTACAGCAAGTGTAGATGAACAGATCAGAACGAACATCTACGAACTTTTACAAAGATTGAACAATGAAAAGGATCTCACAATAGTGTTGGTTTCCCACGATATCGGGGTGATCTCAACCTATGTCGAGAAGATAGCCTGCCTGAACAAATATATGATATATCACGGCGGGGACGAACTCACACCCGATATGCTGGAAGAATCTTATGGATGTCCTGTTGACCTGATCGCTCACGGTCATCCACACAGGGTATTCGAACATAAGATGCCATCGGAGGACGATTGATATGTTCGATATACTTCAGTATACTTTCATGAGGAACGCTACCTACGCCGGTATACTGGCATCGCTTATTTTTGGTATAATCGGGACCTTAGTGGTAGTTAAAAGGATAGTTTTCATCAGCGGTGGTATAGCTCACGCCTCTTTTGGAGGAGTCGGTATGGCTTTTTATTTAGGTATTGATCCGTTGATAGGAGCATCTTTATTCACGGTAGTATCTGCTTTGGGTGTTGGGATATTGGGTGAACGTAAGATGGAACGGGAGGATACCACGATAGGTGTGATATGGGCAGTGGGGATGGCTCTTGGGGCATTTTTCTATTCCATAACACCTGGTTATTTACCCAGTCCTGCCAGTTTTTTGTTTGGAAATATAGTGATGATAAGGCGATTAGATATTTTATTACTGATGACATTGACGATGGTAATTCTTTTATCAGTGACTTTCTTTTATCACAAACTCCATGCCATCAGTTTCGATGAGGAATTCTCAAAAGTGGTGGGTGTTAACACTTTTTATCTAAATATCTTACTTCTACTTTTAGTTGCCTTTTCTATAGTGTTCCTAATAAAATTCGTAGGTATAATTTTAGTGATAGCTCTACTGACTATCCCTGCTTCGATATCCAACCATTTCACACACGACATGAAGAGGATCATGGTCTATTCGTCAATACTTTCTTTGACTTTCATAATGTCGGGCCTTTGGATCTCACATACCGTTGATACTGCAGCTGGGCCAACAATAGTATTGTTGGCTGGAGGAGTGTTCGTTTTGATTACGGTACTTTCAAAATTCCTAAAACATTGAGCTAACTTTCTCATCTCTTTTTATCGTCGATCTTCTGCATGTAAAATATGATAGCTGAAGCAACGGCTAGTGAGGATATCGTGATGATCAAAATATTTCTAAAAAAGTTGTCACTATCAGTGGTCTCCTCCTGATCATAACCCCCTGATGATTCACCATTTTCAAAGGAATCCTCCCCTTCATATTCGGCAGCGGCTTCGTCGATAAGATTTATAAACTGTTCCACATCATGGTAACCCTCTTCCCCTCTGAATACTTCTCCGGATGAGTCAGTGAATAGAAAAGTGGGTACTGCTCTGATACCGTAGTTTGAAGCTAATGATCTTTCTTCGTTTGCATCCACTTTGATGAACACTGCATCCTCTGTCTTCTTTTGAACTGAACTGTCTGAGAACACAACATTCTCCATCTCGGCACAGGACCCACAGGTTTCCGAATAGAAATAGATCATCGCAGGCTGACCCAGATGTTCTGATTCGGAGAGTCCATCTTCGTATGAGTACCAATCTATTTCATCTGCTGATACTGTTAAAATCGAAAATGTAAAAACTAGAAGTAGTGCTAGAACAATGATCGTAGAATAAAGAACACGCTTTTGCATATTATTTACATAACTGTTCTTGTTAATAACTCTTTTGATGAGTCGTAGCTCCCCTCTAATGCAAATATTATATATTTCAACCCCTCTTTATGTATGGGTTTAAGGTAAAAATAGAGAGATTTAGAAAACACGACAAATGGTGATTTTAAATATGGTATCTGGGAAGTCAAAGATTGAAACCGTTTTGGTACTTATTTTATTGATTTTATCAGTTGTAATGTTAATCGGTTCTATCAGCACAATCGATAATGAAACACCTGGTAGTGATATTAGAAAAGAAGGATTTGATACTTCACTTGCCATGGAAACAGATAGCGAAAGTCCTTTGAACGAAACTCCTCTATGGACTTATGAGATCAAAGAAACGGAATTTGATGATAGGTACTCCTCTCCCTTTATAGGCCCATATGGCAATATCTATGTTGAGAACTTCTATTACAGCGGTAGTGACATACATTCCATAGATAGGGATGGGAATTTAAGGTGGAATATCACTTTTGAAGATGAAACGGTTTACTACCCCACATTTGGAGATGACGGCACTATATATTTTGTTTCCTTGGAGAAAAACGGTAATCAATTCATATCATACTTGTATGCCTTGGATAATGATGGGAGACTGAAATGGAAGAACCATCTGGGTGATTTTAGAGCACACCCACGAATAGCTGTCTTCGAAGATTCTATTTATATCTCCACTGAAACGGGTGAGCTCCACGTTTACGATACCGAAGGGAACTTTCTTTTCGATAAAGATATAGCTGGAAATCTAAGTTATCCTGTAGCTGGAGATGATGGAACAGTTTATCTCCTTTCACCCCAAGAAGGATCCGCTATTTTATTTGCCCTTAGAGAAGATGGTGATGTGGTCTGGAAACGTACCTTGGATATAGATGATAATCTTAGATTTGTTGACATCTTTGTAAACGAGAATTCGAATATATTCCTGGTTTTTAATGAAATGAGAGAGGAGTTTATAACGGTTATTTATTCAATAACTCCAGACGATGAGATTGAATATAGTAAAGAGTTTGATTTCGTTACGATGGGCCATCAGCCTATAGATGTAGATAACGATGGGAATCTATATCTTATTTCAGTAAGGATGCAGGGTATGGGTTTCGATGAAACTCGATACCATCTCAAGTCCTTGAACAGCGACGGAGATATAGGGTGGGAGCATGATCTTGGTAGAGGAACTACTAGGACACCTTGGAGTATTGTTTATGGGGATGATGGGATGTTATACATCGGATTTTTTGATAATACATATAGAAACGAGGGTTATCTCGAGTTTCATTCTTTCGACGACAGCGGTGAGGTCAGATGGGAACATTCCATCGAAGATGTTGCCTTTTCAGATATGCTCACCGTCGATGAAAATGGAACTTTGTATTTGACCAGTACCGAGGGTGCAGTATATGCATATGGAGAGGAAGAGGGCGATCAAAGTTCGAGATTCCTTCCCAGTTTTTTCACTATGATTATACTCTTGGTGGCAGTTGTTATCGTTGTAGCTACCCTTTTGATATTCGTAGTGAATAGAGAGAGCAAAAATAATGGCCCTAGATAAAAAGATTATCGAATAAGATGATTAAAGTCGAGGAACTAACTTCAATCGAATGATTTATTTATACCTCTAAGTTTTATTTCACCATGTTCGAGGAAGAGTACAAGCTGGATTTCTTTGAAGAGAAAGGATACATTCGCAAAAAATGTACCGAGTGCGGAGCTTACTTCTGGACCATAGATGAGGATGAAGATACGTGCCAGGATGCACCATGCGTGGAATTCGATTTCATCGGAAACCCTGCAACTGACAGTGAATTCGATCTAAGGGGGATGCGAGAATACTTCATGGATTTTTTTTCTGAAAGGGGTCACACTCCTTTGGAAAGGTACCCGGTCGCAGCTCGGTGGAGAGACGATGTTTTCCTCGTACATGCGAGCATCTACGATTTTCAACCCCATGCGACGTCGGGGAAAGTAAAACCTCCAGCTAATCCACTTGTTGTTTCACAGCCCTGTATTAGATTACCGGACTTGGACGAAGTCGGTAAAACCGGAAAACACCTCACTTCTTTTGAGATGATGGGTCATCATTCCTTCAATTCTGCTAACGATTTCGTTTACTGGAAAGAAGAGACCGTCAAGTACTGTCACGAGATGCTGCTTGACATAGGTGTACCTGAAGAGGAGATCGTGTACAAGGAACATCCCTGGATCGGAGGAGGTAACGCTGGTCCATCACTTGAAGTCAACGTGAGGGGTTTGGAGGTAGCAACTTTGGTTTTCATGAACATGGAGAAAGACCCCGATGGTGATATCGAATTAGATGGTGAAAGATACAGTCCTTTGGACTTGAACGTCGTCGATACCGGTTACGGCGTCGAAAGATGGGCGTGGATATCCAACGGAGCACCTACGATATACGATTCTCTGTTCCCGGAGATCATCGATTATATCTGCTCTGAAGGAGATATCGATCACCCTATAGATGAAAGATGGTACCGAAAGATGCTGGAGGAGTACACCAAGTTGGCCGGGAGGTTGGAAAAGTACTTCGATGATCCCGAACTGCTGGAGATACTTCAAGAAAGATTGTTAAGTATGGATATCGAGCTGAGTGAAAGCGATATAGTTGAGATGCTTAAGAATTTGAGGTATGTATATACGATTGCTGATCACTCCAAAACCATAGCCCTGATGCTTTCGGATGGTTTGATACCGTCCAACGTTGAGGAAGGTTATTTGGTCAGGATGATGATCAGGAGGATTTTGAGGCAGATTGATCAGCTGGGAGTTGACATAGAGTTGAAAGAGTTAGTGGATAGGCAGCTCACTTCGTTTAAAGACATGATGGACCAGAGTAATAAGGAGCTGGTTTTCGATATATTGGAGATCGAGATCGAGAAGTATCGAGAGACATTGGAGAGAGGTAAAGGTTTGGTGGAAAGGGAACTTGAAGATCTAAAAGGCGATGAACTCTCTCTGGAAAGTCTGATAGATTTTTACGACACTCACGGCATCCACCCAACAATAGTCAAGGAACTAGCTGAGGATTATGATGTGAAGGTGAACATCCCAGAGAATTTCAATTCGCTGCTGGCAGAAATGCACGAAGAAAAGGAAGAGGAAAAGAAGGTTGAAAAGGTAGGTTACCCGGATTTACCTGATACCAGTCTTATGTATTATGATGATGAGAAAGCAGATGTGTTTGACGCTGTTGTGATATATTCTGATGAAGGTGAAGTGATCTTAGATCAGACATTGTTTTATCCAGAGGGCGGTGGTCAGCCTTCTGATAAAGGAACTATCAGTACGGAGGAATCGACGATACCTGTCAAACATGTTCGTAGAGAAGGGGATCTGGTCGTACATGAGGTCGATGGGGATATACCTAAAGGCGAGGTAGTTAGAGGTAAGATAGATATGAGGAGGAGGATGGACCTTACTAGACATCACACTGCGACCCATCTTGTGATAAGTAGTGCCAGGAAAGTTTTAGGTAAACATATCTGGCAGAGAGGAGCTCAGAAAGGTGTAGATAGTGCCAGGATCGATCTTTCTCATTATAAAAGGATCAGTAGAGATGATGTTAAACAGATCGAAAAGTTAGCTAATGAGATGGTCTTAGATGGAATACCGGTCAACAAAGAGGAGCTTTCAAGAGACGAAGCTGAAGAGAGATTTGGGTTCGAACTGTATCAGGGAGGAGTCCCTGAAAACGATGTGATCCGTGTAGTTTACATTTCAGACCAGGTCGATTATGACGCTCAAGCCTGTGGAGGTACTCATCTAGACAACACCTCGGAGGTCGGAGCGATCAAGATACTGAACACTCAAAGGATACAGGACGGGGTAGAGAGGATCACATTTACCGCGGGTATGGCTACAGTCGAAGAGATGCAGCGTCAGGAAGATATATTACTAGAAACGTGCGAGGCCTTCAGCGTCGGCAAGTCAGAACTTTCGGATACTGCCCGGAGATTCTTCTCCGAGTGGAAGGAGAGGGGAAAAGAATTGGAGGAGTTGAAGAAGTACCGGGCTATTGCAGCCGCTGAAGAGCTACTTCCCGGAGAAGATATCGAGGGTGTAGAGGTTGTTACCGGAGTTGTAGATATGGACACTAAAGGTATGTTATCAACTGCAGAAAGTATCACGAAGGATGGTAAAAGAGTGGTACTGTTAGTATCCAAAGGCAGTGACGTTCAGCTGGTGTTTTCACGGAGTGACGATATAGATATCGATATGTCTCAAATATTACGCCAAGCCGCTAAACTTGTCAACGGTGGCGGTGGAGGGAGTCCTAAAACAGCTCAGGGAGGAGGCAGTAGACCTGAAGGCCGGGATGAAGCTCTTGGGAAAGCAGTAGATTTAGTAAAAAAGGAATTGGAGTAAGTATCTAATGGTACAAATCCGATATAGGATGTATGTTGGATGCTGTTTTGGAACCCAGCTTTCCTTTGGAAGATATGGAAGTTACTGAGATAGAGGGTTTTACAGTTCTAGTATTAGAAGAACTTGTATACCGAAGCAGAATGCAGAGATGGATAGGAGGGATAGGATGAAACTTTTCTTTTTATACTTCGAGATTTTAATATACTTTTGAACCCCCTCTGTGAAATGCCAGGTATCTCAGACGCCTTTCCAAAGTTTATCTTTTTCCAGCACCATAAATCCTCTTTCGTTTTTTAACTAGTCTTCTTAAAAATATTTCTGTTTTTACGAAAGATATATAAATATAGCAACGAATATATCGAAAGATGAAGAAGGCGATCATAGTATGTGCTTGGTTGATGGATCACGAAAAGACATCTCAGGCAGAGATATCAAGGGAATTAAATATCTCATTAAGCACGGTGAACAGAGCAGTAAAAAAACTGGAAAAGATGGGAGCAGTAGAAGTCCTCAGCAGGAGTTTAAAGATCAGAGATAAGGAGAAGATATTGATGTACATGGCCAGCCTGAGGAATACGGAAAAAGATATAGTTTATCGAACTAGAGTCAACAAGAAAGTGAGGGAGATAGAGAGGTCGATGCCCGGTGGTGTAGAGTTCACCGCATACACAGCGTACAAGTTCAAATATGAAGATGTGCCGGCAGACTACTCAGAAGTCTATGTGTATGCAGATAAACAGGCCCTAGACGAGATAAAAAAGAGGTTTCCAGAGATGAAAGGACCTTCGAACCTATTCGTATTTAAAAAAGAGATAGAAGTGAACGATGCACTTATATTTGCTGATCTATGGAATATAAAAGAATGGTATGCTAAGGAATTCACGAGGAAGATGCATGACAGAATATTGGAATGAATCACTGACAAAAGCGAGCTGGGAAAGCTTACAGAAGTTTTCTAAAAAATATGATTTCATCCTGATCGGTGGATGGGCGGTATACCTTTGGACGAAGCAGCACAAATCGAAGGATATCGATATCGTGATCGATTTTAAAACTTTAGGACATCTGAAGCAGGATTTCGACGTGACGAAGAACGATCGTCTGAAAAAATACGAGATCCAGAAGGATAAATTCGATGTAGATATCTACGTAAAATATTATTCCGAATTAGGCTTTCCTTTGGAAGATATGGAAGTTACTGAGATAGAGGGTTTTACAGTCCCCATCCTAGAGGATCTAGTGATCTTAAAACAGAATGCAGAGATCGATAGGAGGGGAAGTGTGAAAGGAAAGAAGGATGCTATCGATATCTTATCGATGCTGATATACGGCGGTTTCGATTACGAGAAATACGTTTCGAAACTGGAAGAACACGCTCTCGATTTCAAGGGTGATTTGATAAAAGTGGTCCAAGACTTCGATGCTGAGGATTCCAAATACCTTAAGATGGGGTTCAAGGAGTTCAAAGATTGGCAGAATGGATTCTTGGAAGGGTTAGGTTTACGGTAAGACATATCTATTGTATTCTTATCAAGACCATCAATCGGATAACCTAGAAGATATGAACTCTATGCTTCGAATCTATTTTATTCATACGCATCTATACAATATAAGATTGGAAAAAATGAACTTGCTTGCTGTTCGACTATGAGTAGAACGATCACGTTTCTATCATCTCACTTTCAATACTCAACAAACCGTGCTAGAGATCATCCTTTGAATAATTCTTCCTTCTCTTTGATATATGTATTATCCTTTTCCTCTATTTTTCCGACGATCTCTTTCAATTCGTTTTTAGAAACTAGTCCCTCTAAATAAATTACTTTCAATATCTGTTTTAGGTCGTATACTTTAACACCTTTCTTCACAGCTTTCCTGTACAGTTTAGAA
>JBMCUO010000003.1:0-39815 GCA_048622455.1 Candidatus Saliniplasma sp. | reverse complement strand
GGTGTATAGTAAAAAGAAATCGGATATTCCCGATGAAATCAAATATCCAGCCCCAAAAAAAAAGGCTACTACTAAACGAGTAAAAAAGAAACCTATAAGGAATGTAAAGAAAGTAGAATGTGATAGATGTGGAGAAAAGTTTACGGTCTCGAAATCAAAGAATCTGTTAGCTGTAAAATGTCCGATATGTGGGAAGAGACAAAAACAATTGAAAGAGGGGTATAATTATATCTTATTGGATGAAGAAGGTGACAACGCTTTTTCGATCTATAATGATTTCATCAAAGACGGTCTTAAAGGTTTGATCGTTACGACTAATCTACCCTCAAAAGTCGAAGAAAAATATGGACTGATCGGTCAAGATATAAAATGGGTTTCAGAATCCGCTTCTGAGGATTATGATGTCCTGGATCCAAAAAGGATGGACTTCGAAATAACCAGAACGATATCAAATTTCGCTGAAAAACAGGACAGAGGAATCCTTTTGATAGAGGGTCTTGAATACTTGGTGGTTGAAAATGATTTTGAGGATGTCACTAAATTCATAAAAAAAGTAACGGACATAACCTCCATGAACGCTATAACACTTCTAGTCCACGTTAATCCCGAAGCCTTCACAACCAATCAAATTACCACTTTAAAGAAAAGTTTTGACAATAATGAAGACCTAAGAGATAATGATAAAAAAAGCAAAAACTCGTAATGACCATTACTCCCATCGTTCATAGACATCATTATCCAATCCTAGGTTGTCTAATACCTTTCCTACGATGAAGTTCACTAGATCTTCTATGGTGTCACTTTTTCCATAAAATCCAGGGGCAGCTGGTAGTATGACTGCTCCATCGACGGAAAGATTGTACATACTTCTCAAAGATGTTGTAGAGAGAGGTGTTTCCCTGGGAACTAATATTAGCTTCCTATTCTCTTTCAAAGCTACCGAAGCACTTCTAGTAATCAAATTATCGGCTATACCCGTGGAGATCTTCGATAAAGTTGACATAGAGCACGGAACGATCAATACAGCATCGTACAATGAACTACCTGATGCAGGGGGACCTGACATATCCGAAGATTCATAACTTACATCAGCTATGTTTTTTAACTCCTCAGCACCTATTTGAAGTTCCTGATTTATCAATTCCTTCCCAGACTCTGATATAACGAGTTCGAAATCTACATCGTCCCTCTGACTAAGTACGTCTAGTAGCTTCTTTCCATATACCACACCAGAAGCACCGGTTATAGCTAACAATAATTTCATAATAAAACAATAAGCAGTGTGATATTTAAATCCTACACTTAATACATACTGAGAAATATCACATGTCTATCTGAATTGTTTCGTAATGGATAGCTGCTCTTTTTACAAGTATGAGCAATAATAATAATGACATATCTGCTGCGAATATAAGTGAAAGAATCCCTATGAATCGATCTATTTGGAATGCGATTGCAGGTATGCTTAATAGTAATATCGATATTATCAAACACAGCATCAATATAGAGTACATCGTGATGATGTCAGGCGCTCCGTCGCTGCTTTCATCATAATTTGGAAATTTTACAGATGCCCATACGCTGACGCCTGTAAACGATAATATCATAACCATAGCTGAGATGATTGAAAATAATATCAATTCTATATCATAACCAAGAACAATCGGAAGAGGTAAAGCGATCATCAGGATGATAGTCCATGATAAAAACAACATAGCTAACACTTTACCCCAAATAACTTCTTCTGAATCCAAAGGAAGTACTTTTATCGCCCACATTTTCCTTCCCTCCCTACTGAAAAGTGTCAAAGATGGTAAAACGATCTGTATAACAACTCCCAGGTATAATCCCATACCGATTAGTAAAGGATAAAGATAGTCATCTACATCTAGTCCGAGATCTGGTGTGGTGCCAAATCTAAAGTACATGAAAAAGAGACCTAGACCTATAAAACCTATCACACCCAAAGTACCTAGACTTTCCCTTCTTCTCCATCTCTCTAAAATCTCTTTCTCGGCGATCCTGCGTATAGGTTTTTTGATAAATTTTGGTAAAAAATCCCCGGCCTCATGAAATCTAAAAGATGAACCGGTATCTGTTGTAACTCCATGTATCCATGATTCAAGAAATAGATCTGATGTAATCAAGATCAATGAAACAGTGCTAATGAGTATTAAAAAAACGAATAAAAAAATATCTAACGACCCTTCTACACCTCTTACAATATAAAAAACAAGGGGGATGATTTGACCGTAAAGAAATAGACCAGTTAATTTTCTTTTCAAATCTCTCAATTGAGATAACATCGCCATAAAAAAACCAGAGATAGGAGCGAGCAGAACAATAATGTAGAGATGTGGAATGAAGTAAACATCTAACGGTAATTGAATACCGAATATGTAAACTAACGATGTTACTATAGAGAGTGAAACAGACACCAGTAAAAGGTTGTACCAAACTTCCTTCAAAAGCCTTGAAATAACTATTTTCCTGGTACTCATAGGGGATGTGAGTAAATACTTCAGCCTTTTATTCCGAAAAGTGTCATCAACAGTTTCCGCTGAAGTTTTAGCGAATATAAAGAAGAATATAGAGAACAAAACATCGCCTCTAGTCGGTTCTATAAAGAGTTCATCAAGTGTAGAGGCATATTCTATCAAGAAGAGAACCAACCCGAACCCGGTGAATAATAACAATACGAACCATATAGACATAAAAGGATGTTCGAATACTTTTTCTTTAGTAGCCCTGTAGGACTGTATTATCTCATAAGAAAACAATTCTAGAACGGTATTATCCATCTTTCACCACTTCTATGAACACTTCTTCTAAACTCCTCTTTCCTGTTTTATCCATAAGTTCTTGCGGCGAACCTTCAGCTATTAACTCTCCACCATTGATAACAGCGATCTCGTCTGATATCTCAGAAGCTACAGAAGTGATATGAGTACTCATGAGAACCGTTTTTCCTTTTTTGGCCAAATCCTTAATTTTGTTTTTGATATAAACGGTATATCTAGGATCCAGACCACTAGTCGGTTCATCCAATATTAAATTTGGAGGATCATGTATAACTGCATTTATAAACAAAATCTTCTGTTTCATCCCCTTAGAATAGGCACCCATCTCAGAATCTAATACATCAAACAAACTTAAATCCTCAGCAAGTTCCTGTATCCTACGCTCTACAATCCCCTCATCCATACCCCTTAAATTAGCGTTCATCTCCAGGAATTCCCTGCCAGTTAAACGATCATATAGATGGGGGTGTTCTGGCATATACCCAAACCTAGATCTGACATGGGGATTCGAATCTACATCTAAATCATCTATGAAAACATTACCAGCTGTAGGTTCCAATAGACCAGTAATTATTTTGATGATCGTAGTTTTACCAGCTCCATTCGAGCCCAGTAAAGAGTAAACTTCACGTTTACCTACTTGAAAACTAATATCCTTCAAGGCTTCATAAGACCCGTATAATTTCCTTAGGTTTCTAACTTCAATCATTTAATATGATTTTTTAATTTCTTGAATGTCGAACGAATCCGCTGCAGGGTATTATCTCGATTCCCTCATTTTCTAACATATCCGCTAATAGGTTCATACCTATAGAATCGCTTGCCATATGTCCTGCGATGACGTAATTGAGATGGTTCTCCTTAACTTCTTCCCTATGTTTATCGCTAAGATGCATACCGATAATAGTTCCAACTCCTGCATCAGCCAACTTTTCATAGGATTTCTTAGACCCTTCAGTACCTCCGGTCATCTCCACTACAACCTTTCCAGGTCTTCTGTCTTCACTTCCAACCAAAATAAATGGTCCATCGCCATATTTCCTAGACTCATGATATTCTGGTATATCTTTTAGAAAGTCAACAACATCACCGACTGTTTCAAAATCCGTTTCTTCGATTTTTTGCGTCAGAAAATCATTGACTAGATTATCTGTTGGTGTGTGGATGTTCATTAGAGGTATGTCAAGTAACTTAGCCGCATCTAAACTCTGGTTGTAATTGCTTCCTTTGACCTTCCTTTTGACTTCTTTTATCCTTTTATCCATAAGAGAATCTGCAACAACAGTAGGAACACCCCAGTTGATCAAAACGTCCTTTTGGAGATGCATCACATCGTGTAAACCAGATACCCCTTTCCCTCTTGGATGATGACCTATTATAAGATCAACATTCTTTCCTTTTTCGTTCAATCTATCCGCTAGTACAACTTCACCAGTATCTATATTCACACCCATCATTACTGATTTTATTTCGATGTCTTCATCACCGTACAAAATTCTTGAGTCTGCATAGGGATTTTTCAAACGTTGAGTATCAAAAACCTCTTTATCCTTACCCTCTAAAGATTCGTATTCTTCCTTTGCTTCTTTAAGGAGTTTTTTTACGTTTTCTTTCCCTCTAGGATCAACTTCCATGCCCTTTTCGACTGCTAAATCACAGATTTCTTTGAGTTTCATGAGAACCATATCTTCCATCTAGTACCAAATTATAATCTTTTCCCTTAACATCATCACAAAACATATTTTTTCAATGCCCAACTGACACCATCTTCAGTACAGGCAGGTGCTACATCATCAGCTACATCCTTGATATGTTCGGGGGCATTGCCCATGGCGACCCCAACACCAGCAGATCTTAACATCCTTTTGTCTACTTCATCATTACCTATAGCTAGAACATTTTCCATGGATATACCCACCTTATCACATACTAATTTTAATGCATTTTCTTTATTAACTCCATAGGGATAAATCGTGAGTGCTACCCATGTTCCCATACGGTGATGCCTATGGATAGTTACAGAATCGTTGCAATTGGTTTTAGCAAGCCTTTCTAAATCACTCATTGCTTCCACTCCATTGCCATCCTCATGTATCATATAACTTATCGGCAAACCATATTCAAGTGCATCATGATTTTTTTCAATTAACCAAGTAACCGGGTCACGGGGGTCTGAACCGGGTTTTTGACCGTCTCGCACCCTCCAACACTTTCTTTCATCGAATACAGTAGTAACTTCATATCCCTTTTCGTCAATATAAGAACTTATAGTTTCTGCGATATCGTTTCGATGAGTCTTTTTCATCCAAGATTCACAATATTTATCTTCCCATCCTGGACCTTTAACTACCGCTCCATTCATACAGATAAGAGGATTTTGAAATATAGGTATACCTCTCAATATCTCTGATGATGAATGTCTCATCCTGGTGGTTACAGGTATCACAGGGATACCCATCGATATAACATCTAATAAAGCTCTTCTATCCTCTTTACCCATCTTGGTGTCGTGAACTAAAGTTCCATCAAGATCAGTTGCTATCAGTTTTATCATATATATGTCACCTTTTTCACCTTATCTCTATACGTTCCCCCTTTTTCATGGACTCATTGACCATTCTACCTATTTCAGTGTTTTTACGTATTTTTATGGTCCCATCACTTCCAACGGTGACGGTTGTGATATAATCTCCATCTGCAAGTATATCTACATTTTCCCTAGACATTTCAATCCCTATCTCTAACACTAACTTATCACCCTCACCCCAAACATCAACCTCTTGAGATGGGGCAGACTTTTTATAATCATATTTTTGACTCATTGGTTGAACATCAATTTTCAGTCCAGTTTCATTTTCAAGTCGATTGATATTCTCTCCATCTCTACCCAAAACAGAACCTATCTGTTTTTCAGGAACGTACAATTTAATACTGTTTGATGAGGTGATCTCAACCTCGAAATGAACTCGCACTAATCTGCTTAATCTATCGTGTATCTCTGGTACAGCATAATCCCACACTGGTTCTTTCCTTTCACCGTTACCTTCAACAGGCATCACAACTACCTGTTCTCCATAGGTATAAACTTCATATTCACATCTTCCAGTTTCGAAATCTTTGACTTCGATGACTGGTCGAGCAAGATCTTCATCTTTCATCCCGTTGGGGACTTTTACATTGAATGTGATGTCATACACTTTATCGATCTGAGCTTCTTCTAGGAATATTATAGTATCAACTACCTGAGGTACTATACCTAGTTCAACTCTTCCGATCATCCTCTGCAAAGCATCGATAGCACGGTTTGCATGAGTTACACCTACCATCCCCACGCCGGCTAATCTCATATCAGCAAAAACTCTAAAATGCGGTGTTTTTCGTACTTCATCGAAGATAGTGTAGTCCGGTCTGACTAAAAGTAAAACATCGGCAGTATCTTCTAACCTTCCGTCTAAAGAGGTGTATTGTGTTATCTCATCTGGGACCTGTAAATCTCTTGGTTCCTCCATGGTTTTGACCACAAAATTCTTATCATTGAGGTACTCAGCTATAGCCTGTGCTAGTGTACTCTTTCCTGCACCAGGAGCTCCAGCCAAAAGTACACCCCTCCGTTTTTCTGATATCCTATCCCTCAACTTATCAGATAGCCTATAATCATCTAATGTAACTTTAGCTACGGGTTTGACCGCAGTGATCTCATAACCATCTGAAAAAGGGGGATGTGAAATAACTATCCTGAATTCATTTAACTGGACTACTGTTGCCCCTCCTTTATCTAACTCTATAAAACCACGAGATGCCCGTTTTGCATGTTCAACAATCTTGTGAGATAGGTGACGCAGTTGTTCAGAATTCATAACATTTTCATCAATTATTTTCATTTTCATATTGCCGGGCATACCAATTTTACCCCTTGGTTTAGCACCCTCTCTCAGATGTACTGACATCATATCTTCTCTAAAATACTCCCATATCTCTTTCACACCCTCGATTTCTTCTTCTTGAGGTTCTAAATATGTCACATCTAACCCTTTAGCCCGAGCGACCTCCGCCTGTACTATATCACCAGTAAGAAGAGTACCACCTTCTCTAGATGCTAGGTCTCGAACCATAGAATCTATTTCACCACCTGACGCTAATTGAACCTGATCGAAAGAGGGTCTTTTACCTTGGAATGACAAAACGATATCACCATCATCCGCTAATTTCCTTAGTTTCTTAGCTTCTTCTAAACCGCTCATCCCTGTTTCCTGACCTCGATTTGCCTGATATTCAAGTTCCCCCAAGACAGCCTCGTGGATTATTATTTCACAACCATTTAACTCACCACTATCAACTAGGTCTGTAACACGTCCATCGATTATAACGCTCGTATCTGGAATGATTTTCATATTATAAATCAAGCCTTTCTGCTGATAAAAATGTTTTCCCGGATGAAAAGTATTATTTGGAGGGTCTAATATACAATCCCGATGAAGTTCATCCTTGACCAAAAACTCGATAAGTATACCTGGAAACATTACCTATTACAAAGTGCATTAGCCGCTGCTGCGTTATATGCCGCTTTCTCGATACCGATGATCGATGAACCGATTTTGATCGCAGCAATAGGGTCAACTTCATTCATAGTTTTTGCCATGCCTGAAAGCAGCCCTGCTAAACCGAAGAACGTATTGGGTGGACATCTAGCTTGTGGCCTCCTCGGTTTACTGTTTTTTAATCTTCATTCGACTCTAATACCGCTTACAGCCACAATAGCACTAGCTGTTGGGGCATCTATCTTTGTTATGGTCACTCTAGATATCGAGCATCCACCTGCAGGCGGTACAGTGATATTTCTAGTTCTTAATCCAGTTGTAGAATCCCTTGTGGCTCTACTTCTCCTTGCTTCTATAATCTCAACAATAGCGATCATCCTCCAACCATATATGATAGATTTAGTATGACTAAGACCGATACGATCCTGGCGAAGGTGATTTTGTATGCCCCAGCGAAGTTTTATATACCCCACATAATATGCTTAATTGTGATAAAGTGAGTTCGAACGATGACGAGGAAGAAGTACAACGAGTTCCTTACCCTCGAAGACACCAAGGTCAGATGTTCGCTATAGCAGATAAGATGCTCGGTGGTGGTCGAGTTAAAATTATGTGTGAAGATGGTGAATCAAGGATGGGTAGGATACCTGGTAAACTCAAAAAGAGGATGTGGATTCGAGAAGGTGACCTCCTCATAGTTAAACCATGGTCTTTCCAAGATGAGAAAGCAGATATAGAATACAGATATACACGGACTCAGATCAAATATCTAAAGAGAAACAATAGTATACCAAATTCCCTAGATATTTTCTAAATTGTAATCGAAAAAATGTTATAACTCCTTTTTAATACTGCTATCATGAAACGGAGTTTATTGGATATTTTACGATGTCCCGAATGTAAGGGTGAACTTGATTTGAGCGTTGAAAAAGAAGACGATGAAATAGAAGAAGGTTCACTTCACTGTAAAAAATGTAAAATCGAATATCCTATAGAAGATGGTATACCTAACATGCTCCCTCAAGAGGATTAGATAAATTCGCTCTGGGCTTTTACCACATCTTTACTATTTTCAGCATTTTGATATTCGTTCAAGGGTTCTTTATTCAGTTTCAAGAACTGTTCTCCCCAATTGAACTTTGATAATATCTCTTTAGCCTGGTCTTCTTCACCAAGGATATAAAGAGACGCTGCGAAAGCTTCGACCGTTGTCAGCTGCATTGGTTTCCCATAATTGACAGGATTAGCGGCTACCAAATACGGCAGAGCCCTTGAATTATCATAAACGGGTAATTTTTCTTCAGCCTCCGTCCAAGTACAGTCAACTGCACGGATACCCCCTTCAATACATTTGCCCCTATCTTCGGGTGAAAAGGCTTTATCTGTCAATGGTGTTAAGTATATACCTCCTCCACCCAAATCTGTTTCATGTAAAATTTTCTCAGCCATATCGTTGTCCAAAAGTTTCCTTGCGGTACACTTTTTTGGGTCACACTCTCTATAATCCAATATGTATAGCTGCATGGTATCTTGATAATTTTAAAGTGAGTAATAAATCATTCGTAAAAATTGTATTGTAAAGATATCATGGAAAAATATATGAACGTCCTCATTTATTCAGAGTATGCCCGATGATGAAGAATCCAAAACTGATTATGTGATGAGTGATGGGCAAACTGAAGGGCAAAACAAGGACGATAAAATGGTTACTGGATTTGATTTACTACCTAACAACAAACCACTACAAAAACACTGGTTAAAAAGAGCCATAGCTTATTTAATAGACTTTATTATCTCGAGTGTAGTCGTTTATATCATATTCATACCTTTTACAATCGGTTTCGGAATACGCTATATCAGTATCTTTCCGTTCACAGCTGGAGTGATACAGGTATTTTATTCTGGGATTTTTGAATATTCAAAAAGACAAACTTTAGGAAAGATGGTACTGGATCTAGAAGTTGAATCTTTGATGGGGGGTATGAATCTCTCTGAGGCATTGATAAGGAACTTCAGTAAAGTTCACGGACTTCTATTACTTTTAGATGTCATAGTCGGTCTAGCTACTGAAGGAGACCCAAGGCAGAAATATCTAGATAGGGTAGCAAATACCACTGTTGTCGGGAGTATCGATCCAATTCACTTTAAAGAATTTGTTAGCAGTCATGTACCTCATGCCCATGATGGCGAGGTAACAACTGAAATTGATAAAAGACAGTGCCGAGAATGCGGTGGAGATCTAGAGGATATACGCGGAGGAAAAGCTAGGTGTACGGAATGTGGAAGGATACAGTAAATTATTATGTATATAGCAGTTGACGATACGGATTCTAGAGACGGGATGTGCACGACATTTTTAGCCACTGAATTGGTTCAGGAGTTCAATGAGTATCAACTTTTAGATTATCCCAGACTAGTAAGATTAAACCCTAATGTTCCCTGGAAAACCAGGGGGAACGGTGCTATCGTTTTGACCTTTGGTGAGGGGAAGAAACAAGGTAGAGGTATAGGTCATATCCAAAAGAAAATTCATATCTATGAAGGTGACCATACTGTTTCTGAGAAAAAATTTGACATTATACTAGAGCGAGCTGAAAAAGTAGTTAAACAATGGTCGGAACTGGAATGTGATAGAACTGATCCTGGTTTGATAGTCAGTAAGAAAAAAACTCCATACTATCTCTATGAAAAAGCTGTTAAAGATATTATTGAGCTGGATGAAGTTGTAGATGTTCTAGAGAATGAAAATATACATTATACAGGGTTCGGTAAAAAAAGGGGTTTGATAGGTGCCGCATCAGCCCTTGCATGGGAAACAAAAGATCATACTTATGAATTGATCACATATAGAAAACAATCGAAGTGGGGAACTCCAAGAATTATTGAAAAGCGCCAGGTAAAAGAATTGGATAGATCCCTAGATAGTGCATTTGACAGCTATGATTATGAAGAAGACGCCTCTGTAATAGATCCTAATTCTCCATGTCCCGTGCTGTATGGTGTCAGAGGGGAAAAACCAGAGGAATTAAAAAAATCTTTAGAGATTATAGATTCTGAAGAACCATCTAGATGGATCACATTCCTCACAAATCAAGGAACTGACGACCATATCCAATCGGCAAAGATCGAAAATGTCCGGCCGTGGTTATCTGTGAAGATAAAAGGAAAGTTAACCAATGAACCCTATACTATAAAGGGTGGACATATCTTCTTCGAGATCTCTGATGAAAAAGAAAACTCTATCACTGCTGCTGCTTACGAACCAACAAAAGGATTTAGAGAGATAGTTAAACGATTGATAGTTGGAGATGTGATAGAATTATATGGTGGTGTAAGAAAAGACCCTATGACACTCAATATCGAGAAGATGAAAATACTCCATCTTGAAGATAAAATTATCAAGACAGGTAACCCAGTCTGCCCATCATGTAATAAAAGGATGTCATCTATCGGTAAAAATGCGGGTTTCAGATGTAAAAGATGCAGCAAAAAAGCCTCAGAAGAAGACATAGAAACGCGTAAAGAAGAAAGAGATTTAGAAGAAACATGGTATGAAACCCCAGTCTCAGCTAGGAGACATCTAAGTAAACCTTTGAAAAGGATCGAGTTGTATGCGTGAAACTTAAATATGAACTAATATATTGACGAATTAGATTAAAAGAGGGAAGTTGTTGATATTATGGAAAAAAAGGTAAAAGGAACTCACATGATCAACATATTAGATTATGTAGAGGAGAAAAAAGGAAAATTAGGTCTAGAAAATTTATGGGAAGAAATAGAAGAAAGGTCTATCACCTCAAAAAAGGAGTACGACGAAAAAGAATGGGTAGATTATGACTTAGTCATAAAATTTTTTGAAACCATAGAGGATATATTCGGTAGTGACCTCAAAAAGGTACCTAGGTCCCGTGAGATAGGGCGTCACATTACAAGCAATCTTGGTCATTTGGAATATTTGACCGTAGCCCAGGGTCTCAAGGAGCTCATAGAAAAGGCCGAGGACAATTGGGAAAAAGTTTACAACTTTGGGAGCATAGAATTGGCAGATTGGACTGAAGAAGGGAAGGCCGTCATCAAATATCATGGCTTTCCTGTCAATAAACACATCTGCAATTATTTCCAGGGTAGTTTAGAGAAGGATATAGAGTTGCTAGAATTAGATGGCAAAATAGAACATACTGCTTGTCCAGTTGAGGGGGACGAATATATCGAGTTCCAAATAACTTGGTGATGGATTTTCCATCTTAGCTGAAAGGAACGCTTATTCTGGATAATATTTCTTGATGAATTTCTCATCGATCCTTTTGAGATCTCTTTTGGGAATTATGGTAAGAAGTTGCCATGCTAAATCTAGAGTTTCATCTATTGCCCTATCCTCATCTCCTCCTTGACCTATAAATCTCTCTTCAAACTCGTCTGCAAATTGTAGATATGTCCGGTCCCTTTCACTGAGTGCTTCTTCACCTACAACCGCGACTAGATCCCTCAGTTCATTACCTTCAGCGTAAGCTGCATAAAGCTGGTTACTCACATCAGAGTGGTCCTCTCTCGTTCTCTCTTCTCCTATACCCTGCTGCATAAGCCTAGATAGTGATCCATCGGGTGTGATCGGTGGACGGATACCTTTTCTATGCAGTTCACGTGAAAAAACGATCTGTCCTTCGGTAATATAACCAGTAAGATCAGGGATTGGATGAGTTATATCATCATCTGGCATTGTGAGTATAGGTATCATAGTTATGGACCCTTCTCTATTCAATATCCTTCCAGCCCTCTCATAAATACTAGCTAGATCCGTGTAAAGATAACCGGGATAACCTCTTCTACCAGGTACTTCCTCTCTAGCGGCGGCTATCTCTCTTAAAGCTTCACAGTAGTTTGTCATATCACTCAATATGACCAATACCTGCATGCCCTCGTCGAAGGCAAGGTATTCGGCGGCAGTCAACGCCAATCTAGGTATGATAGTCCTTTCGATGGCAGGGTCATCAGCAAGGTTCAAAAAGAGAACAGCCCTCTCTAGAGCGCCAGTTCGCTCGAAATCATTGATGAAAAAATTAGCTTCCTCAGAGGTGATACCCATGGCACAAAATACTACAGCGAATTCCTCCTCCTCACCTAAAACTTTAGCCTGTCGTGCGATCTGGGCAGCTACGTTATTGTGTGGAAGTCCACTAGCACTGAACATAGGAAGTTTCTGTCCTCTAACGAGAGTGAACATACCGTCGATTGTTGAAATACCAGTTTGAATAAACTCACGGGGGAATTCCCTAGCAGATGGGTTGATCGGATCTCCATTTATGTCTCTACGTTCTTCAGGGATAATATCAGGACTATCGTCGATAGGTTCACCTATACCATTGAACACCCTACCGAGCAATTCTCTAGAGACACCAAATTTCATAACTTCTCCAGTGAACTGGACTGAGGTTTCATCAGTATCTAATCCTCTTGTACCGGCGAAAACTTGAATTATAGCTCTATTTGATTGAGCCTCTAAGACCTGCCCTAATCTCTCTTCCCCACTAGGGAGTTTTATTTTAGCTATTTCGTTATAAGCTACATCACTTATACCCTCTACGACCATCAGCGGTCCTGATACTTCCACAACATTTCGGTATTCAGTCCTTTTAGATATATCATCGACCATCATTATCCCTCCAGTAAATCTTCAAATTCTTTATTCATTTCCATCTCGATATCTCCATAATTCTCTTCCCATTTCTCAGAGTGTACATTGGACATCCTACTCAGTCTTTCAAGTATCTCCATCTCGGAGAGTTCTTCAACCGTAACGCCCTCATCTAATGCGTTCGTACCTCTATCATAGAATTCCATCATGATCTGAAGCATCCGGAACTGTTTCTCAGGTTCACAGAATGTATCTACGTCATGGAAAGCATTCTGCTGAAGGAAGTCTTCTCTTAACACCCTAGCAGCCTGTAGAGCGAATTGATCTGACCTTGGCAAAGCGTCTGGACCAACAAGTTGTACAATTTCCTGTAATTCGTCCTCCTTCTCCAGTAGTTTCATACCTTCTCTTCTCAGCGTGTGCCAATTTTCATTTACGTTATCTCCCCACCATTCTGAGACCTGATCAAGGTAAAGGGAATAAGATTTCAACCAGTTGATAGCCGGAAAATGTCTCTTATTTCTAAGTTCAGTATCCAAAGCCCAAAATACCTGAGCGATTCTTAATGTATTCTGAGTAACTGGTTCTGAGAAGTCACCACCAGAGGGGCTAACAGCACCGATAACAGATACCGATCCTTCTCGTCCACCGTATAGGTCACATATTCCCGCCCTTTCATAAAAAGCTGCCAATTCAGATGCTAGATATGCTGGATAACCCTCTTCACCGGGCATCTCTTCCAGACGACCAGATATCTCACGGAGAGCTTCGGCCCAACGCGATGTAGAATCTGCCATCAAAGCAACGTTGTAACCCATATCTCTGTAGTACTCTGCAAGGGTGATACCAGAATAAACCGATGCTTCTCTCGCAGCCACTGGCATGTTACTAGTATTTGCGATAAGTATGGTCCTTTTCATCAGAGGTTTTCCGGTTCTCGGATCTTCCAGTTCAGGGAAATCCCGCAGGACTTCCGTCATTTCGTTACCTCTCTCACCACATCCTACGTAAACAACGATATCTGCATCGGACCATTTAGCTAATTGATGCTGGATCACAGTTTTCCCGGTCCCGAACCCCCCTGGTATAGCAGCAGTTCCACCTTTTGCCAGTGGGAAGAAAGTGTCCAGTACTCTTTGACCTGTGATCAATAATTCTCCAGGTGCCTTTTTGTCTTCGATAGGGCGACCTATTCTTACGGGCCAGCGCTGAACCATCTTGATCTCTTCTTCAGTTCCTCCAGATTCCAAAACTGCTATAGTATCATCTAAGGTATATTCTCCCCCGGAGACCATCTCTTTTACAGTACCATCTTTACCCGGCGGAACCATTATTTTATGTTCGACAACTTCAGTTTCTTGAACTGTCCCGATCACATCACCTTGATAAACTTCATCCCCATCCTCAACATTGGGAACAAATTTCCATTTTTTCTTATGATCTAGAGGTGAAACATCTACACCTCTCCGTATAAAATCTCCCGTCTGCTCTTTGATCATATCTAAAGGTCTCTGGATACCGTCATATATCTCGGTGATCAATCCAGGACCGAGTTCGACCGAGAGGGGTTCTCCGGTTCTAACAACCTTTTCACCTGGTTTCACACCACCTGTTTCTTCGTAAACTTGTATTGTAGCAACGTCTTCTTCCAACTCAATTATCTCTCCAATAAGACCTTCTTCACCAACTTTCACGACCTCATACATCTCTGCACCGCGCAGTTTATCGGCTTGAACAACCGGACCTGCAACTTTGATGATCCTTCCTTCTTCGCCTTTTCCAGGTTCTGAGATCTTTTTAATACTTTCTTCAGCTTCATTTATCACAATATCATACCTCTTCTGACGTTATATCGATTCCAACTGCTCTTCTGATCTTCTTATTTAATGGATCTTTTTTATCTTCAACGGGACCTTCTTTATCTGGAATCTCGATTATCACGGGATAAAGATCCTTATTTTTTGTTATTCGATTCAAATCATCCCTGATATCTTCTGCAATACTTTCAGATAATAAAACTATCCCAACATCTGGAGATTCGATCAATTTCTCCAGAATCTTAACAGCACGATGTTCGCTTTCAAATTTATATGCGTCATCAGCGCCAGCTAATGAAAAACCCAAGGTCATATCCTCCTTCCCGACTACAACTACTTTTTTTCTCATTGATATCCCTCTAAAATCAACATGTTCCGTATCTTATCGGGGTCTAAACCTTCTTTAAGCCCTCTTACCAATATTTTTAAGTTCCTTAATTCTATTTCTTTACCTACTAAAAACCTTAACAGAGGTCCAACTGTTAGTACTTGCTGGCTCATCACCTCTGAAGCCATATTCAAAAGTTCTTCATCTAGATATCTTTCTATTTCAAAATGGCTTTTTGAAGCGGCTTTTTTCCGTACCGCTTCGAAGGAAGTTCCTTCTAATTCAACTAAAGCTTCTTCTAGATTACTGGACTCCAACATTTGGTTTAGTTTCCAATTTTCGAGTTCTCGACCAGGAGGAAGCAGGTAAGCCTTCATCGTTTCCTGTTCTATTCCCTCTCTAATACCCCTTATGATCATCTTGAGGTTCAATAAGTCAGTATATCTGCCAAAGAAGTATTTAACTGGTGGCCTCTGTTCACTCTCCACGTTTGTAACAGCCTTTCTCAATTTCTCGAATGCAAATATGTCTAATTCCATATCCAATTTGAAGAAATCATCGCCCCATTCTTCTTTGCCAAGAATTTCTCCAAATTCAGTCTCCTTCAAGATAGTCACTGCTTCTTGAAGATTACGAGACGAAGACAATTCATCTATCACATCTTCGTCTATAATCCTAACAGGAATTAGATAATTTTTTAGATATTCAGGATCTCCACCTCGAGAGATAAATTTGATAGCTTTCTTTGCCATCTTAACATCGTACCTAGCTAACCAGGCCTCAACAAAAGGTTTTGTTTCTAAAGGGGATATTCTATACGCTTTTTTCATATATTCAACATTATTGTTCTCAAGCCGCTGTTCTACCTCATCGATATCTCCAGTTTCTTCTTTAGGCAGTTCATATCCAGTCTCCCTTATAGCCTGATATAATTCGTTAATATTCCTACTTTCAACTATCGGTTCAACTTTTTCTCTCTCAATAAAATGGATTCCATGAGCTCTGAATTTAGCGTTCGGAAACGTGAAGTTTGAGATGGCAACTAATGTTCTAAAATAACTCATCAATAATAGGACAACTATAAGCAGAGCTACACCAACGATAGCAAGAACAAGGTTTGTCAAGCCCATCATGTCGATCAATTCATCGATCAATCAATGTTCCTCCTTCAAATCTGAAAATAATATGCCCGAGATATCCTTTCTAAGCTCCTTCTTCCTCCTTTCAATATTAGATTCGAAAGTCATATCAATTTTAGCTCCACTTTTCGACTCTGCTATGATACCACCAATAGTTTCTATATTAGGTTCGACTTTTAAAGAGGGATCGATATTTACTGAAAGCTGTTCGATGATCTTTTGACTTTCGGGATTACAATAGATAACCGTTTCTTCTCCAAGGATTTTTGAGGCCCTTCCAATAGACTGCCTTAAATAATCTTCGTATTCTTCGGGACTAGTACTTTTTATCTCATCATATACATTATCAAATATCTTTTCAATCATCTCTTCTCTTACTCTTAGCTTTTGTTTCTGTTTATCCAGTTTTGCTTGTGAGATTATCCTGTTTTTCATTGTTTTAATTTCTCTTTCCCGCCTATTCTTGATTTCCTGAAGTTTCTTTTTCTTTTCCTTCTCTATTTCTTCTGTTTTTACTTTCGCTTTTTCCTTCTCTCTTTCTATTATGTCCTCTGATTTCCTGGTCATCTCCTGTTTAATTTTCTTAATTATCTTGTCCACTGGCATATATCTCACCTCACATCAAAGCAAACAGTATTATAAAGATAGCAATCAACAATCCGAATATAGCAAAGGTTTCTGACATCACACTGAATATCATGCCTTTACCAAATGTATCTTCCCGTTTGGACACCGCTGCAATGGCTGATCCAGATGTGATACCTTGTCCGACCCCAGAAACACCTGCTATCCCTATTGCGATACCGGCTCCAACTGACGCTATACCCTGTAAAGTAGTTGTTGGCTCTGCTACAGTCCCCAATATCCCACTAAAGACCATCAAAAGGATAGCTATCAAAAGACCATAGATGGCTTGGGTTTCGGGAAGTACTGAGAAGACCATTCCTTTTCCGAACATACTTTCATCCTCTGACACCGTTGCTATACCGCTAGCTGCAGCAATACCCTGACCAATTCCAGATAGACCGGCTATACCTACAGCAAGACCTGCACCTACTCCAACCAGTCCTAGAGAGAACAGTATACCTGATACTTCTCCAAGTAAGGGTGTAGACACCATCAATAAAATCGCGATCAACATGCCATAGATAGCTTGGGTTTCGGGAAGTACTGAAAAGACCATAGCTCTACCAAACATCTCTTCTTTCTCAGCGACACACCCTATACCACTAGAAGCAGCTATTCCTTGACCTATTCCTGATAATCCTGCTATACCTACCGCTAAACCTGCACCGACTGCGATAAGTCCCACACTCTGTACACTGATTATATCAAATTGGGATGCGATTTGAAAGAGTTTAGCATCCACATTACCCTGTAACAATCCAGATGACACCATAAGTAATATAGCTATTAACATCCCATAGATAGCCTGGGTCTCGGGCAGTACTGAAAACACCATTCCTTTTCCAAAGAGGTCTTCTCTTTCTGCAACACTCCCAATACCTGCACTAGCAGCTATTCCCTGACCGATCCCTGATAAGCCTGCTATACCTACCGCCAAACCAGCTCCAATAGCGACCGTACCGAAGCTAACTCCTATAGCACTATCTTGAACCATGAATAATTTAGGAGCTCCGCCCAATAATCCTGTGAATACCATTATAAGAATCCCGACAAGTAGACCATAGATAGCCTGAGTCTCGGGTAGTACTGAAAACACCATTCCTTTTCCAAATAAATCTTCATTTTCAGAATACGCTGCAATACTTCCAGAAGCAGCTATACCCTGGCCGATGGCTGATAATCCAGCTATACCTACTGCTAGGCCCACACCTAGTGAAGTGACACCTATAGAAAGAGGTATATTAGTTTCAGTACCGATTATACCTGTGAAAAGAAGCAAAAGAACTGCTACTAAAAGTCCGTAGATAGCTTGAGTTTGCGGGAGCGCTTGGAAAACCAAACACTTACCGAATTTCTCTGGTTTTTCAGCTATCGTACCTGCACCTGCAGCACCAGCTATCCCAACACCTATACCAGCTCCCATACCTGCTATACCAACAGCGAGCCCTGCACCCAGTGCAGTCAGATAGGTGCCTCTAGTGTCTGTTATAGCTTTTATTTTCAATGAATCTCTGTAAACATTTCCATTAGCTTCGACTGTTAAATTTACTTGATATGTCCTTTCGTCTTCAGGAGCGGCAAAAGCATGTGAATCATTCATCCCCTCTACTTCTTCACCCTCAAATTCAACTTCACTACCATCACCGAACTCCCATCTCACTCGCTCTATATCATAAGTCAGATTACCCGAGATCGAAACTCCTAGTTGGAAGGTTCTGTTAGAAACCGCTTCAGTATCTGGGATGTATATTTCAGTTTCATTACCCAGATTTTCTCCATCGAGTAAAATATCTACTCTTCCTTGTGAAATATCTTCTTGTGACTCTGCTAAGGGTATCATGCTAAATACCAATATGGATAAAAATATTAGCAAGCCAAAAATTTCCATAGACTTTTTCATATTCTTTGAATAATTCATTTTACCACATCCTCATCTAACTGGGTATATTCTCTTTTAGCTTTGAACGGGGAATAGGGTTTACCTCCACCTTCATAGAATTGACCTAAGAATTCTACATATTGAAGTCTGAGGGAGTGTACAAATGCACCCAACGCCTGTAATGATGCATTCGCTAAATGACCTCCGATCATGATTATAAGTCCCAACATGTAAAATGGATAAGCAGGGTTCACAAAAGCTAAACCTCCCGTTAGCAGAAGAAATCCACCTAATCCCTGAAAAGTAATATTTTTATCGGAAAATCCCTTAATAACTACAACTACACCCCCGATCATAAGCGGAACTGCTAAAATCATACCCATCTCGGCAGAGGACACCATATCCGCCAAGACATTAACCGTTAAAGCTATTCCCGCAGTCGCTAACCCTAGTGCCAATATCCTTGCAAAGGATAAGAAGTCGCCGATAAAACCTGTGAGATCAAAAAATGACAGCCCTTTTGCTTTAAGGAATAGTAAACCCAAACCTAAAATACTCATTGTCCAGGCAATAATGTAAATCTCTCCAGAAAATGTATACCATCCGAATAAATTGCTCGATATCAAGATGAAACCACCGGGCTGGAGAAGCCACCATGAAATATTATCTAAAACTATTTCTTTTTTGTTTCCTCTTCGAACGTGTTGTATAAACGAAAGAAAAATACCTATATTAAGATAAGCTAATCCGATCAGTAATGAAACTATGAGTAATATCTGTGGTCCATCCCCCGCTAAAGTATCTATCTGCGTTATATCTTCAAAAAACCATGTGAGACCTAGTCTGCCAATAAGATTTGGATGAGTATCTCTATCTGGACCTAGATAGCCCCCTTGTAAAATTCCAAAGATGGTAGTTGAAAGACCTACGGAAAGCAGCACTAAAGCAAATCTTCTGGTACCCTCTTCTATCTTTCCTAAGCCTCTCAGTAGTAAAATAGAAGTGATCACTATCAAAAGGCCATATATTACATCACCCAACATCAATCCAAAAAATAAAACAAAAGCTGGACCTATCACAAAAGTTGGATCGATCTCATCGTATTTTGGAGGTGCGAACATGTTGGTAAGCATTTCAAAAGGTTTTAACCATGTTGGGTTATTCAAAGAAACGGGAACATCATCCGTACTCTCAGGTTCCTCAACCACGACAGTTGAATATCCATCTGAACTTTCATCCACTAAATCTTTAACTGCTTCCTTATCGCTTTCTTTAACCCATCCTTTTATTACACTAGTATGATCTGTTTTCCCAAATTCTTGAAGAACTTCGTATTTTTCTCTATATACCTCTAGTTCTTCTCTTAAAACCATAAAATCTTTGTGCCAATTATCCTTTAATCCCTTTATCTCTTCTATAAGTAGATTTTTTTTATTCTTAAGATTTTTCAGCTCTTTTTCAACCATATTTAGGGCTTCTCGAGGTTTTCCACTGTCCAACTGTTTGAAATCTAAAGGTTTTACATCCCCTTGCCTTAAAGCACTCTCGAACTCCATTTTCTGTTTAATGAATACACCAGTAATAATTACATATCTTTCCTCATCAACCTTTTTGGAAAAGAAATAGGATCCATCTACATCAGAAAGTGCCTTCTTAGCCTTATATGGGTTTTTAGTCGTACCGATCTTAAAAATTGCATAAGTCGATTCCCCGATGAATGATAAATCGATATCTATTGATTCGATTAATTCTAGGTCTTTTTTTAAAAACTTTAGATCTTTAATCTTTTCATCATTTTCTACCAATTTCTCATCGTATTTGTTTACCTTTTTTCCGACCTCATCCATCTTGGAATCGATCTCACTAAACAAATCGTCTAAATCTCTCTTTTTTATCTTCGCCTTTTCTATCATTTTAGGATTGAGAAATTGGGATATGGCACTTTCTTCATCTGAAACTTTTTGAAAAACGTCCAGTACAGAAGATACCTTCATCTCGTATCTAGTGAATTTACTTATAGATTCCGATATTCCAACGGTCTCGACTAAATTACCGACTTTCTCATCTCGTTCAACATCAGATATCTCAGCTAATCCATTTTCGTGTAAAGATTCTACAACTCTATCTATATAATCATCATGAACGATCACAGTGAGGTCTTTCATCCGTTCTGGGAATATTATCCTTATACCTCCTTTATCCTATCTAGTACGTGAGATACAGCTTTATCAATATTTTCTTGAGTAGCACTTCGAATCCGTTTTGCTTCTACTTGCCCCTCTTTACGTATGTCTTCAGCTTTTTCTTCAGTTTCTTCTTTAACTCTTTTCATTTTTTCATCCATCTCTTTTTTCATAGAAAAAACCTCATCTTCTTTCTGTTGTTTAGCCTTCTCCACGGCTTCTTCCAACATTTCTTCTGCTTTCTTTTCAACATTTTCTATATGTTCGATGGCTTTTTTTTCAGCCTTTCTAACCTTTCTGATTTCATCTACGCCCATTATTATAACCTCCAGGGGGGGCTTTGGCAAATTTTTTAGGACACCGCTGTTCAAATCCGGATAAGCAAATCAGATTTAAGAGTTTTGGTCTAAAAAAGAGATACAGTACATATTATTTTCCCCTCTTACATAACGGATCGGCTTAACTCCCAATAAAATAAATATCGCTTACCCCTATATCATAGTATCATGTTTAGTGACCCGGAAGGTAAAGCGGCTGTAAAAGCCGCTAGAAAGATAATCGAGGCAAAGGTTAAAGGAAAAGAGTACCCAAAACTAAATCTCCCCGCTAAGTTTGATAAAGAGATGGGAGTGTTTGTAACCATAAACAAATATCCTTCAAAAAATCTTAGAGGATGTATAGGATACCCAGAACCCATATTTCCTTTGAAAAGGGCACTGAAGAAAGCAGCAGAAAGTGCCACCAACGATCCAAGGTTCCCTTTGCTGAGAGAAGATGAACTTAATGGTGTAATCATAGAAGTTACTCTCCTCACACCTCCGGAAGAGGTCGATTACATAGACCCCGATAAATTGAAAGAGATGGTAACCTGTGGAGTAGATGGTTTGATCGTTTCCAAAGGTCCATACACAGGATTACTTTTACCTCAGGTTCCTGTGGAACATGGTTGGGATGAAGAAACTTTCCTATCGCATACCTGCAGGAAAGCTGGTTTAAACCCCAACACTTGGAGGGAAGGGAATTGCTCAATTCAAAAGTTCCAGGGTGAGATCTTTACTGAGGAAAAACCTAGTGGAGATATAATAAAAAAGGAGATGAGTTGATATGATAATTCATGGAACTGCATACATAAATGGAGAACTTCAAAATAGATACATAGGTATAGAAAATGGTAAGATAGATTTCGTAAAAAAACATTATGAAGGAAATGAAGATGTGAAGGACATCGACGAGATAATTCTTCCAGGTGGTATAGATCTTCATGTTCATTTCAGAGATCCAGGTCAGACGAAAAAAGAGGATTTTTTTAGCGGTTCAAAAGCTGCAGCTTTTGGGGGTATAACAACTGTTGCAGACATGCCCAATAATCATCCACCTATTAAAACTCTAGATAACTTTGAAAAAAAATTAAAGATAGCGGAAGAAAAATCTTGTGTGGATTTTGCTCTTTATTCATTGATCGGTGAGGAGGTGGAAGAGATCTTAGAAAGAACAAGAATATTCAAAGTCTATCTATCCTCTTCGACCAATACTGAAAAAGGTATTTCAATAGATGGAATAAAAAAAATCTTCGATAGGGGGGGAAAGGTAGCGTTTCACTGTGAGGACGAAGAACACTTCGGACCAGCTGGAAAAGATCTTCCTGGATATAATAAGTTCAGACCTGTTGATAGCGAGGTAAATGCTATACGATATCTATCAGAATTACCTGAGGGACCAAAACGCGTTTGTCATGTCTCTTCTAAGAAAGGTCTAAAAGAAGCAAGATCACAAGGGTTAACTATAGAGATAGCTCCACATCATCTATTTTTGAATGAAGAAGCATTTTTAGGTGGATTCGGTAAAGTCAACCCCCCCCTTAGGAAACAAGATGACCAGATAGCTTTGTGGGAGTCCTATGAAAGAGGAGACATAGATATATTAGCTAGTGATCACGCTCCACACCTCGAAAAAGAAAAATCTGAGTTCGTGGATTCACCTCCAGGTATTCCCGGTGTCGAAACCATGTATCCTCTGTTACTCAATTCTGTTTCTATGGGGAATATTTCCCTATCTACGGTTATCGAGACCATCGCTGAAAGACCCGCTGAGTATCTCAACGTTAAAAAAGGAAAGATCCAAGAGGGGTACGACGCTGATTTCGTGATGGTTGATTTTAGGAGATTAGATTCGGTCAAAAGAGAAAATCTACATTCTAAAGCGGGTTGGTCACCATTCGAAGGATTCAACGCGGTATTCCCAGTTCATGTTATGTCTCGTGGTGAATATCTGATTAAAGATAATGAATTCGTAGCTGAAAAGGGAAGAGGAAAATTCATCTCCGCCAAACCTTAACTGAGTCGATATAGTTAAATATTAAAGTATTTGTTGGGCAAGGAGTGTGATAAATTGAAAGATAAGTATGTAGAAGATATCGTGGAAGGAGAAGAGATCGAAGAAAGTTTTGCGATTAGAGATAAAGAATCGATAAGAGAATATACGAAAGGATATTTTTTTAAGCTCAAGATAGGCGATAAGTCTGGAGATATACCATTAGTTTATTGGGGCAGCTCCGATAAAGATGAAGTTCAGGGTATATATGAAAACATACAGATCGGAGATGTTATTGAGTTAAAAGGAGGAGTTTCCCGATATCATGGAGAACTCCAGATATTTATCAATAAGGACCAATTCCACGGCCTAACAAAGCTTGAAGAGGATTCCTACGATGTTGAAGATTACTTAAAAAGGTCTAAAAAAGACCCAGATGTAATGTTTGAGGAACTCCTAAAATACGCTGATAAAATAGAAGATGAACACTGTGTTGAGCTTGTAGAATCATTTTTGAGAGACGAAGAGTTTGTAGCATCCCTGAAAAAAAGCCCATACAGTAAGAATTACAGTCATAATTTTCTAGGCGGCCTACTAGAACACATACTGAATGATGTTGTTCTATCCTATCACGTGGCCAATACTTATAAAGAGATAGATAAGGACCTACTCCTGACAGCGGCGATTCTGCATGACTTTGGTAAGGTTAGAGAATATATCACTACAACATCTATAGAGCTAACCACGGAATCTAGGCTTATCGGCCACACGGTCATCTGTGAAAGATTGATAAAAGAGAGGATCGACGAAATACCTGGTTTTCCTAACGAACTTGCCATGAAAATTTCACACATCATCTTATCACATCATGGAGATTATGAATGGGGTAGTGCTAGGAGTCCCAGGATGGAAGAAGCGGTTGCATTACACCACATCGATATGTTAGATGTTAGGTTGAGTGGTTTTTTGCAAGCTAAAGAGGAAGTATCCGAAGAAGATGAAGAGATGATATACGTTTCAAAAGAGGGTGTTCAGAGACCTATATTTACTCGATGATCAGCTTAATACATTTTTCTAAGGTCTGCTTCGAGGCTATAGTAGGGTTATTTAGCACATACAATGCAGTGGTTAACAACATTTAAATAGGGGATTGTGGTAGTATACAAAAAGGTCACCCTTTTAATAGATACCCATGTAGGAAAAAGGGCTTTAAAGGCTAAGGCTGTAAAGTATGTCTAAAGAAGAATCGAACTATGAACACATTATTTTTGAATGCCCAGAATGCGGGACTGAATTCGAAAAAGACTTATCTCGGTGCCCGAGTTGTGGCGTCGTCTTCGATGAGGAAGAAACGGATAAAGAGTCTCTAGAAGAATTAGAAAAAGATGTCGATTTGATATTAAAAAGTACTGAGATTGAAGAGAGTAAGAAAAGAAGTACTGTAAATGAAAAAGAAGAGGATGATGATCTCGTAATAGACTTAGAAAAGGAATTAGAAGAATTAGAAAAGTCTATTGGAAAACCATATACTAAAGAAGAAGAGATAGATGAGAAAGAGATCGAAGAAGAATTAGAAGAAGAATTAAAGGATATAGAGAAATCCCTTGGGCTAGAAGAGGAGGAAACTGAGGATGATCAAGTTGAACAACAAAAAGGTTTCACTAATGGGGAGATAAGTGATAAGAAAGGTCTTGTAAATGGTAAGTCCAAAGGTATGACCAATGGCATGACTAACGGTATGACCAATGGCATGACTAACGGCGAAACAAAAAAATCTGAACAAGTTTTTTCAGGGATGATCAATGGTGTTAGGAGAAAACAAAAAAATCTCCAGAAAAATATAAAAACTAAAAAACTCGTAGGTTCGGCATTAGTAGTATTGATTATATTTGGAATTTTAATTGCAGCATTTTATATGTATTCCCCTCAGCCCGGGGACGATATTGAAATCGATGGGGATTTCCAAGATTGGGAATCGATAGAAAAGTACGGTATGGATTTTAACGGTGTGTCACAAAGTGTAATGGTAGATGAGCACGCTGTCCAAATCTCGGAAAATAGAATGAATTTCTACATAAAAACAGATGGTGTAGCACTGAATGGCGGAGAAAATCAAGAAATGGACCATCTGTATGTTTTTCTAAACTCACCTAATGATTATGACAGTAGATACCAAACACCTACAATTAATGCTTCCCACATGATCAAAATAAGCGGATGGGAGGACATTTTAACAGCAGAACTGTATACTTACACGAACGACACCAACTCTCGGAAATGGTATGGATGGCAGAGGACTGCCTCAGTACCCATAGAAAGGACCATGAACAAAATAGAATTCTCTATGCTTCAACATTATCTAGGAAGCGAGGAGCTGGAAACGTATTTGATATCTAAAGACCATGAAGGAAATATTTACTGCAATGATTACGTTGTAATGCCTGGTAAACCTTCTTTAAGTGTTCAACAATTTAGCACTGATAATGATATAGTTTCCGATGGAGATGTATCCCTAGAACTGAGTTTACGGGCACACAACGATGATGTTACTATAGACGGTATCGAATTTGATAGACAAAATTTCACGGACATCCAATTTGAAGGTGGAGATCCATTTCCAATAAACATAGGTAAGGACGAAAGTGTAGAATTATCTGTTATGGGTTCTCCAAATGTAGAGCGAGGTAAAACTGTAAGTCTGAGTGTTTCTGAAATTCAGACCGAAGCTACCACTACGATCACGGGAAACGCAGCAGTATATTATTATGAAGAATTACCTGAAAGCCCTGTAATCGATGGATCGTTTTCAGATTGGGTGGATAACTTCGAGGATTCCACATCTGCAGAACCTGATAGGATAGACATAGAGCACTATAATATGGCTGTAGAAAGTGATGAATCTTTATTTTATCTAAAAACACAGGACGATATATTGAGTGGAACACCAATCCCGGAAGGAATCGAGTTGTATAAAGAGGAGCTAAAGGATTCTGATGGCGACGGAATACCAGATGAAGATGATCCATACCCAAATGACTTTACCAATGATGGAACACCAGATTCAGAGATGGTGACCGAGGAGGGGCATCCAGATATAGATAGTGACGGAGTCGCTGATTGGCCTTATGGTTCTGATAAATTACTGAATACTACTATACCTGAGGATGATGATATACCCGAGAGGTATTGGGGAGAAGAAGTAAGTAGATATATAGGTCCAAGTCCTAAACCTGAGATAACCGGTGAAGATTCTATAGAGATTTACGTGGACGGTGACGAGCAAAATGGTTTCTCAATCCAAGGGATGAGAGCCGAGTATAAGATCACTATCCAAGGTCAATACGGCGAGGTAACTAGTAGTGAAGTTTCTAGATGGGATGGGGAATGGGAACGAATGGACTTAGATATAGAATATGGAATCAATTTTAATGAGATAGAATTAAAAACAGGACTAGATGTCGAAGAAGGAGAGTACGAGGTACTGTTCAAAATTAACGATTGGGAACAGAACATAGATCAAGTCGTATTGAATGGTGAGGTGAGAACAGAAACCGTTGACATGGGATTAAATTCTGACAATCAATTACATTCTTCTAATACTCTTGCATCTTCATCTAGTTTAGAAAGGCTAGTTTCCGGAGACGGTACAGCAGATGAAGGTTTTGGTTGGAACGTGAGTTATATTGGCGACTTCAAGGGAGATGGGTACGACGACCTAATAGTAGGGGCACCTTACAGCAGCAATGGGGGTGAAAATGCTGGCGCAACTTATATCTTCTACGGATACCCCAGCATACATACAGGCGATATACATGCATCCAATGCCAATGTAACTATAACTGGAAGTGATGCCGGCGATCTGTTCGGATGGGATGTGGCCGGTAATATAGAAATCGATGGGAACAACGCAGTAGTGATCGGTGCTCCAAGTGAACCTAATGAAAACGGCAAAAACGGTTCTGTTTACGTGTTCTACGATTCTACGATAACTGGAAGTAGTTCTCTTACTGCAGACCAGGCTGATGAGATCATAGAGGGTGAAAGAGGTGGAGACAGATTCGGTGCTAGTGTCAGCGGTGGTGGAGGATATGATGGAGGATCATATGATGATTTTGTTGTTGGGGCCTGGAGTGCATCCGATGTGGATGAAAATGGGGAGACAGTATCATATGACTATACAGGTTCAAAAGAAACCATAGATGTCTCCAATTACGGGATGATAGAAGTGACGATGGAAGGTGCTGGTGGTGGAGGAGGATACGATGGAGACGGCGGTGATGGAGGTTATGTTGAAGCAACAATTGATGTATCTGAGTTTGATGAATTGACTATTTGGGTTGGTGAAAAAGGTGTATATGATGGAAATAATTATGTTGAAGGTGGATTTGGATATATAGATGGCGGAGGTGCTGATAATTATGGTGGAAGCGGTGCAGGTTCTACTGAGATATGGGCCGATTATGATAGTGAAACGGATGATGGTACTGTATTAGCTACTGCTGGAGGTGGAGGTGGAGGCGGTGATGGTGATGGTTGGGGTGGTGGAGGAGGTGGAGGTGCTGGTGGTCTTGGTGGTGATGGTGAGGATAATTATGAAGATGGTGAAGATGCTGAGGAACATCCTGAAGGAGTAGAATATGATGTTGGTGGAGATGGTGGCGATGGTGCTGACGGAGAAGGAAATGCAGATGATGGTAGTGGTGAAGTAAATGAAAATTATTTAATCGAGGTTTCCGAAATTACGCCTGGTGAGGGAGCAGATGGAGGTTCAACTCAAGATGATGGGCGAGATGGGGGGATTCAAATAACATACTATGAACAAACTAATATCGGAAAAGTATACATCTTTCAGGATGACCTTAACATCCCATCTTCAGCTTCAGATGCGGATAAGTTACTAAAAGGAACCTCGGAAGGCGATATGTTCGGTTTCTCAGTCAGTGACGGTGGAGATATAGACAGCGACGGTGATTATGATATCCTTGTGGGTGCTCCTAGGAGAGAAGAAGCGTATGTCTATTGCGGGCTCGATTTCACCAAAGAAACCGTTCTGTCAACTCAAAATTCTAGCGAATCCTTTGGATGGGATGTCACGAACGTAGGCAATATGATAGATACTAACGGTGATAGTATTGCTGTTGGTGCTCCAGATTCATCCAATGGAAATGTTTACATCTTTTCTGCAGAGGAGATCAATACGGGTAAGGATTCTAAAATAAATGATACTTACAGTGAGTTTAGTACATATCACGAAAAGAAAAACGTACATCTGATGAAAGCTGTTTCTGAAGTCAGCCAGTGGGATGGAAGAGTGAGTTTTACAGGTAGTGATACTTGGTTTGAGAACGGTGATGATCTATCCGATTGGGATTTTACAAGCACAAATTTTACGTCAAGTTCTACGTACGATATATACTCAGGCAACAGCATTAGATTAGAAGATAATCACGATACGGATGATAGTGATTTTGCACAAGGTACAGATGCTTTTACATTTCCTTCGAATTACGTAGTCGATTTCTATGCAAAAACTTCAGACGATGGTCTAGCAATATCTTCTTTATATGAAGAAACAACTGGTCCAAGTAAAGGTTATTATCTGATATGGTCTATTGAATTTTATGACGGAAATATCAAAGCCTACGATGATAGCTCAGAAAGCTATACCAATCTAAAATCCTATAGTCCAGATACCTGGTACCATGTAATGGCAAAATTTGATGAAAGTAGTGGAAATTATGAAGTCTATATTAATGATACCGATGGCCACATGAATTTAGAAGCAAGTTCAATAACTTTTGATAATGCTAATGAAGAAGAAGAATTATGGATCGATACGGGAAATAGTGAAGGAGGATATACCCCCACACTTACTGCATATGTTGATCAAATAAAAGTAACTGATTTCCCTTCTACAAAAGGATATTTAAACTCGACTAAAACTGATGTAGACGGTCTTATCAAAAAAGTTCGTTATAATTGGAATGTGACTACATCATCCACTGCCCTATCAAATACTGATATCAACGTTAATATTTCGAGAGACGGCGGCATTACATGGAATCAGTCTACCCTTACAGAAGGAGATTGGTATTACTTCCCAACTGAACCTGCCGGTAATGAACTGGTTTATAATGTAACATTCAAAGGAGATGGGGATTTCACACCAATATTATATGATATTAAAATAGAATTCTCTACTTTATCACCTTATTCCGCTATAGAAGGAGCCACCTCCGGAGACAAGTTTGGCTATTCGATAGCTTCAGGTAACTTCAGCGGTGATTCTAAGCATGACCTTATAGGCGGGGCTCCGTTTTACAGCAGCGGTGCTGGCGCGATCTACGTGTTCAACGGGACATCGACGTTCCCAGCCTCCGCAACCGCTTCCGATTCATCCTATCACTACTACGGTTCTGGCGATCAAAGATTAGGTTGGTCAGTCTCTTTTATAGGCGACATGAATTCTGATACAAATCCCGACATCGGTGTTGGATCGCCATTCAATAGTAGCCTTGATGGACATGCAGATGTTCTCACTGCACAAATACCAGAATTCCCTACTATATTTTTCCCGATTTTCATAGCCATATTAGTACCGGCAGTATATTGGAGAAAAAAGCGGAAGAAACAAAATGTTTAAAATAGACAGGACCTATACATTCAAGAGAGGAGTTTGATGGTTAACGATGATCTAGATGTAGAATGCCCCCAATGTGGTAATCAAGTGTCACCTTCAGATGAAGAGTGTTCTGAATGTGGTTTCAATATCGAAGAATGGTTAACGGACGAAAAGATAGAAGAACTGTTATCTAAAGTAGATGATGAAACATTTGAATTAAAAGAGGAGGACACTGATTCTGTCGTGGATAAAATCAAACAATTCGCACCTAAAGAAAGGGTTGAGGAAAGTGAAATCCTTTATGAATGTCCTTTATGTGGAGCAGATGTTTCTGAAAACGATGATAAATGTCCCGGTTGCGGAGCTATATTTGAAGATTGATTTTACTAATATCAGGGTTATATATGTCTAGAAAGACAAAAATAATAGCTCACAGAGGGGGTTACGGGATAGGAGAGCTCGAGAATACTATTCGAGCTTTTGAAAGGGCTATCGAAATCGGTGCCGATATGATTGAGTTTGATATTAGAAAAACCGATGACGACTTTTTGATAGCTTATCACGATAGAAAATTAAATGGACATGAGGTTTCTTCTCTATCTTACCGCGAGTTGAGTGAGTTGTCTGGCAAAAAGGATATCCCTAAGTTCCAGGAGATTTTAGAATTAACCAAAGGTAAGATCGGTCTAGATATAGAACTGAAAGAACCGGGTTATGAAGATATGGTTTTAGAATCTGTTAAAAAATACTTAGAAAACGATGAGTTCATGATTAAATCTTTCCGGGACAAATCTGTTAAACGCTTAAAGGAGTTAGATCCCACTATTAAAGCAGGACTGCTTTTAGGTACTAATACCCCTGAAAATAGGATTACTACTAGGTTCTCTGAACTATTCCCTGTCAAACGTCTAGATAGTTGTCATGCAGACTTTGTTTCCCCCCACTTTAACTTACTCCATCTATTATTTGTAAAAAGGATGAAAAAAAATGGATTTGAGATATATGTATGGACGGTTAACGAAGAGAGGCTTATGAGGAAGTTATTAAAAAAAGGCGTAGACGGCATAATCACAGATAGACCAAAGATTGCTTTATCTTATCGACAACGTTTTTTATGATGAAACAATATACATGATATATGTTCCAAACCAGGGTATTATCAAGTTTAGACGAAGAAAAAAGACTCGCATTACTTGAAAAACTTGGTTGTGAAAAAAGGGGTGTCCAGATCATGGCACCTAAAGCTGAACATAAGTTGGTTTATGCTAAAGGATTAGACCCTAGAGCAGCTAATATAGTAAAGCAAGAATTCTTAGCCGCTGGAGGAGAAGTTGCAGTTTCGTGGGAAGCGTTGAACATTTCAGAGAATCTAAGTGAGATAGTGATGATGGGGACCCACAGCCAGTATAGACGGGTGCTTAAAAAATTGAAAGAGCAACCTTTCGATTTGGATAGACTGGCAAATGAAGTGAAAACTGCTATCAAGAATTTTGACGAACCACCTTACTCACCATGGAGTTCAAAAAACACTGAGGTGATGGGGATATTAAACGTTACTCCAGACAGTTTTCATGATGGAGGGAAATTCGATGCAAAAGAAAAGGCTGTGGAAAGAGCTATTGCCATGGTAGATGAAGGTGCAGATATCATCGATGTAGGCGGGGAAAGTACAAGACCCGGGAGTGAAAGAATTTCATTAAAGGAGGAAAAAGAAAGGATCCTTCCGGTTATAAGAGAGATCTCAGATATTACTGACGTTCCTATCAGCGTGGATACGTATAAACCAGAAATCGCCGATAAAGCTGTTGATGCCGGTGCTGATATCGTTAACGATGTATTTGGATTGAGAACTGATGGTATGCCCGAAAAGGTAGCAGAGCTAGACGTTCCGGTAATCATAATGCATATGCAGGGAAAGCCTAGAACCATGCAAAAAAATCCGAGTTATGAAAATGTCATCACGGATATCTCATCCTTTTTCTTAGAAAGAGTGGAGGTCGCAGAAAAAGCTGGTATCTATCCAAGTAAAATAATTTTAGACCCGGGTATAGGGTTCGGGAAAAAGCTGCAGCATAATCTAGAGATATTGAATAGGCTGGAAGAATTCAATTCCCTTGGGTTCCCCATACTGCTAGGAGCTTCACGCAAAAGTTTCTTAGGTGACATTCTGAACAAACCTTCTGAAGAAAGACTATTTGGTTCACTAGCTGTTGCCTCATTAGCAGTGGAAAAAAAGGTAAGGATTATACGGGTACATGACGTTTCAGAGACTATAGATGTAATGAAAACAGTAGATTCTATACAGAACTATTCACGATCCTGAGGTCAATAATCATTTTATGGAAAAACATAAAAACCCCTTTTCTTTATTCTCTATATGGTCGATAAGAACCAGATCTTCCAAATATTGGAAGATTATGATAAAAACGATATTACCATAACGACCGTCTGTTCTCATTCTAGTATGCAGATTTTCGATGGTGCTAAAAAAGAAGGTTTTAAAACTCTTGGTATTGCAGTTGGTAAGCAGCCAAAATTCTACGACGCATTTCCAAGAGCTAAACCTGACGATTTCATGGTTGTAGATGAATACTCTGAGATCATGGAAAGGACAGATGAACTGCTTGACAAGAATTCTATTATCATTCCACATGGTTCTTTCGTAGAATATCTAGGTGGAGAAAAATTTAGAGAATTAGAAGCACCGACTTTTGGTAACAGAGATGTTCTAAACTGGGAATCTGATAGAAACAAGGAACGGGAATGGTTAACCAGCGCTGGATTATCCATGCCTAGACTTATTAGCGATCCAGAACAGATAAATGAGCCCGTTCTAGTCAAGTATCATGGTGCTAAAGGAGGTCGAGGTTTTTTCATAGCAAAAGATTATAACGATTTCAAGTTGGGGATCGACCACGATCTAGAATATCATATTCAGGAGTACATAATGGGGACCCGATATTACCTACATTACTTCTTTTCGCCACTCAAGGAGAAGGGGTATAAGATAGACCGAGGTATCCTCGAGATGCTTTCCATAGACAGAAGAGATGAGAGTAACATCGATGAGATGTACAAATTGGGTTCGCAGGAAGAACTTCGTAAAAAACGTATATTCCCATCATTTGTAGTAACTGGTAACATACCTCTAGTCATACGTGAAAGCTTACTACCAAAAGTTTTCGATATGGGCGAGAAGGTTATCGATAGAGCTTATGAATTATTCGGAGGGCTCTACGGCTCATTTTGCCTAGAAACTATTGTAACTGAAGACCTCGATTTTAAAGTTTTTGAAATCTCTTCTCGGATAGTAGCTGGAACTAACCCATTCATTTCAGGATCTCCATATTCAGACTTAGTAGAAGATAATCTTTCTACGGGTAGGCGAATAGCTCAAGAGATAAAATTAGGTGTCGAAAAAGAAGAATTGTACAAAATTTTGACGTGATAAAATGTTGACGTTAGTATTAGCAGACTGTGTGATGAAAACCGGCCCACAAGATATCGAATTGGATAACTCACGACCTGACTTAGTACACTTCTCTATATTATTGGCCCAAAACTGTAGATTGGCAGATGAACGTGAAATACGAACCATCATTCATACTCGTGAGAATAAAGTATTCCGATTCGAAGCCGATGCGAAAGTTCCAGATAGATTAAATGACTTTGAAAAATTGATCGTTAGAATAGTACAGGGTCATAAAATCAAAGGGGTTTCATTTACAGAACAAACCTTGATGGAAACATTGAGAGATGAGGTGGGTAAAAAAGTAGTTATGTCGCCAGAAGGTACTAAAAAAGATCCTTCTAAAGTATTCTCAAGAACAAAAGATTATATTGTAGTTATAGGCGGATTTCCTTCAGGTGATTTTGTTAGTCCAGTTTACGAGTGGGCGGATGAAGTGATATCTGTATCTGATAGAATGATGAAACCATGGACAGTCGTGTCCGAAACGTTATCAGGATACCGTTATTCGTCATTGAAATAATTTAGCGACGTTTACGTCGTAAGGCACTCCCATGGTCTTAGAAACAGGTTCACACTTGCTGCGTGTTAGGAAAGCTATAGGTCTGTAATCTTTTTCGGAAAAAGATTCCCAGTTGGCCATACCTTTAGCTATTATTAGGTCAGCATCATCTAACTTTCTTAATAACTCAGGATCTAATTTCGAAAAGTCGACTCCGACAGCGTATCCACCGGTAGTCTCTAGTTGATCGACGATCTCATCTATATTGTATCTAACTGCGTCCTCCATGGTAGCATCTGTCAATATCGGTTCTCCTTTTACGACTACAGTGAGATCAATACCGTATTCTTTTATCTTCTTCATCAATAGAGTATCGAAGACTACTTCACCAGTATTGTCTGTAAAAAAAATTATATTTTCTCCCTCTTTCACTAAGTTCTCTATTTCGTCGATATCGTCCCAGCCTAACCCCTCCGCGATTATATCATCGAATTCACTTTCTAAACATTCTGGTGAGTTCATGTCATCCCTGTAACCAAAATCTAAAACGTTACCGGCTATAGACGCCAACACTGCTCCTCGAAACCCCTCTTTTTCTACCAACTTTTTGGCCTTTGGTAAAAGTTTTTCCGCGACTTTATTGCTCCTCTCTTTGAGTTCACGATAGGGATCATCTGTACCCAATATTTCGTAAACTTTCCCATGTATCTTGGTTGCGACTTCAGCGGATACCGCACCCTTTTGAAAATCTTTAGAAAGTATCTTTAAAACATTTTCTAAGACTTCCCTCTCTTTCGAAGAATCGACCATGCGTGCCTCGAATAGTACCCTCTTTAATACGCATGGGACACAATCTGGATGTATCTCCAACCTATTCACCTTCAGGTGATAATTTCTTATTTATCGCATCCTGGTTTATATGTCCTTCAATTGTAACATAAACATCGTCTTCAGAAAGGTCATCCATAGAAGAAAGATTCTCCTTAATTTTTACTGCCAATTGTACACCCATAGGACAAAATGGTGTAGTCGGTGTAAATGTTAAACTGACAGAATCATCTTCCACTTTAAGATCAGAGATCAATCCCATAGAATAGACATCAGTTCCAGTATGTGGGTCTATAACGTTCTTCAACATATCGATTATTTCCTCTTCTGTAGGCATATTCTTCACTTACATCTACATGAGATAGAAGAGATATATAAAGGACATGGAAGGTCAATCATATTTTTTCCAATCTCCTTCCCTGTACTTACCCCTACCTTTGTGGAGTGCGGTAAGCATGTCTTCTATACCTTCAAGTTCACTCAAATCACCCGAGTATTTTTCGATAGATACTCCGTATCTTTCTTCTATATCAGATACTAGGTTCTTCATACCTTCCAAAGTCCGTTTTGGCTCTTCGCCGGAAATGAAAACCGCCAATATGATTTTTTCACCTTTGTGCACTAATACTTTCTTATTACCATATTCCATCTTTTTTAAACTCTCACTATCATCATCGGCGAATGCATCATCTACAAAATTTTGCACCGCCGTGAACATACCAGCAAGTATATCTTCGTCTCTTTCCGCTTTTAAGGTACGGGTGATATGCTTGATCAAGACCCCTGAATCGTGGATCAAAAAGACATCTTCGATCGTGTAGTTCCTTTTCTTAATATAAAGGACAACGCCTATAAGACCAAGTGGTATCAGGCCTAGTAATAAAAATAGACTATTGATCTCAGAGCTATCGTCTTCAGACTCTCTAACGATGACCTCCACGTGATTTTCTGTAGTATCTAAGCCGTCACTCACCCTTATAGTTACATTATGATCCCCAGTTTCATTATAATCAAATAAAATTTTATGGCCAAAAACATCTACATTGGGATCTTCCACTATAATTTCTAGTTCATGTGTTTCATTATCCACATCTGAAATATAATCGCCCATATCAAATATCCAACTTTGGCCCACTTCACCTTCCTGCATGGGTAGATCAGATATGGTCGGAGGATTATTTACAGGTATTACAGTCACGATCAAAGAATCTTCCATCAAGGCTCCAGCACTGTTAGTGGCTCTGATAGTTATCAATTCCTGACCATTCCAATTTTCAGGTGCATAGAAATCTACACTACTATTTTCATGGATATCCACTTTTATATTTTCATTACCTGAAGAGTAATACATTGTATCGTTCTGTTGGTCTATGAAATGGTTATCGAGATTGAAAGCATTAACCATCCTTTCATTTTCTTTAAATGTGATATCATGAAGTGGAATAACGAGTTCTGGAGGATAATACGTACCTACTTTAACTGTTGTAACTTCTGATTCATTATCTATACCGTCTGATATGTAGACTTGTAAAGGTACCGTATAATTGACCTCCAAGCCATTTAGTTCCCTAGGATAATTCATTATCAATTTAGTTCCGATCACGGTGACATACTCTGGACTATCTGTAGTTATGGTGAGTTCTTGAGTCTCGTTATCCGGGTCGTTTATATAATATTCTAAGTCGAATTCATATGGCTCGTTATATCTAACAACAAGAGGTGGTAATTCCTTTATCTCTGGAGGGTAATTAACAGGTAATACTGTAACGTTAATCGTTTGTTCAACTATACCACCAACAGGGTCTTTGGCCCTAAAAGTTACTTTTTCAACTCCATGCCAGTTACCATCCGCTCTTACATCCACCGTGTGATCGTCGTGGATCGTGATAGTCAAATAGGTATATCCATAACTCATGTAAAGAGGATCGCCTTCTGGATCTTCAAAATAATCATCCAAGTTGAAAACATTCTCTAAGGTTTCACCCTGATTTATAGTTAAGTCCGGTAGGTTCTCGACCCCAACAGGTGGAGTGTTTGATGTGACAGTGACAGAGATCACTGTCGAAACACTGTTTTCCCCATCCGAGACTGTTATAGTTACAAGGACCTCTTCCCCGAGCATACTTTGAGGGTATTCATAAGTAACTTTCAAACCATTTACCGTTGTATGGTCTTCATCATCCGTTTCTAAAACCAATTCATCGAAACGACCTTCATCGTATATTATATAAGGAGTATAATCAAATTGATAAGGCTCGTCATAAAGAACGTAAAGATCGGGACACCGCCTGATTTCGGGCGACTGGTAAGCAGTGGTTACGTTTATCCATGCGGTCTGTGAAACTGTGTTGCCTGCGCTGTTGACAAGCCAATATCTGACCTCCATGGAACCTACTGCGTTCTCCTTTGATAACAAAGTGATGTTGTGATTTCCAGTCTGGTTTTCACCATACACAGATATCACAGTACTGCTGTATCCTGTAAGGTACCATTCCAATTCAGAGAGAGAATCCTGTTCATCACTCGCATAGTCGGATAAATCGATCTCATGGATTCCAAAATCTTTCTCAAGTTCTATATCGGGTATCGTTCCATCGATCTCCGGAGTACGGTGATCAACTACCTCGATGGTAGTGGATTTTTGAATTGAACCATAAAGGACATTGATAGTGACTACACCAGTTGAAACCGAAAAGAACTCAGTGGTCTCACCATAAGACTCATCTAAATACCCTACATCTTCATCGCTAGAAAACCACTCACATTCCACATCTCTCTGATAGCCAAAGGTATCGTTATACCCCGATGAATATAAAGAAAGGTTTTCATCTTTACCCAAAGTTATATTTTTAAGGATTTCTCCATTTCCGCCCGGTTCATCTCTGATCTGTATCTCATCTATTGTAGGAGGGCGAATATTTACCTCAACTGTGTAATTGATAGATTGAGTGTATTCAGCTATCCAATTAGCTTCACCGCCGGAATCACCTGCATAAAAAACACTGCTATTACCTGAACTAGGAGATGTCTCAGCTTGAGCACCTTCATAGTTTTCAACGTACCAGTTCGAAGCTACTAAATCCACGAAACCAACGGTATCGTTGTACCCTGCTGAATAACCCACCAACTCTTCTCCAGCATAAATTGTTGAACTGTTTAACATAGACACAGGGTCATATGGGTCTTCTATGATCTTTATGTAATCTATCTGGGGATCTTTCACTTCAAACATGACCTCGTCTGAAAAGTCCTCATACTGAACAGTAAGAATTACTTCACCAGGGACCGTTCCTACGTTAATTGTATTTTCGCTTGCAGTGGTTCCATTAAGCAGCGTCGCGTTACCACCCTCTACAGCCCATTCTCCATGGATAAATCCTATGTGTCCAGAAGTCTCATTATACGATGAGATTTCAAGATCTACAGTATGATTTACAGATACCGAACCTCCTTGATATGTATCACCTTCTTTAGTGACTTCTATGTAATCAATTTCTGGGGGTTGTACAATGAACTCTACAGTATCGTTCACCCAATTGTTCCCCCTTTGATAAGCTGCTTTCCAAGTCATCTCTCCGGACGAGTTACCGACATCGATCCAGCTCGAATCTGAAGGAGAGGGACCTAAAGAGGGGGACATACCTTCTTTATGTTCTACACTCCACTCAACTTCTACCGTTCCGATATAACCTGAAGTTTGATTATAACCAGACGCGTTACCCCACACTTTAAAACCTACCGGGACTTCACCACCAATTATAGAGTCTCCGTCTGGGTCGTAAGTTATAACGATATCATCTGGTTCTGGGGAGAGTACATCATAACTCACGTTATCTGTCAATCCATCATAACTGAGATTAAACCAAATAGTACCTCCTTCATGACCTACATCTATAGCATTGGACTCGTTAGTACCATCTTCGAGTAGGTATGAACTTCCTCCTTCTGCGGACCAGTTGCCTTCGACAGTATAGAGATAACCAGTCGATTCATTATATACTGAACAATACCCTCTTTTTTGATAACCTATATCAACGGTTTCATCCTGTATCGGATCACCCCCGGGTGAATCCGTGATCTCGATATAATCTGGCTCATCGGCGATAACATTATACCTAACACTATCTTGAAGTCCGTAGAGGTCAGATGAAACGTTAAACCATACATAACCAGCAGTTTCTCCAACGTTTATTCCATTGTATTCCGACATTTCACTAATCAAAAGTCCCGCATCGCCGCTGGCTGACCATTCACCAACAGAATTATCAAAAAAACCGTAAGTATTGTTATAAGTGGAAAGATTTCCCCACTGTTCAAAATTTGGTGGTACATCCCGGTTCTCAAGTGCTGTACCGTTTATCTCATCAGTAATTTCAATATAATCAACTCCCGCTGTTGTGAAATTCCAAGGTCCACCTTCTGTTTGATTTTCTCCGTCATCTGCAATAACATGCCAACTATAATTGGTTGCGGGATCTCGGTTTTCCCAAGTCATCTCCGCTCGTTCACCACTGGAAACGTTTTCAACGGTCCCAACGATCGAGTCGTTATCATTATTATAAAATGAAACATCCATATCGAATCCCTCGGGATGATTTACCACTACAGACAGGATTGGAGTCCCATTCAAACCGACTTCTCCATCAAAAGGTATAGGATCGCTTGGAGTATCCGGCTCAGAATATATTCTATGGTTATTTGATATGTGCAAAGTATCTCCTTCCGTATCTTCCCCAACCTTATCATCCATATGTAGATTTACAGCCTCTACAGTGGAAAACAGCAGTAGGAAGATCAAACAAACCGTGATTATGTGACGACTTTGCACTTTATAACCTCTACTTTTGGATTTAACAAGTTCATCAAGAATTGTAGGGAGATTATACTTAATCCTTTTGTAAATTAAACAAATATTTCAATCATATAGGACGAAGTTGTAGGCACCTGAACCTATTTTTTCTCATAGATACTTTTCTGAAATTGATTCTATTTTTATGCTCAGTCATCTCATGATCCTCTATAACTAATTCATCTTCGATAGAGATCATCCGACCATCTTCGAAAGATACATCAACAGTTATATCGTAACTCCTGGATCCGAGTACTCGTGAACCACATATAAACCCTTACTTGAGTTTCC
>JBMCUO010000002.1:0-55152 GCA_048622455.1 Candidatus Saliniplasma sp. | reverse complement strand
AGGTGCGTCCACGAAAGCATCGGATGTCGGTCCGCAGACTCCACCGTCGCAGGCGACAGGGTGTGTGTAGCGTACCGTCGGATGATTGTCTCCGTACTCGTAGAGCACGTTCTGGCCGTCATACAGGTAATGGATACGCTCCCATTCGGTCGTATCATTTTCGTCCCATGCGATCTCTTTACCTACACGTCGTCCGTCCAGGGAGTAACCGTACGAAGTACCCGGTACACCGGAATCCTCATCACCGACAACTTCCATACGGTAGTTCAACTTCTCACCACTTAGGTACGTTGACATGAATGACGAATCTCCTTCAGAATCGACTCCCAGCTGGTTGCCCTCTTCGTCGTACTCGTACTCAACTCCATCCATGTTGACTAAACGGTTCCCTTCATCATACTCGCTCGTCACTTCGTTTTCCACCTCGTTGCCTTCATAATATGTCCTTTTGTTTATATTACTCCTTCGGTCGTATCCGTAACCTACGGACGTTTCACCCGGGTAATCGACATATGTCAGACGATCTTCGCCGTCGTACTCGTAGTGGGTTTCGAACATACTAGAACCCCTGATCACCGATTCGGTACTCCAATCAGCACCAGTCCCTTTCACGAGGTTTAAGTTCGAGTCGGATGCGTCGTAGTAACTTATATGTACGTCACCCTGGCCATCAATTGATAACGAGGAGTATTTGCCCACATCTCCGTCACTATCGACGGTTTCCAAGTTCCAGTAACCATCAATATTTTCAGCGTACTTTAGATCACTATTGCTGGAATCGTAATAACTTATGTGTGTATTATCGTCTGCATCGACTGCTATCGACGAGAATTTACCCACATCGCCTTCGTCAACCGTTTCGATGATCCAGTCGTCTCCGGTGTAGGCTGCGTATCTAAGGCTCAATTCTAAATCAGACTGAATTACCGTATCATCCTCCTCAGGCCTCAATTGGACATAGCTAATACGGGGGTGACCATCCTGATCTAGTGCGATTGATGTATCAAATTCAACTATGCTATCATCAACGGTCACGATGGACCATCCCCCACCGTTATACTCAGCATATTTTAGATTTTTATTGGAAACATCATGATAACTTATGTGAGCCGTTCCTTCTTCACTCACTGCAATAGAAGAATACATACCCACGTCATCACCGTCATCTACAACTTCGGTACTCCAACCGTCGTTGGTCGACCTGGCATATTTTAGAACACCATCGTTAGAATCGTAATAACTTATGTGTACCACGCCACTACCGTCGATATCTATTGAAGAGTATTCACCGACATCACCTTCATCGACGGTCTCGGTAACCCATCCATCAGATGTCCGGGTGGCATATTTCAATGTGCCCTGGGAGGAATCATGATAACTGATATGCACCCCTCCGTCATCATCAACTTTCAATGAGGTGACTTCACCTATATCTATGTCATAGTCAACGGTTTCTATCACCGGTTTATCTCCAGCAAGATAAACATATTTCAGGTCGCCTCTAGTGGAATCGTAATAACTTACGTGGGCGTTATCGTTCTTGTCTAAATCCATGGAAGAATGTTCACCAACTTTACCTTCATCCCTCATCTCACGCATGAGTGTCCTCCTGCCGTTGGCATCGTACTCGTGCTCGAAAGATGAAATCAGTGACGAATCCGACCTAACGTTAGATATCTTCGTTAAACGGTTAGCATCATCGTAATCTCTCAAGATCTTCGTCCCAGTCGGGTAGATGGTTTCAGTCAACCGGTTAGCGGGATCGTAATTGTACTCGGTGGTATCACCGTCCGGGTCTGTCACACTGCGGAGCCGGTTGCGGCAGTCGTACGTGTAACTCGTCACATTACCCAACTGATCCGTCATCTCGATGACATTTCCTTCTTCATCGTAAACGTACGAGATATCGTACTCGTCACCGTTGACCTGCCAACTCTCCCGGGATAATCTGCCTAAGAGGTCATACTCCTGCGACTGCGCTGTTATCTGAGGTGCGTATGGATGCAGGTAAGTCAACCTCGGTGGGTGATCGTACTCCTCTCGTTCCTTCTCGAAAAGGGTGTACTCAATATCTATATCGACTGCGTTGGGAAGCTCTACTTGCGTTAACCTACCTAAAAGGTCGTACTCGTATTCTGTAACATCACCTGAAGGAGTTTCGTACCTCACAACATCTCCGACTTCGTCGTACTCCCACGTGTATTCCTCATCCAGTGGTGTGATCTCTTTTTCTTTACGGCCGAGTAGGTCGTATTCGTACTGCCATTCGGAGTTGACTTCATCGCCTACCTGAGTCACCGATACCTGGTTACCGACTTCGTCGTACTCGTAAAGAACTTCACTACCCTCGGCACCCACCGTACGGACCAAACTGCCTTCACTATCATACTCATATTCTGTCTCGTAACCCATGGCGTCGATCTCTTTGATCATATTACCCGCTTCGTCGTATTCGTACTGTGTCCCCTCACCTAACGGATTGTATTCCGCTACTAGTCTATTTACTTCGTCGTACTCACTGACCCATTCATTACCGAGTTTATCAGTACGTTTAACCACGTTGTGGAACTCGTCGTACTCGTAGCTTTCATAGTTACCCCATCTATCTTCTTCACGCACCAACCTGTTCATCTCGTCGTACTCACGGTACGTCGGGAAACCGCGTCGGTTGGTCTCTTTGATGACGTTATCCCGTTCGTCATACTCGTACTCCATAGAGTTACCTAGGGCATCCGTTTCACGAACTAACCGTCCGTAATGATCGTACTCGTATGTGGTGGTGGCGCCGAGTTTATCCGTACGTTCTATAAGGTTACCGGTGGAGTCGTAAACCGATTCCTCGGTGTTACCGTAAGCATCTATAACTTCGATCTCTCTGTCAAGTTCGTCGTAAGCGTACTCGGTGACCGCACCGTTGGGTGAAACGGTTTTTACTTTGCGGTTGACACAATCGTACTCGTGTTCCGTGACGGCACCTTCAGGATCTATCTCTTTAATCAGATTGCCGTACCCGTCATATTCGTACTCCCACACAGCACCGTTGGGTTCGATCCTTCTAGACATCTGTCCGTCATCGGTATACTCGTATTCGGTGACTGACCCTGAACTGTCGATAGATTGGACCATGTTAAAATTATCATCAAACTCGTTTATCCATTGGTCTCCCATCTCGTTGATATATTCAGTCATCACTGCTATGAACTCTTCATCAGTATCCTTGATATCCCAATCCCAGTACTCGACATCCCCCAAAGGTGTAATAAATTCCTCGGTGGTCCCGAGCGGGCCATGATCGGTAGTCCACTCACCACCCTTCTTATCGATCACTTTATTATTGTTGAGTTCACCATCATAGTCGAAATGTGACTCATTACCATCAGGATTAACGTGTTTGATACGCACAGCTTCAGATTCATCGAATACGTCCAGAGTTTCGTTATCCGAGGCATCGTAAAGAGAAGTACTAGAGGCATAGTCGTAATCAAGAGATGATATTGTTCGTATCTTTTCTTCGTCAACGGAGGTGGTCGCCTCTTCATTGTTTACAACTATGTAACCCTGATTGGTATTGTTAAGCATCCCCTCCACAGGATCCTCTACGAATTCGTACTCCTTAAATGTTCTAACAGTTTTAGTTTCACCCTCAACCACGACATCTCTAGCCGGTTCGTAAACACGATCGATCAGACCGTTTTCGTAAGTGTAACTGTAAGTGTTATCCATGGCATCCGTGTATTCCACCAAATAGCCTTCAGAATTGTAAGAATACTGTACCGTTCGACCGATCGGATCCGTTACCGAGGAAAGACGACCGTCCGTGTAGCTCAAACTCAGTTCTTTCCCGGTATCATCAGATATCCTTACAAGGTTACCTCCCTGGTAATTGAAGAAAATATTGTTACCGTTGCGGTCTTCTTTACGTTTGATCAAACCATCTTCATTGAAGTATCTCTTTAAACCGTTGGTGTCACGGATAACATACTCTTTTTCTGAAGAAGTAATTGTACTAGAAATTGTATTCGTTTTGACACTTTCATCGGTGTCCATAGGTTCTTCTTCTCCATCATCCTTACCCAAAGTTTCTACTGTAAGATATGTCCAACTGCTCTCCTGACCGTACTCATCAATGGATTTTGCCGATACCTCGTACTCTGTACCAGGATCAAGTCCGTCCCAGCTGACGCTCTGGATATCTACAAAGGAGTAATGGTCAACAGTCTTAGGATATTGACATTCGAGGCGGAGTTCGTATTCTTCAGCATTTTGAACTTGAATCAAATCAACCTCGATATTATCAAAATCAACTGTATTTTCTTCAAGCCCGGGTTGCTCCGGCGGCTCCGGTAGATTCGCCACCATTGAATACGGGTTATCAACGGCGGGTTCGTACGTACCGTCACCGAGATGTTCGAACTCGTACCTCGTTCCGGCTTCGTCTACATATATGGGATCATCATCTTCGAATTCCAACCTTTGTTCGTGATTCATCTGCCAGCCGGGTCCAAAAACACCTTCGTGGTCGCTCTGACTGTTGTAACTCCTTTCAACAGCTATATCGTGTGCGAGTGAACTGAATCCTAGGTCTCTATCACCCAGCATAAGATTACCACTTACGGCATTCACTGAACTCATCCCTTCGTGGTACGTTTGTACTTCTGAACGACCCGGACCACCGATAAGGTGCTCTTCGGTTGGATCTAAACCGTATGCCAAGGCACCGGGAACATTATCATGTTCAGTTCCCAATACTCCGTCCGCACCGGCACGGTCGAACGTCATATCGGCGTTCCTATCCTGCCACCCGTCCCATAGACCGTCACCGCTGGTATCAACTTCGTAATTCGACGTTATACGCTGCTCGACCTGTACGTTCGCGTAGGATATCTCGAACGGTGCGTCGTTGCTGGAAGTGAAAACTAACGGTACTTCGAGATCAGTTTCACACGTATTGATATAATTCTCGAAGATATAAACGTTGATAGGTTTCCAGATCTGACCTACCCTAGTACTGTCTTCCAAGGGCATGGTGGCTCTCCAGTTGACCCTGCCGTCCCCTCCAATGTCCAGTTCTAGATCTTCAACGGGTTGATCCACAGCACTCAATTCTATATAACCCCCCGTTACGGTATATATGCTGTATTCTTCAAAAGATAAATTTAGGTGTGTAACTACTTCTTCATCTTCAAAATTTAAATCAGTAAAACTCGAATGAGTGTGAACGGTATCGGTCAAATCCTCCGGTTCCGTTCCCTCCGTCAGGTCGGATAGACCGTCGATATCGCCGTCTATCTCGTTGGCCGGAGCTAAAGTGAAAGTCCCTAGTTCATTGACCAATGCCCAGCTGTGCTCTCGCTCAAGGTTGACTCCCGTGTACTCATCATCTTCCCAATCAGTCACCACGGACCAAACCTCATCCGTTTCACGATAAACACGCAGGTACTCGGAAGTGTTTTCAGACCAGCCGTATCCCGATTTTACCAACCCTCTATATCCGGAATCTGTTTCAACATCGATGTTAACGTACCTCCCTATAGAGTGTTCAAAATCACCTTCGACCTCCTCGATAGTGGGAAGAACGTCGTCCTCATCTTCAAAAGCTAAAGCTACCGATACGTCTAGTTCGGGATCGATAGATACGACATCGGGTTCAAAATCAACGTGATCGTTCTCGACATCGTATTCCAGCGGGTTCTCATCCTCGATATCGGGGATCATATCACCATCGATATCCGCACTCCACGAGAGTTCACATTCCCCATCCCAGCACAGCATAACAGTACCGTCCACTACTTCCATCTCGTACTTGTACCCGGTGAGATTTTCAGGTACTTCAGCTACATCTATAGGTGAACCCCATGTTTCTGGGTCTTCTAACAAACTTCCGGCGTAGTTTAACCTGTCCTCTTCGGGATGTTTTTGTACCCAAGTTCCGTATACAAAACCATCCGAGATCTCAATACGCGGGTGGAAAGCCGGCATCAGAGTGTCCGTCAAACGTACGGGATCGTTCCAGCGGGTAAAAGGTAGATTGGTACTACTTCCGATATCGTTCTTATAATAGATGTCCCCACCCTGAGAATATATCTTATGGGTGTTACCATCTTCATCAATCACTTGGTCCTCCTGGCGCCCCTGTTTAAAAGGATTTCCAGCAGTACCTTCAAGAACGGTCAACATCAGCAAACCTATCACCAAAACTACAATTATTTTGTACATGCATGCACGTATTTTCATGTAAATTTTCCTCCAAATTTAACAGTATAATACGATTAGAATATATATTATTTTTGATAGAGAAAAATTCATAAATTTATTCTAGCATCGGTAGAGGGAACTCATCCTGTTCGATCCCCTAAGTTTTTACAGGGTATAATCTTCTCTTCTATCTTCTAGAAAATTGATAGCCCCTTTAAAACCTTCAGTAACAGCGGGATCAACGGTACCAACCGTCACACCTTCTTCACCATCAGTACAAACTGCTGCTTTTCAAGTAGGTTCAACAATCCAGCTGCCGCCGAAATATGTGTATCCTTCGCCGGTTCCGATCCTGTTGGCTGCGATAAGCCATACTTGGTTGTCGAAGGCCCTTGCGGAAGTGGCCAAATTCCATTGAGGTTCGAAGGGGTCCGGCCAGTTCGAAGGGACCAAAAGAACGTCGGCACCTAGCAAAGCTAGAGTCCTAGATAATTCTGGGAAAACGGCATCGTAACATACCTTCAAACCAAGTTTGCCCATATCTGTATCAACCACGGTGTAGTCATGACCAGGAATCACAAATTCCTGTTCCTCAAGAAAACGATGCATCTTTCTATGCTTCCCTATTATCCCTCCTTCGGGACCTAAAAGTACTGCAGTATTGTATATGTCCACATCAAACTTCCCGGCCATGGAAAAAACTACAAAAACTCCGTTTTCTTCTACGGCTTCTCCCAGTATTTCAGTGCTTTCACCTGGGATAGGTTCGGATAGCTCATCTAACCTATCACTGACCAATCCGGTCGGAAGATATTCAGGGAGACATACCAATTCCGCACCTTGACCTGCGGCTTCTTTTATCAATCCGATAGCTTTCTTAAGATTCTCCTTTTTATCTCCACCTATCAAATCCATCTATTCTGCAGCAGCTTTGAATTTCCTCATGATCTCTAAACTCCTTTTAGAGGCTATTGCATCACTTCATAATATTCATAACGTTGTTAATAACTCACCTATACGTGAAACAACATCGGGTATCTCCTCTGGACTCTCGACAAGATAATCGGCCTGTTTCAACTCCTCCGGCTCCCCGTAGCCATACTTCACGCCTATGCTCAAGATGTTGTTGTCTTTACCGGCTTGAAAATCGTGATGCTTGTCACCGATCATGATGTAATCAGAGTGATTGTTTTCCTGGATGATCTCCCTGACTGCAGCCCCTTTGTTGTCGTGCTGGGAACTGCTGACCTTCAGATCGAAATAGTCGGAGATCCCGGTCACATGCAATACATAATCCACGTACTCCTGACTGCCGTTACTGCAAACAGCTAAAGCATAACCCGAAGACCTCAATTTCTCCAACATCTCCTGGGTCCCGTCAAACAGCTTACCGTGTTCATCGACGTTCTCCTTTTCCCTTAACCAAAATATGTCCATGAAGTCCTCCAACTTGTCCTCATGACCTTCCATAACCTTCTCGGAGAATATCGACGTAGATTCGCCTAAGAGAGAGATGATCTTATCCTCACCAACAGATGGGATCCCCAACTCTTCCAAACTCTCCTGAACTGCTGGTACAACGGCATCCCTAGTCTTGAACAGCGTTCCGTCGAGGTCGAATATCAGCATGGTTTTCCGGCCTTTATCGCTCACAATATCACCATAATATAAAACCGGTTCACCGTGGTATTATTAAAATCTTTTTTTCGAACGAAATCATCTCCTAAGAACCCACCAGATATCGTTGCCTTGGAATCCACAATTTTTGTAAAATTCCATGGGACCGCCTTCACGATACTCACCGCTTACCGTGGTGAAGTCTACCTTCCCTTCCACCCGCCTAAGCAATTCGTGCACCAGTGCTTTACCGAGACCGTATCCCGAATATTCCGGGACTACCTGTATCCACTCTAGAGATGCTTCAGGAACCACTCTATCGATCTCAGCGATCCCCAGTCCAACATGATCTTTCTTCTCTTCGTCAAAGACCCAAACCCAGAGTTTCTCGTCGAAGACTTCGTGTCCCGTCCAACTATCTACCTCATCTGCACTTGGTTTCAGGTCCTCATAACACCTACCGATCAGATCGGAGACCTCTTTACATTCATCGCTAGTATCAACGTCTTTAAAACTGAAACCATCGGGTAATTCAGGTTCTAGAACATCATTGGTATGGATTATCCGAAAGTAAGAATTCACGTTGGAAAACTCATCGAATGAAATCTCTTCCCGGTATTTATCGTGTAACAGCATGAATTTAGCGTTCTTTACAAACCTATCATCCAATTGGAATTCATCATCTCGGTCCCAGTACACGTGTAAACTTTGATCATCCCACATCTTTAAAAACTGCGCCTCCCCGTCGACCTCCCTGAAGTCCGTTTTAAAATCGTCTATCAACCTGCGTGTCTTCCAGAAGGCGTTGGGAAGGGTCCCGCAGGGATCTTCACGATAAACTGAAAGTAACATATCTTCGAAATCTTTACCCATTTTACCACCGATAAAATGTCAATCAAGATGGTTTTGTTATATTTTTCTATAATATTAAATATCTCTTCGAGATTACCCACAAGATGACAACAGGAGATATGTGGGGACTGTTGGCAGTTTATCTATATGTCGCTCTTCTAATATTATTTACCGAGAAAGGCGTTAACAACAGCCAACTTCTCAGCAGGAAGATCCTTCACATCGGTGTAGGTAACATAATTTTCCTTCTACCTTTGTTCGACAATAGATGGGTCATGGCTTTCGTAGCAGCGGCTCCTTTCATAGCTCTAACTTTATTGATCAGCCCTTACTCACCTATCGACCTTATAAGTAAGACTTCTTCTGAAGGACATGGTCTCGGCCTAGTTTACTACGCCATCTCATGGACCATACTGGCCTTACTATTTTTCGACAGACTGGAGATAATAGCTGTGGGTATAGTAGCAATGTCGTTCGGTGACGGATTCGCCTCTTTGATCGGAATCAAATACGGTAAAAGAACTTACACCATCTTTGGAGACAAAAAAAGCTTAGAAGGCTCTATAGCTATGATCACTAGCACGGTACTTGTAACGGCCTTCGCCCTGCTCTTTTTCAACTCACCGATAATCTATTTCCTACTGATCATCCCTGCAGCCGTAGTCGCTACACTAGCGGAAAGTATCACACCAAAAGGTCTAGATAATCTAACAGTATCTCTTTCAGCAGCTGTAACGTACTACCTACTGGTAATGACACTATAAAATTTTCATCAAAATTTAAGGTCCCCGGATTCTATCTGTTTCATCAACTTCTTACGAACTTTACGGTTACCTGTGAAACCTTTGATAGCTTTCTTGGATTTTTTATAGTGTGAAAGAAGATCTCTAATAGCTCTAGGACTGGTTCCACTCCCTCTAGCGATCCTCTGGATCCTTTCTCTTTTTAGAAGTTTAGGGTTCTCCATCTCTTCTTCTGTCATGCTGTCCATGATTATCCTGAACTGTTTCAGCCTATTCTGAGTTTCCAGCATCTCGTCATCCGACAAACTGCTTGGACCCATGGGGAGCATATCCATTATCTTCCGTAAAGGACCCACTCCTGACAACATCTCCATCTGCTCGTACATGTCTTTAAGATCAAAATCACCGGACAGCATCTTCTTGGCGGTCTGTTCAGCTTTCTCTTCATCCATGACTTCCTCAGCTTTCTCCAACAGACCTTCAATATCTCCCATCCCTAGCATCCTAGATATGAACCGCTTGGGATCGAACTTTTCAAGATCCCTGATCCTTTCGCCGGTACCTATGAAAGCTACTGGGGCATCAGTCTCGGAGACTGCACTCAAGGCACCACCACCCTTAGCGCTGCCGTCTAATTTAGTGATTATAGTTTTAGTCACTCCGACTGCATCATGGAATGCCTTGGCCTGTGGTCCGGCCTGCTGTCCTACGGATGCATCGATTGTGAGGATAACCTCGTCAGGGTCAACGACTGTTCTGATCCGCTTTATCTCCTCTATGAGTTCATCCTCTAGTGAGTGCCTCCCAGAAGTGTCAACGATTATAACATCATACTCTTTGAACTTATCCATCCCCTCTCGGACGACCTTCGGTGCACGCTCCTCGTCTGGGTCTCCATAAACGGGAACCCCAGCATCATCAGCGACCTGCTCTAACTGTTCGTAAGCTGCGGGTCTATGAGTGTCACCGGCCACCAAAGCGGTGCTGAGTCCTCTCTTCTGGAAATAAGCCGCAAGTTTACCACACGTTGTAGTTTTACCCATACCGTAAAGACCGACCATCATTATCTTTTGAGGTTTAAGTTTGAGTTCCTCACCGGTCCCCATTATGTTAACGAACTCTTCGTACAATATCTGTATGACATGTTCTCTAGTGCTGGTTCCAGCCGTAGGTTTCTCCGTTAACGCCCTTTCTTTGAGCTTGTCTGTTAACTCAAGCGCCATCTGGACGTTCATGTCCGCTTCTATCATGGCTCGCTGAATATCCTTGACTACGTCCTCGATAAGGTTCTTATCGACGTGGCTCGCATTAGCTATCTTCTTGACAGCACCTCTAAGGCCGTCCTTTAGGTTATCTAAAACCATACAACAAAAGAGTAATACCGGTTTTTATTAACCTTTTGGGTGTAGTCGACATCTGAAATATAAGAGAGATGTTTGCTCAATTTTGTAAACTTTTTAGGTAAGGCCATGATCATATGGAATTACAGATTTGATAGACACATTTATTTATCTTTCGTTACTAAGATGTAATGTGTTATCTATGAAAATAGCATTGGGTTCATTACTACTAGGCATACTGTTGGTATTGGCTTCTTTAGGTACGGTAATGTCGTTGATATCATATATACAACTGAGAACTAGTAAAGTACTGGCAATTATGCTCGTCTTTTGTGTCTTTCTGGTAAAAAGTTCTGTGATGACAGTATCCAGGCTGTGGTACCCGATACTTTCGGACCCGGTGGACCCCATCGTGTTGATTTTTGACATATGTGTTTTAGCAGTTCTTTTTATGTACAGTATCAAGGAGTGAAATCAGTTGACCGATGATTCCCTAGAACTAGGACCGAGAAAAAAAATTTATCAGACCATAGAAGATTCGCCAGGTCTGCATCTTAGGCAGATAGATCGTAATCTAGATGTGCCTTTAGGTACCATAAGGTATCATCTGAGAGTCCTCGAGAAAAAAAATCTAGTCACGGCCAAAAAAGAAGGGAAGTACAAAAGATTTTATGCTAAAGGGAGCATAGATAAAAAAGATAAAAAGGTCATGGCTTTTTTAAGAAAGGAGATACCCCGGACTATAATTTTATTCCTGATGGAGTACCCTGGATCCACACATAAAGAGATAAATGAAGCTTTGGATATAGCACCCTCGACCCTTTCATACCATCTAAAGAAACTAAAAAAGAAAAGTGTAGTCATATCTAAAAGCAATGAATATCACATAAAAGATCAGGATAAGATCGCGGACCTGTTGGTCCAATATCAGCAAACCTTCTTGGATAGTTTAGTTGATAGATTTGTTAGAATCTGGAACAAGTGATGTAATTCAGACATACCCATTCGATACGAGGTCTAATTTTTCGAAGCCTTATCGCTTATATTGTATCTAATAAATAATAAATTTAAGACCAGAACGAACACTATGACCATAAAAAAGGCAGTGAACTGGAATTCGGATACATAAGTTACATCTGATGCTTCATCGTAGGCATCTGAATAGTACGACCCAACCTGTAACTGCGTTCCATCCGTTACATTGCCTGTGTCAGTGGGGATCTCCATCTCAACGTACACATCGATAGATCCATTACCGTCCATCCATCCAGTATCCGGTATCCCATCTCTGGTGGTATCCCACTCTGGATTTACGTAATCCCATTCACCATCGCCGCCTATATCCTGTGCGATCAATTCCTCCTCGTATCTCTCAACACCTTCGGGGATAGCTGTACCTTTAAGGATATCATCTCTAGTTTTTAACGTGAAATAAGCCTCGTCAGCATGATTCTTCATCCCATAATGTTGAATATCGATCCTATCCGGAATATCTTCTTCAGATGCTCCATGAAGTTCATCCCAGTCGCCGAAAGCACCATCTATAACGACTTCATCCGGGACTTCATTAAAGTAGTAAAATGCCTCCGACCCGGAGATCCTATTCACTGCATTAGATTCAACCTCCATCAATTCCATCCCTAACTTATCTCCGACCTGTACGTCCGGCACTCCTTTTACGGAAACTCTCATCTCCCCATTACTATCCAACTCTAATAGAATTTCCAATTCCGGTTCAAAATATATCGACTAGAAATCTTCTTCACCCTCAAATTCTAAACCTTCGACGACCACTTGCCCACCAGCTGATATGAATACCAGCTCTAATATATCCTCATCTTCTAAAATTTCTTTATCGAATCTAGTTTGATGGACTGTTAATGATGGTTTATCGGGGGATATCAAATGTTCTGCTTCACCTTTTTTACCATCGTGGTCTATGGCGATCAAATGGGAATAGACTTCCCGATCATCAACATATGTGTGTGGAAAGGAGAATTCAACCTGATTCCCGGTCCTCTCTATTTCCAATCCAGCGATATGGGTCCAACCGTGCCAATTGTTATCTAGAGTTTCATTTTCGTATCTGTAAAGTTGACCGAATATGTCTTCACCATTTCCCTTGATTTTGATCATGTACTGGGCTTTCAACTCACCGGTCTTGTAGGTATCATGTCCTTCTCCAGCTTGTATGAAACCGTTACCCTGTGGATCTGAAGAACCGTTCCGACCCTCATCTTTTACTCGGATAATGTGTTCCCGTCTTGTTCTGTTTCTGTTATCGCTATCATTTCTTTTTCTAGTCTTTATCTGTTCTACAAATTGTTCAGCCCTATGTTTTACCGTATCAAAATCACCTTTTACGAAATTTTTTTCCAAACGAGAAACGGGAATTTCGATATCCACGTCCTGTTCTTTTTCATATTTCAAAAGTCTTTTTAGATATTGTAGAGATCCACCAGCATCCTCCATCTTTTCTATATTATCTTCTAGATAGTTTAGCATTTTGAAACAGTTTTTAGTCCTGCCTTCTTTTTGAAGGCTCTCTATCTTATCGAGTAACAGTTGAAAAGTTTCTATCTGATATCCCTTCACATGATTTTTACGTTTTAGAGTACGTAGCCTTTCCTTGATAGATTTACATCTGTACCCGATCTTCCCTTTATCTCTTCTATATCTAATAAATAAATCAACCAAACTTTGACCTGTTTCATTCCCCATCCAGGCCTTATCAATCCCAAGCATCATCTTGTTATAAAATGCTTTATCCTTTTCTACAGAAAATTTACGCCCATTCTTGCTCTCGATGAAAGTATCGACAATACTGTCTTCAGACCTTCCATTAATAGACCTATTTTCACCTTTGCAGTAGGGACACTGTTCTCTTTCAGAGTAAAAACCACAGATATCACACCTCTCCAAGCTTTAATTCGTCTTTACTAAATTCTAACAGACCTTCAATTCCTTCGTCCCCTTCTCTTCATACAATAGTTTGGCAGTTCTGTCTCCCGATATACCGGACTCTTCGTAATCTTTCTAGTACTTCATTCATTTCTCCTCTTCACTTCAGACACATAGGACATTACATGATTTGTTGAGTAATATTATACTAAATTACTTTCATATTACGTTCTATAAGTGCTAATTTTTGATCTGGTAAGGTACGCGGATCCAAAGTCACTAGAAGAATACCATCTTCCATGGAAACAACATCGACTAGATTCTCAAAGAAACCTACCACCCTTTCGAACGAGTTATCTCTAGTAAGCGATTCTATCCCTTCCAATAAAACCACCCCGCTATTTTTTTCTAGGTATCTTGTGATCCTATCCGCAAGAAGTTCGAGGTTGGATGGTTCTATATTACCAGGACCAGGGATCCTAGTCAGCCAATATTGGTTTATTTTCTTATCCTTAAACTCGTATTGTTCATTGAATTTATCAGGTTTGATTCTTGATACAAAAAGCCCTTCCATGCCCTCTTCCATTTTCTCGATGGATGCAACCACAGCCCGCTCAGGACTTTTTTCTTCAAAAATATATGCATTCCCGATCTCCATAGCAATACTTTCTGAGCGGTCATCATCTTTAAATTCTGTATCTTGACCTTCCAATATACTACAGATGATTTCTCTTAACTTTTCATTATCCCACGGTTTTTCTATATAATTATCGACCTTAGCTTTATTGATAGCCTCTTTAGCGATGTCTAAAGCAGAATAGCCTGTAATCAAAACCCGTGCAGTATCGGGATAGTCATCCTTAACGTCTGTTAATAGTTCAGTTCCACTGATCCCAGGCATCTTATGGTCAGCGATGACTAAATCAAAATGAGACCTTTCTAGTTCTTTCTTAGCCTCTAATCCATTGCTAGCTGATATGATTTCACTATCTAGGTTATTTGTCTTCTCCAAGGTTATACGGAGGAGGTTCAAAATATCTTCGTCATCATCCACGATCAATATTCTATAAATTTTATCCAGTTCCTCTTCATGTTCTTCCATCTTTACCATCTGTTTTGAAATACCCGCGAATTGCCTTTTTCCTCTCTTTTGCTTCATTCAATTCACGATGAGGTTATATAAATTTTTAGTGCAGTTTTGCCGATTAATTTTACAAAAGGTTTAAAATATAACGTTCGATAAACCCCTTGATACGATGTATGATGTTCTTATATTAGGTGCTGGACCCGCAGGATATACAGCCGCACTTTACACTGCTAGATATAAACTGGACACTGTAATTATAGGGGAGATGCCGGGGGGATTGATATCAGAAGCTCCCGATGTATGTAATTTCCCTTCAAGGAAAAAAATTAGCGGTATGGAATTAGCAAGCAAGATGGAAGAACAGGTCAAAGACCTTGGTGTTGAAGTGGTTTACGATAAGGTCGAAGACATACACGGGAAAGATAACGATTTCACCGTTAATGCTACTAGGAATGAATACGAAGCAAAGAAGATAATCCTAGCTACAGGGCAGGAAAGAAGAAGACTGGGTTTAGAAAGAGAGGGCGAACTCACGGGTAGAGGGGTAAGTTACTGCGCCACATGTGACGCTGCTTTCTACGACGGTAAAACGGTCGGTGTTGTAGGCGGTGGTGACGCTGCACTAGCATCCGCTCTTTTACTTGCAGAATATGCTGATAAAGTTTACATATTATATAGAAGGGATAAGTTCACCCGCCCAGAACCTATAAGGGTTGAAGAGGTGGAACAAAACGAGAACATAGAACCTGTTTTCAATGTGAACGTAGAAAGTCTGGTCGGGGAAGAAAAGCTGACCGGTGTGAAATTGCATAACGGCGAGACTTTGAATCTAGATGGGATATTCATCGATATAGGTTCTGTTCCTAACAACGAATTAGCCAAAAAAGTCGGTATCGACATAGTAGATGGGGGATATATTAAAACTGATGAGTTCAGAAGGACAAACGTACCTGGGATATATGCAGCTGGAGACGTTATCGATTCCCCTCTCAAACAAGCCATAACCGCTGCAGGCCAAGGTTCAGAAGCTGCAGCCTCCGCTTATGAGGATATCCAAAGACAAAAGGTAAGTAGATAATAAAGGGTATAGATTTAAAAGGATTGGAAAATCTATCGATACAAGAATATTATGAAATCCTCGAAAAAAGTCGGTTTGATCACAATAATCACGGTTATCACGATTATGATCCTGATTTTAACCTATACTTTTCTCCCCGCTTATATAAAAGACAGAGGTAATCTTCATACAGCCTGGGAAAAGGGCCAGTGGCACCTGACTAATGACGATTATGATGAACTGGTGATCGAATACGATTACGTTCAGAATTTTGCACCGGATTTTACTGCTGTCAATGTTTTCGATGATATCCTTAAGGAATACACGGATAAAGAGGAGATAACACACGAGATGGGAGATGTGATACCAGTCCAAGATACAAAATCCGTGTACAACGAACGGGATATGGATTATTTTGAAGGGAAATACAGGGATGAAGAAACAGAGGGCGACACCCTGGTAATCTATGTATTATATTTAAACGGGAGATGGAAAGATGAGGAAGTTCTAGGACTCTCTTACCGCGGAACCAACATGGTCCTCTTCATGGAAACGATAATGAAAAGTGCAGAAAGAAGTACAAATCTGGAACACGTTAGTATAGAAACTTCTGTTCTTATTCACGAGTGGGGACACCTCATCGGTCTAGTTGGAAGGGACTACGACAGCGAGCACGAATCTACCGAATACCCGCATCACTGCACTCAGGAGGATGGAAGATGTGTCATGGCCGCATCCGTTGAGATAAATGCAGGAAGTATAACTGAAGCACCCCCTACGGATTTCTGTGAATTATGCCAGGACGATATAGAAATGATCCGAACCATGTATGACTATTGGGGTCCTGCGGAGATTTTAACATACATAGCTATGGGAGGACAATCATTGATCGGTCTGACTTGGGTAGTCAGTATAGGTAAGGAAGAAAAAGTTTACACTGAACAGGATCATGAATATGATTCCTACCATGATAATAATGATTATACCAAAGAGGATAAGAAGAAATATTACTGATCATCGGTCTTATATGATACACTAAAATTGACTTCTGTGGTGGATTTATTCCGCTTTTTATTCCTCAGCTCTTTTAATCTAACCGTTTCGACTCCCTCACCCTCTAGTTCTTTCAGTAAACCGGGTACGTGACCATCTCCTACGACTGCTATCACAGAACCATATCTTTCTTCCAATTCTTTGATATTTTCAGCCATGTATACATTCCTTTCATCGATCAATACATGGGATACCGAGGGCATGTTCTTTTCTAATATATCCATATAATCTGCCTCGTTTTTCTCGTACCTTTTCATCTCCTTTTCCACCCTTTCTTTACTGGTGAAAAGTCCTGCTACCATGCCCGCTACAAAATAGAGCTTCTCTCTCAAACTCATGGTAACCATCATCTTCTTAAAGATCATATTAGCCGGTAGGTCGATGAAAGCTACCCCTATACCGAGCTGCTTAGCGGTTTTTATTGCCTCTAACATCTCACTCCCCACATCCACACCAAAATCCTTAGCTATCTTTTTTTGTATGATACTCATAGCTCTGTACATTATAGGTACATCTTTTCTCTTTTCACCTTGAGACTTTAAAGCGGCATACCTCTGTCTATCTAATTCTACAGCTATCACTGAAGGGTTTCTAGAAACTATTTCTTCCCTCAACCTTTCCGAGATATCGAACACGTGAGCAGTACCGATTATCGTTATCATGGATTATAACCATCAAATACGATGAAAGATACGGTATAAATATGTATTTGAAGACTAGTCATGGCTGTGGGCATCTTTGGGATGACATATCTTTTGTACCGTATCGTCACCACATTCTACACATTCCAATTCCAACGTAGAATGATATATATTGAATTCCTGGTGCAGAATATCACGGATATCCGATTTTATCTTTTCTGACTCCACCATTCTCATATCTTCAACCAAGATGTGGGCGGAAAATGAATGGATGCTGGAACAGAGAGTCCAAAGATGTACATCGTGCACATCCCTTACTCTATCTAATTTTTTAATGGATTCTATCACTTCCCCTATTTCGAGGTCCTCGGGTGTCCACTGCATAATGATCCCAACAGACTCCTTCAACAACCTTACAGACCCTGAGATTATTAAAAGAGCGATAACTACGCTCAAGATAGGGTCGACCAGGTAGTTGCCAGTAAAATATATGATAACTGCTCCGGCTACCACGGTACCACTGGAAAGAGTATCTGCCAAAAGATGAAGGTAAACTCCCCTGACGTTGATATCTTTATGTCCATGAAGGAGATGAGTAGCATAAAGGTTACCAATTAAACCTATAACTGCAACAACCAACATCTCCGTAGATTTTACGACCTGTGGTGAAATGAACCTATGGTAGGATTCGTAAAGTATGTAGGCGCTCACAAAAAGAAGGATTACGGCATTTAATAGTGCTGCTAAGACCTCTGCACGGTGGTGACCGAAAGTCGCTTTATCATGTGCCGGGATGGTCGCTAGACTGATGGCTGTTAGAGACGTAGCGATCGCAAAGGTGTCCGTGAGAACATGCCCAGCATCACCCAATAAAGCAAGTGAGTTCGATATCAGGTATCCGACCAGCGCTACTACCACTAATCCTAAATTGATGACTAATGCCAACCTAAGTTTCCCTTTGGTATTTTTGAAGAGCGATCTCAAATCCATATCGTTATCACCTGTAACATATCATTCTTATGTTAAAAATGATTCGCTTTTCTAATACGCGGTTTAAACCATTCAGGAAAAAATTAAATAATTTGTTAGGGATTCACAACCCGAATCACGGATTTAGGTCGAAACGAAGGAGTAAATCAGATGAGGAAACTTATCCTCTGTATAGACAGGGATGATGATATAGGCGCCAAAACGGGCCTAAACACACCGCTTATCGGAAGGAAGGAAATGCTCAACGCAGCTGTACAGCTGGGCCTAAAGGATCCCGAAGATTCAGACACCAATTCTTTGTTCTCTGCCATATCGACCTACGATGAATTGAAGAAAGAGGGCGAAGATGTTGAGATCGCAGCGGTTACTGGGTCCCCTCAGATCGGATGGAGGTCCGATGAAGTACTTGCCAGGGAAGTCGATCAAGTACTGGAAACAGTAAAACCCGATACCGCCATTCTTATCTCCGATGGGGCTGAGGATGAGTACATAACGCCGATCATCACCTCAAAAGTGGATATATCACATGTCAAAAATGTCCACGTTAAACAGATAAAAAGTGTTGAGAATTTTTACTACATGGTTGTGAAAAGCCTACAGGAAGAGAAAACAAAAAGAAAAGTTTTATTCCCAATCTCTCTAGCTCTCCTGGTATATGGTTTCTTCACGGTCTTATCACTACTCGGGGATATATACTATAGAGGATGGGGGGCGGTAGAAGGATTTTCTTCATTCGGTGTGGGTTTGATATCTTTCGTTCTAGGTTTATATATCATAGGTAGGATATTCGAACTTGATAGGAAGGCATTACAGGCATATTTCGATCTGAAAAGGGCCATCAGCACTGCAGCAGTATGGTTACCTTTTACTATAGTAGCGATCCTGCTAGTTCTAGGAAGTACTCAGTTAGGATGGAGTGCTATATTAGAATTGGACGAGCCTTCGCTATTTATCGCCTTTCTCACATTTGCTAGTACTGTGATATGGTGGTGGATAGGTGCAATCTTACTGCACGAACTCGGGCAGGTTATCGATATCTATCTTAAGCAGGGTAAAATCAAAAAATCATTCTGGGCGATTTTGTTCTCACTCTTAGCACTCACGTTCATATTCTGGGGTGCTTTCGGTTACATAAGGGTCATGGTGGGTATGGAAGCATCTAATATCTTACCCATGGTTGCTATAAACATAACCTTAGGATTATTGATAGGGGTATTGGGAGGGATCACGCACACCAGCTTCGAAAAGACAGAAACGGATGATAAAAAAGAAAATAAAAGTTAATATATAATCAAGGTATTGCCATGGATTACGAAGAATGGAAACCGATTTATGAAGAGATAATCAAGGATTTTGGTTACTCGAAGGAAAAAGATTTGGAGTCCGCTAGACTGTTAGGAGAACTTAGGGGTTCGGATGGATTAGAGGTCTTAAAAATAATAAGTGGTTATACGGTAGAGGTTTTGGGTCCATTAGCTGAAGGATCTGATGAAAAAGTAACAATGATAGCAGGTGCCTCGATATCAAAATTAGAAGATATCGATGTCGAAAATTCTTTTTTGGTCACGGACCTAGATGGGAATACCGAATATCAGTTGAAGAAAAATTTAGAGGGTTTGCCTGCTTTGATACATGCCCATGGTGATAATATAGGTCTGATCAAAAAATGGAGTCCTAAATTCACGGGTCAGGTGATATCAACCTGCCAGTGCCGTCCTCCAGAAGGTGTTTATAATTTTGGTGGTTTTACAGATGGAGATAGATGTGTGTTTTTAGCTGACCATTTTGATGCAAAAAAGATCGTGTTGAACGGATGGGATTTCGAAAATCCAGCTTCAAAATTTAGAAATAAAAAGATCAAAAAAAAGAAACTGGTTTGGGCGCAGAAACTCATCGATATGGTCGACACACCTATTTACTTTAAATGAGTAGAATAATAGTTCAATATCCTATTGACTAAGGGGGAACCTTTATATAAATGACAGAAAAATTAGAATGAAAGATGGGTATGTTAAAATGGAAAATGAATCACAAAAAAAGATCGAAAAGATACAGCACTGTCCCGAATGTTCGAGCGAACACATATCAAAAGACTACCATCGGGGGGAGTTGTTGTGTGAAAATTGTGGTTTAGTCTTAGATGATGAATATATCGATGATGGACCGGAATGGAGGGCTTTTGACTCTAAACAGAAAGAGAAAAGAGCTAGGACCGGAGCTCCAATGAATTATTTAAGTCATGATAAAGGGCTTTCCACATCGATATCATGGAAAAATAAAGATGCTTACGGTAGAACCATACCCCATAAAAATAGAGGGCAGATATACAGAGTGAGAAAATGGCACAGGAGGATAAGGGTTTCGAATGCTACTGAAAGAAATCTAGCTACTGCCTTAAGAGAATTAGATAGATTATCTTCCAAAATGGGACTGCCAAGAAGTATTCGAGAAACTGCAGCTATGATATATAGGAAAGCAGTGGAAAAGAATTTGATCAGGGGTAGGAGTATCGAAACCGTGATCGCATCTTCTCTATACGCGGGCTGTAGAAAATGTGATGTCCCACGAACCCTGACGGAGATCTCCGATGTAGCCCAGGCCGATGAAAAGCAGATAGGTAGAGCATACAGATTTCTTTCCAGAGAACTGCAGTTGAAATTGCTGCCTACTAGACCAGAAAATTACATCAAAAGATTCTGCAGTAAATTGGGTTTGGGTAGGAACGTGATCAATAAAGGGGAGGAGATAATAGAGAAAGCTAACGAACTCGGATTGACCTCAGGTAAAGGACCTACTGGTATAGCCGCAGCTTCCATATATATATCATCTATCTTAGAGGGGGAACCGAGAACACAAAGGGCTATTGCTGAGGTTGCCGGTGTTACAGAAGTTACCATCCGGAATAGATACAAAGAGATTGCAGAAGAGATAGGTATCACGATAGAGACTTGATTAGATAAATCGTTCATAGGGATAATTTTATACGTAATAAAAATATTCTAACTCAGCCGAGGTATTTAATTGTCTAGAGTAAGGATTGAGGAGTTCAAAAATGCTGTAGCCAAGGTTCTAGAGGAAAGAGATATCGATCGTGAAGAAGCGGAAGAAATATCCGAGAAAGTTATGAATCTATTTGGTTATGATAAATCTATCACGGACAATCTATTATCTTCTGGAGAAAGAGACCTATTTTATATGCTTGAAGATTATGATATCTTGACTACGGAAGAGGAAACTGCTTACCTCCCCAGTGGAAAAAGATGGAGGATACATTATTGGAAGATCAAGGAAGATAAGATCAGGGATATCTTATCTAGAGAAGATGAAGAAGAAGTCGAAGAAGAAAAGTCTATTTACGATGAAGTATCAGATGATGTGTGGAAACGAGATAAGAAATGACGGGTATAAAGAAAAAACATCTTGAGATAAAACTAGATAAGATCCCACCTCACCCTGATCCAAAACCTGAATTGGAACAGTACTCAACGCCGTCCAACATGGCGACGGATATTTTGTACAGTGCATATCTGAACAGAGATATACTGGGTAAAAAGGTCATCGATTTTGGATGTGGAACGGGTATCTTTTCTTTAGGTGCTGCATTATTAGGTGCTGAGGAAGTGGTGGGGGTAGATGTAGATAAAGAAGCTATCGAAATTGCTAAAGATCTGGCAAAAAGGTGGGATGTTAAGGATAAAATAGATTTTAAGGTTATGGATATAGCGGAATTTGATGAAAAGGGTGATACCGTGTTGATGAATCCTCCCTTCGGTTCACAGAAAAAGGGCGCAGACATACCCTTTCTAAACCAAGCTTTAAAAAATGCTTATAAGACCTACAGCGTACACAATCAAAAAACGGAGGATTATATTAGAGATTATATAAAAAAGAGAGGTTTCCATATCTTTTGGGAAAAAAGATATATGTTTGAAATAGATAAGATTTTTGACTTTCATACAAACGTATCCAAGAATATAAATGTAATATTATTCGCTGTGAAAAAATTAAAAAGAACGGATGTTATTAAATGATTAAGAGGTAATAAAATGGAAAAAACAGAAGATGATCTTGTAGCTCCAGGGGATAAGCTAGGGGCGAGTGAAGAGTGGTTACCGGGAAAAGGAACGTATGAAGAGAACGGCTTTGTTTATTCATCTATATTCGGGAAAGTAGAATATGATGAAGAAGACCTCGTTGCGAACGTTATAGCGGTGAATCCAGTGTCAGAAGTCAAGAAAGGAGACATAGTCTATGGAAAGATAAAAAACAACCGGGGTTCTATAGCTTCTATGTCCATCAATCTAGTCGAAGGAGAACCTAGAGGGATATCCACAGACCTAGAAGGGTCCCTGCATGTATCAAAGATATCTAGTGATTACATAGAAAGTGTTGATACCGCCTTTAAAAAAGGAGATATCGTTAGAGCCGAAGTCATACAAGTAGAACCATCTATCCAACTAAACAGTCAATCAAAAGATTTGGGTATTGTGAAGGGATTTTGTACAAATTGTAGAAAAGATTTAGATTTAAAACGGGGAAAATTATACTGCGAAAACTGTGACCATTACGAAAAACGTAAAATTTCTTCAGCTTATGGCAAGATAAAATTAAAAGAAAGATAAGAATACCTATAGGGGGCAAAAACTCTGACTAGCACTTCAAAAACCTTGATGGCTCTCGAAGAGCGAGAAAAATGGAGAAAAAGGGAGAATGAAATAACTGAAAAACTCGATGAAATCAAGAAAAAAAAGAAAAGATTAACGGATAAGGCTAAAAGGCTCAAGGAAAACATAGCACAGATCGAAGACGCTCTCAGAGCGGTAAAACGTGGAGAAGTAGATAAAACGAGAATCATTGATAGGTTCGATGAACATATCCTTAGGTGATATCTGATGGATGAGGCAAGTGTGGAAGACCTTCATAATGCTTTAAAAAGCCTTAAAGGAGAGTACCAGGAGATCAAGCAAAAGATAGACGAACTTGAAGAAGAGGAGAGAAAATTGAAGAAAGAATTGGGAACTGTAAAAACTCACCGGAGTTACTACGAGTCACTAGTATCAGATATGAAAAAGAAGATGCAGGGCAGAAAGAGCATCGATTTTTTGGATCAACTTTGAATATAGGATTATTTGTAGATGGAAATTATGAAAAATTAATATAGGTTAAATACATTAGTAAGGTAAATGATTCTTTCAAATATTCATGGAGTTTGAAATTATGTCAATGAAAAAAGATTTAGAAGAACTGTTTAAAAAGTCGATAGAGGAAAACGATATCGAAGCGGTAGCTTTGACATCTAAAACCGGTATACCTATCGCGAGTAAACTTGAAAATGACAGGGAGCTGGAAAGTTTTAGCACTCTTTCTGCCACTATACTAGGAGCCTCAGAGGTAATATTTTCAGCATTCGGAAAAGATCTACCTGAAGATATTTTGATAAAATCTAAGGGTTCGTTATTATTAATTAGAGAAACGACTTCTGATTCAGTGATAGCTTTGTTGGGTAGACTCGAAGATGAAGAAAAACTCATCAAGATCATGGACGAAGTCTACAATGAAGTGAAAAGGATTAGAGAAGCATCATCTAAAATCGAGGTGACAACATGACAAATATAGAAGGCATCCCAAAAGAGATAATAGAATTTCTGAACAAAGGAGGAGGGTCATCCCTTTTCCTAAAAGGGTCTGCAGGTACAGGTAAAACTACTCTAGCACTGCAGTTGATCGAAGAGATGGGACACCCTGACAAGAGCTTTTACTTATCCACCAGGGTTTCCGACCAGAGTCTTTACAAACAATTCCCATGGCTGGAAGAGAAAGAGATGAAAAGCAGGGTTCTTGATTCAAGTAAGATGTTCCTGGAAGCTATATATTCCGAGGAGGAGGAGGAAGATGATGAATTGCCAGAATCTGAAAAGAAGAAGATCGAATCTGCTAAGCAATTTTTAGATCAGATAGAAGAAGGGGGGCCTCCAGAAAACGTAGATAGGACTTATTTGAACAGTCTAGATGAAAAGATACCCGCCCTGGTGAGGATATATGATAGAATAGACCAGATATTACCTGAAAGACCTATGCTTGTCATCGACAGCGTTGAAGGGATAACCAGCAAATACGGTATCGACGAAGAGAAATTTATAATGACTCTCCAAAAGGATCTAGCAGAGAACTCCAATACCAATCTGATCATGGTCTTGGAGAAGTCGGATGCAAAAGATTTAGAATATTTGGTCGATGGTGTCGTAGAATTAAATAGATACCAGTTGGATAAAAGAAATGTTAGAGAGATACATCTTATCAAGTTAAGAGGTGTAGGTATCGAACAACCATCGTATCTAATGACGCTCAGCGGTGGTAGATTTAAATGTTTCGAACCTTATCGCATACCAGAAGCGGGTGAACTCGAATGGGAACCTCTGGAAACTACGGAAGATAAGTACAGCACTGGAACAAAAGACTTAGATGAGATATTAGGAGGAGGTTTCGGTAAAGGGACATACAACGTGTTCGAAGTTAAAGAAAACGTCAGCAACGAGGAGTACTTTTCAGTGATCAGACCAATCTTCCTAAACTTTTTAACTAGGGATAGAGGCGTACTTGCAGTACTTTCTGGAGGTACTCATCCAGAAAACCTAAGGGACGACATAGTTCGTTTCGTAAAATCTGAAAAATTCAATCAACGATTTAGGATAGTCGATTATTTCTCCCCGAAATCTGACAAGCCTTACATGATGGCTTTAGGTGGAAAAAGTCGAGACGAAGTAGGGAAGATTTACACCAAGCACATGAAAGATATCAGGGGAGACAAGAACAGACCCATATTGGAATACACTGGATTCGATACTATGGAGTATCTGATGGGGAATGAAATAGCTATAAAAGAACTACTAGAAGCCGTAGCGAACACCAAGGCATCCAATAAATTAGGTATCGGACTCGTTAAACACGGTTTAAAAGTGGCTAGTGAAATCAAGAACATGGCTGATAACTATTTCGTCATAAATAGTATAAATAAAACACCGTGTATCTACGGAATAAAGCCAAAAACGGGACTTTATGCCATAGTCAGCAGTGGAGAAAAGGTACCTCATATCGACTTAGTACCGATAATGTGATTAATACCCGTACTCTCCTTTCAGAGGTACGAACAGAACACCACCCAAATCCTTCTTTTTTACTTTATTTTTGTCGGTCTTAACAGCGAGTACCAGGTTTTGGTAAAAACTACCACCGACAGGGATCAGCATTTTGCCCCCGACCTTTAATTGATCGAGTAAGGGAGGGGGTATATCCGGTGCTCCACAAGCAACTGAGATACGATCGTAAGGCGCTTCTTTTTGATATCCTGAGGACCCGTCACCAGCAACAACATCTACGTGTTCATACCCGGCCGCTTTCAAGACTTTTTCTGCCTCATCTGCAAGTGATTTTAATAACTCCATGGTGACGACTTTACCTTCTTTACCTACTATCTCAGCTATCACCGCAGCATGATAACCTCTTCCACCACCCACTTCTAAAACTTTCTGCCCTTTTTTTAGATCTAGGTTTTCGACCATCATAGCGACCATATGAGGTGCAGATATCGTCTGACCTTGACCTATAGGTTGTGGACTGTCTACATAGGCCCTAGATCGGACATTTTCGGGCACAAATAGGTGCCTTGGCACTTCACTCATGGCTTGTTCAACCTCCTCGCTTTCGATATACCCATGCCGCTTTAGCCTTTTAACAAGCTTAGATCTATCTCTTTCATAACTCATTTTTTCACCTCTAGCCATGTATCTACGAACCTGTCAACCGCTTTATCTATGAAAGAAGATCTGTACGTGATAAGGACTTGAGCGATCTTTTTTTCATCAGTACAATAAAATATTTTTCTCCTTCCTTCTTTCTTAGAATCTATTAAGCCATTTTCTACTAACTTCTTTAGATGAAAAGAAAGTGTTGATTTCGATATATCCACATCCTCTAATATATCAGAGAAACCCGCTTCTTCTTCATTCAATAATTTTAGGAGTACTAGTCTTGGAATTCCCTGTCTCAGAACTGATATAATCCTTCTATCGGGATAATCAACTTCCTCATCTACAAAATATCTTTTTTTGTTATCTGCCATCTTACTAGATAGGATCCCTTCTTCCTCTAAATAATTTAAATGATACTCGACTTGTCCCATAGGAAGGTCTAGGTCACTTTGGATCTCCCTCAGATAGGTGCCGGGATATTTGGATATCTTATCAAAGATATCCCTCCGGACCTCTAATTCTAGAGCCTCAGCCATATCATTCATTAAAATGTATCACTCCTTTAAGATAGAAAGATATAACAGGAATATGATGGCCATGTCTAAAACTAACATGCTGAAAACGGGTGGATCGAAGGGAGCGAACGAAGTGAACGTGGCTAAAAGTGCATAGATGCCTTTGATACCGAATACCAAGAATGCAGTAGAGATAAACAACAATTTATTTTTACCCACTCTTTTGAAGCTAATCAGACCTACGGTGGCTTGAAGAAGTGAAAAACCTGCCACGCATATCGCAAGGAAAGAATATATTATTCCCATAATATCACATATCTGGAGTGTTTTTATCGTTTAAAGGTTTTTCTTATAAAGGTTACGAAACATTTCTTATACTTTAATGTCTATCAGAAAAATGTATAAGAGGTGTTGGATTCATGACAGATGTGCCAAAATCGCACCCGAGGTATCTATCGCTGAAAACGAGAGAGATGCTAGTCGAAGGTGTTGAAGAGGGTATCACTTCAAAAGCAGGGCTGATCGCTCACGGGCGAGGAGAAGCTTTCGATTATCTGATTGGTGAGAACACTATCGAAATTGCCGAGAAAGCTGAAAGGTATGCTGTGAAACTGATGAAAGAGGCTGAAAATTGTGTGATATCTGTTAACGGCAACGTGGCAGCCTTGGTCCCGGATTCGATAGTAGAACTGAGCGACAAATTGGATGCAAAACTAGAAGTGAACCTTTTCCACAGAACCCAGAGAAGGATGGAAAAGATAGAAAAAAAACTGAAAGAAAACGGTGCGGAAGAAGTTTTAGGTTTATATCCGGATGCCAAGATACCGAACTTAGACCATGCTCGGGCACTATGTGCAAAAGAAGGAATATACTCCGCTGATGTAGTTTTAGTGCCTTTAGAGGACGGGGACCGGGCTCAAGCTCTATTTGATATGGGAAAGACAGTGATAACGATCGATCTGAACCCTCTTTCACGTACTTCACAGGTTTCAGATGTCACTATAGTTGATAACATAATCAGAGCGGTACCGAACATGATCGAGATGGAGCCTTTAGAAATGGATTTCAGCAACGAAGAGAATCTATCTGAAGTTTTAAATTTTTTATCTGAAAGATTAAACCGTTTAAGTAGTGAGGGAAAAACACAATAATGACTCGATCAATGGAGGCCCGATATAATGACGGATCTGATCGAAAGGGGTAAGAAGCGTTTACAGTGGGCTAGAGATCACATGAAAGTTTTGGAGAAGGTGAGGGAGGAGATCAAGGAAAGTGGAAGCCTTGAAGGTAAGAATATCTCCATGGCCCTTCATGTAGAAGCGAAAACGGGAATTTTAGCCATGTCTTTGACGGAAGCAGGCGCCAACGTTAAGATGGCCAGCTGTAATCCACTATCCACCGATAACTCTGTAGTTGAAGCTCTAAGAGAAGAATACGGAATGGACGTATTTGCTAAAAGAGGAGAGACTGAAAAGGAGTACTACGAGAATTTGAACAACATCTTAGAACACGATCCCGACGTGGTCATAGATGATGGTGGCGATCTAGTGTCGTTGATCCATACCGAACGGAAGGATTTGATTGAGGGTATAAAAGGGGGGTGTGAAGAGACTACAACAGGTATAATCAGATTGCGTGCCATGGAAAAGGACGGAGCACTCAAATTTCCAGTTATGTCGGTGAACGACGCTTTAATGAAACACCTTTTCGATAACAGGTACGGAACTGGACAATCGACTATCGACGGGTTGATGACCGCTACGAATCTTCAATTAAGCGGGAAGAAATTTTTGGTCGGTGGATACGGTTGGTGTGGGAGAGGTATAGCCATGAGAGCAAAAGGTATGGGAGCCGATGTTATGGTTTCAGAAGTCGACCCTGTCAAGGCTGTCGAAGCGAAGATGGATGGTTTTGAAGTAGCTCCGGCTAAGGAGAACATCAAGAAAGCAGATTTCGTTGTGACAGCTACTGGATGTAAGAACGTTATAGGTGAAGAGGAGATCAAAAATGCTAAAGACGGATGCATCCTAGCTAATTCAGGTCATTTCAACAACGAGATAAATATCGATGCTTTGGAAGGATTTTCTGTATCTTCTCGCGTGGTAAGGGATGATGTGAAAGAATACGGGATGGAAGACGGTAGGAAACTGTATCTTCTTGCAGATGGACGGTTGGTGAACCTTGCTGTTGGACAGGGGCATCCCGCCGAGATCATGGACATGAGCTTTGCACTACAGATGATGGCGGCAGATTATATTTTGAAGAACGATTTAGAGAATAAAGTTCACAACATACCAAGGGAACTAGACGAGAAAGTCGCTATGTTGAGACTGAAAGCTGATGGTGTGGAAATAGATAGATTGGCAGAAGAACAGAAGGAGTATATGGAAGGTTGGGAAGAAGGGACCTGATAGACTTTATATTAAAGTCATATCGGCGGCTTCAGCACTCTGGATACCAGGTATGGATCTTAATTTTTCTTCCATAACGTCGACTATACCGCCTTCATCAGGTATCTCTATGGTTGAGATGACAGCCATTAAACCGAAGGCAACTTTCTCTTCGTTAGAACCTTTGTATTCACCGTATTCCTCAGCTATCTTTTTAACTTCTTCTTTGATCTCATCGAGATCCGCTTTTGGGTTTTCTGGCATCAGTTTATAAACTATTCTTACATCTCCCATATTCAAGGCCCCCTAAATCCACATTCTGGGCATTCATATCTAGCACCCTGATCTCGACATTTCTTACACCGTCCTATCTGGACTTTACCGCATTCTGGGCATGGGAACGAAGCATTTTTCAACCCTACTAAAGTCACACCACATGATGTACAGTTATAATCTTTCTTCATTATAATCAACGATTTCAAAAATGGAATGATATATAAGGTTGTCGGATTTGTTTAAAACTCATCCCGAAAAGACTATATATACAAAATTGTTGGAATTCTTGTCATGTCATTCTGCATACGAGACAGTTTGAATTCCGAGAAAGAGAAGGGAAGATATGTAGGACACACATATTCAACCTGTAAGTGGAGGAAAACACATGAAAGAAATTAAAAGATTTATCTCGACGTTTTTGCTAGCCTTTGGCACGTATTTAATTTTAACATTTGCCGCCGGTAGATCGATCGTACATGGGACTCCATTATGGGGCTTTGAAGAACTGGTCTTCGGTTTATCGGTATCGCTCATCGTGGCTTCCGTTACAAGTCACATCCTTTGCCGAAAGGACGACTTCAGGATGGCAAATCCTCTAAGATGGGCCATAATGATCGTGTACCTTATACCCCTCTTTATAGAGATGGTGAAGGCAAATTTGGATGTGGCGTACAGAGTGATAACTGGAAATATAAAACCCGGAATAGTTAAGATCAATCCGGGTTTGAAAAAGGACTTGAGTATTACATTTTTAGCAAATTCTATAACGCTTACACCCGGAACCCTTACTGTAGATGTAGACGAGGATAAAAAAGAACTCTACATCCACTGGATAAAGGTCCGGAAAAAACCGACTGAAACCATTTCCGGAAGGTTCACTAGATGGATAAGGAGGTTTGCAGAATGATCGATTTTTCATACCCGTTGTTCATAGCTGTCGGTTTATTTTTAATCTACATTCTTTTATCAACCATCAGAATTTTCTTAGGTCCCACCGCACCCGATCGGGCCGTCGCATTGGATACTATCAACACCTTGGTAGTAGCAAGCATGGTAGGTCTGGGAGCTGCGACTTGGGAAACCTTATTCATCGATATAGCCATCGTTTACGCGGTACTTTCATTCATAACCACGCTTTTCATAGCAAAATATCTAGAAGGGGTGAAATCTAAATGATAGTTTTAACGATATTGTCTATACTGCTTGTGATCTCAGTGGTCTTCAATGGACTTGGTATAATAGGTCTTCATAGGTTCCCAGACGTTTACACGAGATTGCACGCTGCAACCAAATGCACTACATTCGGAACGATATTCATGACATTCACTATAATGGCCTACGGAGGAGTTATGTATTACTGGTATCCAGCCCAGGGACAGTACCTGAACATGGTCATTCACACATTTGTAGCGTTAATCGCGATACTGGTCACAAATCCAACAGGCGCTCATGCTTTAGCTAGAGCTGCTCACAGAGTAGGCATTTTACCAGAACAAGCGGTCGTTGACCATCTAGCTGATAAGGAGGCGAGAGAATGATGCTGTACTATCTCCTGCAGATACTGGTCCTTATCGGACTGGTCTCGACCGCTCTAGCCGTTATCTGGTTCAAAGACTTGATCTCCGCAGCTATAGCCCTTGGTGCATCTAGTTTGGTCCTTGCACTACAATTCTATTTATTGAGAGCGCCAGATGTCGCCATCGCTGAGGCTGCAGTAGGAGCAGCTTTGACCACAGCGATACTTATCTTTGCAATAAAATCCACGGATAGAGAGGAGGGATACAAATGAGAAAAATAATAGCATTTATCGCACTGATAGTCATATTCGCATTTATCCTAGGCGGAGTAGTCCAGATGCGTGGTGAAGACGGTGGTTTCGGTGACCCGGTTAATACCGAAATGGACGATTACTTCATGGAAGATAGTCAAGAACACAATCAGGTGAATAACGTCGTCACCGCAATACTTTTCGATTACAGGGGTTTGGATACATTAGGAGAAGCTACTGTACTTTTCTCTGCAGTTAGTGGAGTGCTTACAGTACTGCGTAAATACAAGCTTTCAAAGGAGGAGAAATGATGGATTGGAAGATGTCCGTGGTAGTACGCACTGTAGCTGATGTTATGGTGGTTCCCATCGTCGTTTTTGGAATATATCTGATAGTTCACGGTCACCTTACACCAGGAGGAGGCTTTCAAGGAGGAGCGGTGATCGCTTCTGCAACAGCACTCTTGATCGTAGCTCGGGGTGCCATGAGAGATAACAAGAACGATTTTTCAACAATGGAGTCCACCGGTTTAACCTGTTTCTTTTTACTTGCCCTATTGGGGATCATAATGGGCTTCTCGTTGTTCTACAACTCTCTAGCAGGTACCGGAGGTATATTTGGTGGGACAGTAAATGGTATCAATTCCGGTTATATCAACACTGGCGGAACGGTCCCACTTATGAACATAGTCGTGGGGATGGAGGTCGCCGCGGCATTGAGTCTTATCTTATGGATGATGGCTAAAAGAAGTGGTGCATTGGAGGTGGAAGAATGAACTGGTTCACGATATTCCCGATGGTCATGGTCGTACTGTTAGTGATAATGGGTCTTTATGCAGTTCTCTTTAAGAAAAATATGATCAAGATAATAATGGGTATAACTCTGATGCAGAACGGGGCTAACCTGTTTCTGGTTTCACTAGCCTATCGTGAGGGATACGTCGCCCCGATTTGGACGAGTGCCCCATCATCAGATATGGTATTACCGACCCCACACGCGCTGACACTCACCAGTATCGTCATAGGTGTGGCTACGACTGCGTTGATGCTTTCGTTCGTGATCATGCTGAAAAAGCACTATGGCAGTATAAATTCCGATGATATCAGGAGGTGTAGAGAATGAATATTGACTTATTAGTTCAATCACCTGTATTTATATTAGCTATCCCTCTTTTATTCGCGTTTTTGACTCCTCTAGCAAATAACGTTTCCAAGGAATTAAGAAATGCCGTCTTCATCATAGGACTACTTTTAACGGCTCTATTCGTATCACTGATGGCCTATGAAGTTTACACCATGGGTAGTTGGATATACGTATTCGGAGCTGCGGAACCCACAACAGGTCTGACCGATCAATCCTTTTTCAGGATAACCTTCCTAGCCGATGGATTTTCAGTACTGGCCACCCTAACGATCATAATAACTGCGGTTGGAGCCGGTATCTATTCCTTTGGGAACATGAAAGAATCTAAAGGGTTAGGAAAATTCTACACCCTTTTCCTGCTGACACTAGCAGGTGTAAACGGGATGGTACTCACTTCTGATCTTTTTAACCTCTTCGTATGGTTCGAGGTAACTTCCATCGCATCATGTGGTCTGATCGCCTACCATAATGAAAGAGGTGAAAGCATAGAAGCGGCTCTAAAATACATGGTCATAAGCGTCATCGCGGGATTGTTACTTCTCTTCTCTATAGGTTTCTTCTACGGAGAATACGGTGTTCTGAATTTCTTTTTGATTAGTGATTCTTTGACCGGCAGCTTCATCGATATACTCGCCATAGGTATGATTATGGTCATACTAGCCATGAAGGCCAGCAGTGTCCCCATGCACATGTGGGCCCCCGATGCTTATTCGGAAGCACCAGAACCTATAACCCCGTTCATAGCTATTACTTCTCTGGGGTCCTTATTCGTACTATTCAGACTGATATTCTTTGTATTCAGAGGTGCTGTGGAACCTTCATCTTTGGGCAGTATCCTCATCGTTTTAGGTGTTCTATCCATGTTTATCGGAGTGAGCATGGCTCTCAAACAGAGTGACCTCAAGAGACTTATCGCATATCTATCGGTCTCTCAGATAGGTTACATGATGATGGCAGTCGGTGTGGGATTTGCAACATTAGAAACCGCTGAGTACGGTGAATTCGGTGTCGGAGCCATCGAAGGTGGATTTTTCCATATGATAAACGATGGGATCTACAAAGCACTTCTATTCCTATCAGCAGGCGGTATAATCTATGCTGCTGACACCCGGGATCTGAATAAACTCGGTGGTTTAGCACATCACATGCCTTATACAACCTTCTTTTTCGTAATAGGTGGACTATCCATTGCAGGCATACCCCCGCTGTCAGGTTTCAGTTCTAAACTGATGATATACGAATCTGTTTATCTTTTTAATCCACTTCTTGCCATAATCGCTTTGGTGGTAAGTATAGTAACGCTTGCTTTGATCGGCAAGATATTCTTCAATGCATTCCTGGGACCTGACCAGGGGATCGGTCAGAAAGTTCCCCGCAGTATGATCTTGGCCATGACTATTTTAACTATCGTCGTGGCTGTTTTCAGCCTATTCCCCAACTATGTGGTAGCGGAGATCATTGTACCCGCTGTGGAAGCACTGGGGGTGGGAGCTTGATAGATATAGTTCTCCAAGATGCTTGGAGCCCCATACTCTTCATAATAGTGGGGTTGCTGGTAACGCTGATCGCCTACATGTTCTACTTGATGGGGAATCCAGATTACAAACGTACGAAATACAAAGGTGACCCGTTCATATCCGGTAACAGGCCGCCTAAGGACCTGAAAAGTTTGCACGTAGGCGGGGATAACCTATACTGGGGATTCATGCAGGCTTTAAGAAAATACCTAGACCCCTTGGTTAAAGGACATACAGGCATTGTGAATGATTACGTTTACTGGTTCGTGGTGACACTGGCCGTGGTGCTGGTGTTCCTATATATACTAATGTAAGGTGTTATAAAATGAAGTTATCAAAGACATTCGATAAGGCGCTTTGGGTCTTCCACTTGAACAGCGGTTCGTGTAACGGATGTGACATAGAGATAGTTGCAGCTATCACTCCGAGATACGATGCGGAACGATTCGGTATCAAACTGGTAGGTTCTCCAAGGCATGCGGACGTATTGCTTTTCACTGGCCCTGTCACAAAGAAGATGAAAGAAAGAGTTATGAGAGTTTATGAGCAGACCCCAGACCCTAAGGTGGTGATGGTAATAGGTAACTGTGGAATTACCACTGGTGTCTATTATGACAGTTATGCCATAGAGGGGCCTATAGATTCTCTTCTTCCAGATGATGCACACATACTTTATGTGAACGGCTGTCCCGTACGTCCTGAGAACATCATAAACGGAGTCAAAGAAGCCTGGTTATATTTAGAAAAACTTAGAGGTGATGATAAATGAAAGAAATACAGCTTCCTCTGGAATTAGATGAGATGAAAGATCATCTAGAAGAGGAGCTTGGTGATGGAATAGAAGAGATATCCACTGAAGAGATCGAAAAGGGTCTCAAGAGTCCACCGATGAAGCTTATCTGGTTGAAAGTTGAACGGGACAAATTCAGAGATGCTGTTAAGACGATCTCCGAACTGCAGGTCCCGCATCTATCCGTGACATCGGGTTCAGATAAAGGTGATGTAATAGAATTAATATATCATTTCGCAGTGAATTATGGATATCCTGGAGAGGAGGTGATTGTCAATCTTAAAGTACACCTACCTAAAGACGACCCAACCATACCCACTATAACTGATTTAGTCCCTGGTGCCATAACTACTGAAAGAGAAAAACAGGAATTTCTAGGAATTGAAGTCAAGGATATACCGGATTCGAGGAGACTCTGGTTGGACGAGGTGTTCCCCGAGGATAAGTATCCATGGAGATGGGACGATAAAGGCGTGGAAGATCAGTCTAGATATGTACATGACGAGAAAGAAGCCTTTGTACCTCCAACTGCAGAGAAACCAAGAGAAGGAGGTGAAGAAGATGAGTGATGAAGATAATACTTATGAAGTCCCGATAGGTCCAATACATCCAGCATTGAAAGAGCCTTTCATGATCCAGTTCAGATTGGATGGTGAAACTATAGTAGATGCTGACCCACACCCCGGTATGAATCACAGGGGCATCGAATTCATGGGGATGCACAGAAACCCACTGAAAGTTATCCCACTTTCGGAGCGTATATGTGGTATTTGCTCCATAGTTCACCAACATATGTACACAACTGCCGTTGAGCACGCCACAGGTATAGAACCTACTAACAGAGCGAGATATATCAGAACCATCATGTGTGAACTTGAAAGGATACACTCACACGTTCTTTGGGCGGGTGTGGCCGCTCATGAGATCGGTTTCGATACCCATCTTCACTTCACATGGAAGATCCGTGAAAAAGTCATGGACCTCCTTGAATACATATCTGGCAATAGAGTGAACTACTCCATGTGGACTGTAGGTGGAGTCCGTAGGGATATCACTAAAGATATGCATCCCAAGGTCGAAGACACTTTACGTTATTATGAGAAGTTATACAATAAGCTCGAAGAGATATTCCTAGGCGATCCCAGTATAAGGATGAGAACAAGAGATATCGGGATATTGACTGAAAAGAAGGCTTTGGAGCTGTGTGGTGTCGGACCCACGGTCCGAGCTTCGGGAGTTAAAAAAGATGTTCGTATCGATCAACCATACGCAGCTTATGGTGATCTTGAATTTGATTATGTTATACCTTCCCGATACGGGTATGAAAATAAAGGAGACGTTTTCTCAAAGACTCTAGTCCGGTTGAAAGAGGTATTTCAGGCAATAGAGTTGATACGACAGTGTGTTGAACAGATGCCCGATGGGGATATCGACAGTGAATCCAACAAAGCTGCACTATTGAACAAGTTGAAGAAGGCCCATGGAGAGGGTATCGGACGTATAGAGGCTCCAAGAGGAGAGGCTCTTCACTATGTAAGATTGAAAGAAGGTATGGAAGAACTGGATAACTGGAAGGTTAGAGCTTCTACGTACAACAATCTGGCCACTTATGCTCCGATGTTCATGGGTGAACAGATAGCTGATATCCCGATAATCGCTGCATGTATCGACCCCTGCATAGGCTGTATGGATAGGGCAGAGATAGTGGACATCAACAGTGGTGAACAGAATTCATATACCCATGAAGAACTACACGAGATGAGTGTTAGAAAAACCAAAGATATGTTGGGTGATGAGCTATGAACTACGAAGAAATCATAATTTCTCTGTTCTACGCTATGGTAATACCTTTCATAGGAATATTTTTAGGACTGCTCTACAAAGGTTTCGACCGTAAGATCACCGCCATGATGCAGTCAAGGATCGGACCTCCTTGGAGACAGCCTTTCAGAGATATCAGGAAATTGTTCATGAAAGAAACGATAATCCCTGATGGGGCAGTCCCGTGGCTTTTCAACGCAGCACCCCTGGTAGCATTGATCGCCACTTTGGTAGCCCTGGTTTATCTTCCTTTAGGTCCCTTTGAACCGATAATGGAGGGCTACGGCGACCTGATATTGATCCTTTATTTACTTGCGATTCCGGCGGTTGCCATGGCCATAGGTGGTCTGGCTTCTGGATCGCCATATGCTACAGTTGGTGCCCAGCGTGAGTTGGTCCTTATGATGAGCTACGAGTTCCCCCTTGCTATCACAGCAGTTACTGTAGCATGGAAGTTCGAAACATTCTCGTTAGGTGTAATATCATCGACCCCAGTATGGTGGTTGGTCGGACCAATGGGGATGCTCGGCCTCTTACTCGTTGCGGTAGCACTCTTCAGCGTTTTACCTGGTGAACTCTCTAGAGTACCCTTCGATCAATCTGAAGCTGAAACAGAACTTGCCGAGGGGTTGTTCGTGGAATATTCGGGTAGAAACCTGGGTGTATTTTATCTGGCTGAAGCAGTGAAGATGATAGTGGTCGGATCCTTGATGATAGCTTTGTTCTTCCCTCACAATATCACAAACTGGGTTACCATCGGTGGGCCGGAGATATTCGGTTACGTCATCGGAGACCTGATCGCAGATATTGCATTCTTCCTACTGAAACTGCTTGCGATAATATTTGTATCGGTATCCGTTGTTAGAGTGGCTGTGGCACGATTTCAGATAGATAAGGCCAGCTATTTCTACTGGGTACCCATGACACTTATCGGACTCCTGGGGACTTTACTGGTCTTTATCGAAGGAGTGGTATTTTGAGAGGTGATTAAGATATGCCAACATCTACTATATTCACATTGATTAAACAGCTCGTAACTAAGAAAGCGACCAACCCTTTCCCGGTGAAATATACACCAAAGAATATGCATGGAGCTGCCAAGCTCATCGAGGACGGGAAGTTGGAGATCAACCCTCCTGTTGAAATTCCAGAGAACTACAGGGGTAAGCTGACATACGATGTCGATGCATGTATAGGCTGTCAACTGTGTGTGCAAGTATGTCCTTCTGAAGCACTGACTTTCAATGAAGAGAAACGCAAGGTGAAACACTACGTCGCAAGATGTACCTTCTGCGGTCAGTGTGTCGATATATGCCCGAAAAGCTGTTTCGAGTTCACTGACGAGTTCCTGATAGCAGGTACCGATAAATATTCAGATGAACTCGTCTACGAACCTTAAAAACCGTTCCTAATTTTCTTTCTTTTTCAATTTTGGGATTTTATCCCAAGTTCCTTTTTTTAAGATCTCTAACAATCTGTTTTTTGCATCTTCTACTTTTTCAGTAATACCCTCTTTTAGACTCATATCTTCGGGCTGGATACCGATTAAAACGACCTTTTCCACCTTATCTTCCAGATAATCCATAACAAGTGACAGCGGTAAAGCATGGGTACTCATGGTAAAGACCCCGAGGTACTCCCGAGGAACTACCCTAATCTCTCCTGGTTCAAGTCCCATGGATGCGGCATCGATTATTAAAACAAGGTCATATTCGCCCTCTTCTACCATGATGATGTGGTTTTCTGGAACTGAACCACAATCTACTGTCTCCCATCCCGGTTTCTCGAACTCTCTAGCCACCAGTTCACCAACGGCGTCATCTCCTCGGATGTCGTTCCCGACTCCCATTATCAACTTCCGTGCCATCGTAGGTTCGAGTCTATAAGGTCATTAAATCTTTTTCGATAAGATGTGACAGAAAAATATTTGTTGTAGAGTCGATTTAAGGTTGTTAGATGAAACCTTTGATGGAGAGGTTTGAAAGATTACTTGAATTTGCCCCCGAAGAAGAGGTCGACCTATATTCGAAAAAACAGTTGCGGAAGAGACTGTTGAACTGGAAAAATAGAGACCGGGAATATCTCTGTAAAATCGACTACTTCGTAAATGGTAAGGAGTATGCTTCGTTGGCAGAATCGATCTATCAGATTGAAGATATGAAAAAGATCAAACTCAAGTTCATAAAACCCGATTTAGAGGGGGATTGGCATTTTTCAAAACCTACGAAGGAATTGATGGAGAAAAAGGGTAAAGGTGTTTGTAAAACTTTCAACTATGATGCTTATTCCCTAAAAAAGTGGACCGGTGCTTCAAAAGTCAAGACGGAGAAAGTGATGGTCCGTGCTTACCTGACTAAATATTTCGCACCGATATCAATAAAAACAAAATCTCAATATCATCACGCCCAGGACGTACCTGCACGATATGTCCCAGAGCTGAAAAACCTGGAAGATCTGTGGGCTGACTTTAGGGATGGAGTGGTACCGTTGGAAATGAGATTGTGTGTTTACACTCAAAACAAAAGGTACGCCTACATCATCGATGCCATCGGAGACGGTCAGATACCACACCCCCTTAATCACATTTCACTGCCAAACGAAGCTCAAAGAGAACCTATCGATTATATGCATATAGACAGAATACTAGCAAAGTATGACCTGCCAGAACTATTAAAGAAAATACTCGAACTCCTGTTTCATTCACAGGAACTGAGCCTCCCGGATATTGCACATTATTTTAAGATGGAGACGAAGGTTGCTGAAAACAGTTTGAATAGTTTGGTAAACAAGGGATTGGTTGAAGTGAGAAAGAACGTCTATTACAGAATATCTATAGAAAACGTCAGAGAAATCGCTAGATCACTCAAGTGAATCGGCTAGTGCTTATACATCTACTTATCTAGATCAGCTACTCCTCTTTTATCAAATCTCCTATGGTAAGACCGGTTTCATTACGTTGACTAGTGGTAGAGACCTGTTCTATCTCTTCAAGAAGGATTATGTTTAAAGTCTTCTCTAATTTTTCCCTGAGACTATCGCTAGGTCTCATATCAGCCCTTTCTAACTTTGCAACTACTGACTTCTTTTCGTTAAGATTCTTAGCAAGTTCTTCCTGTGTCCAATCGTTTTCCAACCTGGCTTTTCTTATCTTATCAGGGAAGTCCATGACCAGCGTTTTGTTTTCGTTTCCGAATCCAGCTGAACTTCTCCTAGACCTTTTTTTCCGTTCAACCCTGTTAAGACGTTCTTCAGTACCACCTTTTTTCTTCTGTAGAACCTCCTTACCGTAGCTTGCACACTGTTCACAAACTTGAAGGACTGAACCCTCCACCTTCACTTTTTTAGGCTTTCCAACTTTTTTTCCACATAATTCGCAATTCATTTAAGCCACCCAATAGGGAGAATATATCTCTGATGTATAGAACTATTTTTAGTGATATAAATGTTATCTACATTTATTCGACATTTGAAAGAACAAAGTATTTATCTGATAAAAAAGATTATAGATTGGGTGAAAAAAATGGAGATGATGAGTGGATGTCATATATGTGGAAAGGCAACTACACGTTCCTGCAGTCTATGCGGGTTAGCCACGTGTGAAGAGCATCTGGAAAAGGGGATATGTAATCACTGCAGAAAAGGAAAGATGAGTCAAGAAACTGACGTAGAGAAAATGCATTATGAGAACAAAGAGGTCAATAAATAGATTCATTTCTTTAAAAGAACCACGGCATTTTCTACCTCGATAGTTTCTACTTCCTCGCCTTTGTGAACTTTAGATTTTTTGATATCTACATCCTCTTTTGTTATCGTGTAATCTTTTTTATCTACTGTGATCTTAAAACCGCCTGAATCTAAAGCCCGTGAAATCTTAACTGGATCCGATGACTTTAGTTTTTCGACCACGAGGTTGGCCTCGCCCTTAAACTTAGGTCCTATCACCGAGTAATCCGGGATAACTTCTACGGCCTTTTCTTCGATCTCGTCCCCATCTATCATACTCAGTTTCCCGGCTTTGACCGTGTTCAGGATGTCTTTTTCGTTCTCCTTGATACCTTTCGAAGAGCTGATTATCTTTAATTCGTCGATCTCTTCATTCAGCGGCATACCATTTTCGGATTTCCAGTTCCTGACTTCAGCGATGATATCCTTGACTATCTCTCCCTGTTCTTCCGCTTCCCCATCTTTAAGTATTGATCTTGGCCAGGTTGTAGTATGAATACTCTTTTCGTCTTCAAATTCTTTATAATTCTTATCATAAACTTCCTCGGTCACGAAGCACATTATCGGAGCCAACATCTTGGTCAAACCCAGCCCAACTTTATAGAGTGTGAATTCAGCGGCTTTATCTCTTTCACCATACACCCTATGTTTTATCATCTCGATGTAGTGGTCCGCTAAAACATGCCAGAAGAAGTATTCTACTTCCTGTAGTGCTTTATCGTATCGGTAGTCGTCCATGTGCTCTGTGGCCTTTTCTACTACTTTGCTGTACCTGCTTAAAAGCCATCTATCGACGGTCCTTAACTCGGGCATATCTTCTATCTTCTCATCTATGGAGTTTCCGATGAAATTCTGTAGGTTCCAGAATTTGGTTCTGATCCTCTGGCCCCGCTTCAACCATTTTTTCTCGAAGACCGCATCCTCACCGGGTTGATTAGAACCGCTCAAGTATCTGATAGCATCGGCTCCGTACTCATAGGCTATCTCCTCTGGGTCTATGATGATACCTTTAGAAGAAGAAAAAGCCTTGCCCCCAGGAAGCATCAGATATCCATGTATCATGATATCATCCCACGGTTTTTGGTCCGAATGAAACAAACTTTTGACGATGGTATTGAAGGCCCAGAAACTGATTATGTCGTGTGACTGTGGTCTGAGATTAAAGGGGAAAACTTTATCGAACATATCGGAGTCCTCGATCCACCGGGTAGCTATGTAGGGTGTCAGCGAGGATGTAGCCCAGGTATCCATTACATCCTTTTCAGGGTTGAAATCATTTCCCCCGCACTCCTCACACTTTCCTATGGGTTCATCGACCAAAGGATTTACAGGTAGCTGTTCCTCCTCCGCAAGTTTGACCTCCCCACAGTCTTTACAGTACCAAACAGGGAAGGGTATACCGTGATATCTCTGCCTTGAAATGCACCAATCCCATTTTAACGATTTAACCCAATTATCATACCGGACCTTCATGTGTTCAGGATACCAGTTTATATCATCTCCCACTTCCAGATATTTTTCTCTAAGATCTAGGTACTTGATGAACCACTGTTCCGTGACCAAGAACTCTATAGGACTGTCACAGCGTTCGTGAACGTTTACATCATGTGTGATATCCCACTGTTCACCCAGCTTATCAGCGCTTTTCAGGTCCTCTATGATCTTCTGCCTAGCCTCGTGGATGCCTAAACTGGAGTAATCACCGGCTTCATCGGTCATGTGCCCCGTTTCATCGATAGCGATCCTAAGGGAAAGGTCGTGGGCGTACCACCAATCGATATCAGTTTGATCACCGAAGGTACAGCACATGACTACACCGGTTCCGGTCTCCATGTCGACTTTATCGTCTTCTAATATCGGTACTTCCTGCCCGAAGAGAGGTACTACTGCTGTCTTTCCGATGAGATGTGAATTTTGTTCATCATCCGGGTGAACGAAAACCGCTACACATGCTGGAAGTAGTTCAGGTCTGGTGGTTGAGATGATTAGATGACCACCCTCTTTGATATCGAAGAATATATTGTTGAACTTCCCTTCCTTTTCCATATCTTCAGTTTCCACCTGTGATATGGCGGTTTCACAGTGAGGACACCATAACGTGGGAGCCTCTTTTCTGTACTCTCTTCCCATCTCGTATAACTCTATGAAAGACTTCTGAGATGTCTTCCTGGAACGTTCATCGATGGTGCGGTAGAATATATCGTAATCTGGGAAAGTTCCGACCCTCTTCCACTTCCTCTCTAAGTTCTCTTCCAACTTCTTACTCTCTTCGAGACACAATTCTATGAACTTCTCCCTTCCCACATCCTTAGGGTCAATACCGGTTTCATTCTTAACGTACAGTTCCGTGGCTATGCCGTTATCATCGAAACCCCAGGGATAGAACACGTTGTAACCCTGCATCCTCTTGTACCTGGCGATCATGTCCATCTGGGTGTACGAAAAGGCGTGGCCTATGTGCATCCTACCTGAGATCGTCGGGGGTGGTGTGTCTATGGAGAAGATGGGTTTTTCTGAATCCGGGTCGAAGCGGTAAACATCGCTGTTCTCCCATCTTTCCAGCCATTTGTTTTCAATTTCTATGAATTGATCGATTCCAGAGGAAGACATGGTGGCTACTAAATTATATTAAGACTTTAAATTTTCGGTGGTCAATACCTTTCCAATTACCGTCTTTTAAGGCTTTCTTCAGGCATAGATGTAACGTGATCAGACCTATGACCATGCCTATGACTCCAGCCACGACCATGATAAGAACATCATTAGTCGAGATGTATCCACGATTCATGCTTGTCCTCATGCCGTTCAGTGCGTAGGTTATCGGTATGGCTCTGCTGATATACTGTGCTGCACGTGGTAGTGATGATACTGGGAAGAAAACTCCGCAGAAGAACTGGAACGAGAAAAAGATAACCGTGAACACCGCCTGGATCTCCTTGTATAGTACTGCTACACCGGCAATGGCGAATCCGAAGCCGATGACCGACATCCATGCTAGTACTAGAAATAGGAATGAGGGTAGAGTCAGATTCAAACTGATTCCGAACACGAAATCTGCTACCAGCCACATATCGACGAAGTTTAGAAGTGATACGGTGAACCCTGAAAGTGCCGTGGATGAAACCGGTACTAAGAGATGGTGGGGTAGTAGATGTTCTTGAAATTCATTATATGCTGTTTCCAGCGTATGCTCCAGGACGAAACGAAGAAACCGACCCGTATAAATCTCCATGTGATTATACCCACCACGATGTAGGTTGCGAATCCTCCTTCCATGACCATACCTCTACCCTCGTCAACGGTCCTTTTAAGCAGTGCGAAAACACTGACCCACACTATAGGATACATGAGCATGGCCACGAAGTTCAGTTTGTAAGACCATCTTCTCCGCCAGTCCAGGATAAGAAAAGCGTAAAGGATGTGAAAGTATTGTTTCATCTCCACGACGTCCCCTCCCGTTGGTTTCTTCCTGTCCTCCAGCGTGTTTTATGAACGCCTCTTCTAAAGTGGGTCCTTTTACCGATATGTGAGAAACACGACCCTGGTTTAAGATCTCCTGAACAATGTCGTGGACGTGATCTCCGGCGTTGATGAAAACCTGGGTTTTTCCGTCCTTTTTCTTTTCGATCTTGTATATATGTTCATGTTCTAGATCTAAATCACTACCGTCTTTGAACTCGAACTCGATCATCCTTTTGGGGAATATCTCGTCCTTGAACTTTTTCGGATCGCCGGTCATGGTGATCCCCCGTCTTTCAAAATTGTGATACGTTCACAGAGTTCCTAGACTTCGAACATGTTATGGCTGGTGAAGATGACTGTCTTACCTTCCTTTTCCATGATCTCCTTCAATAGACTTCTGAACTTTCTACTGGAAACCGGATCTAGTCCAAGGGTGGGTTCGTCTAAGAACAGTATAGGCGTTTCTCTTACCATATTTCGTATCAGGTTGAGTTTCTGTCTCATACCGGTGGAATAGTCGGCTAACCTCTTCTCGAAATCTGATTCCGTGAGACCTAGATGTTCACCGTACTTCTTCATCTTGCCCTCCCAATCGTCAACTTGATACAGTCTCGAGAAGAATTTGATGTTCTGGTAACCGTTCAAACGTCTGTAAAACTTATCACGGGCGGTGATAACGTCCACCAGGTTCCGTGCTTCTTTTGGATGTTTGACAACATCTGAACCCCTGATAAGTGCACGGCCTTTATCCGGTAAAAGCATGGTGGCCAATATCTTGACGGTGGTAGTTTTACCTGCGCCGTTGGGACCCAACAGTCCGAATATCTCGCCCTCCTTTACCTCGAAAGAGATACCTTTGAGTGCCTTTGTATCCCCGAATGTTTTTTCGATACCCTGGACCTCGATTCCCATGGAATACTTGCACATAGGAACAAGTGTATAAAGTTTGTCATAAAAAGAGTGTGTTCTAGCGAAATCGTACCATTCTGTCAAACTCACAACGTAGTCAAATCCTTGACATACTCAACAAAAACAGATCAATCATTAAGAGCTCTTTTAACCCTTTTAGAACTCTCTTCCTCCATGATCTTTTTGAGCATCTCGTCGACTCTTCTGTCCTCGAACTCCGAGAGTGCTTCCATCGCTCTGATCCGTTTTGTTTCACTTTCATGCGATGAAGCGACTCCTACCAAGGCCTCTACCGCCCTTTTCGTCTCCAAGTTACTCAGAACCCAGGCGGCATTCTTCCTGCGCCACTTGTTTTCATCCCTCAATGTTATCTTGACTAATCTATTCACAGCCTTCGGACTATCTATCCGTGCTAAAGCCTCCGAAGCGTGCCATCCTAACTTCTCATCGGTCATGGCCATATCGATCAATATATCGACGGCATTTTCGTCACCGATCTTTCCTAAAGAAAGGATCGCATGCTGTCTCATCTGTCTGGTCTCATCCTCTTCGATGAGTTCTATCAAACTTCCAACAGCTTCTTTCGCACCCAACTCACCCAGCACCCACGCGGCATGTCTTCTAACCCTGGTATCTTCACGATCTAAACATCCGATGAGAGTTTCGATGGACTTCTTATCGGCGATCTGTCCAAGGGCTGCTGCAGCGGACCAGCGGACATCTGGGTCTCGATCTTCAAGACGTTCGATGAGTGGATCAACTACAGTCTCATCACCGATCTCACCCAGGGTCTGTACGATCCTCTGCCTTACCTTATGATCTGGATCCTCCAAAAATTCTAAGACATCATCTACAAGGGAAGGAGGGGATATCTCTTTCAAAGCCAAAGCGGCTCTTCTCTTGACTGTTATCGTATCGTCTTTCAATGTATTCAATAATGGCTCTGCAGCCCTTTCATCATCTAATATACCCAGCACCCAGGCTGCATTACTTCTTATTGATTCAGATGGAGAGTTCAGGGCTTCTATCAACCTATCTAACGCTTTATCAGAATCGATCTTTTTTAAAGTGTTAGCGGCATGTCTTCTTACTCTACTATCCGGATCGTCAAGAGCGATCTCAACGATCTTCGCCGCACTCTCATCTGCATAAAGATTACCTAACTGAACCACGGCATTTTTCCTGATAGAGGCGTTCGAATCATCTAGTAGATGAACCAGTTTATCGATCTCATCTTCTGTCAAAGTTCTACCCGAGTTGTATAAGTATGAACATATGAAATCTAATAAAACTTTCTTCGATTTTTCACCCTTGAGTTCCATAAAAAACGGGAAAAGTATAAATAAATCTCCTGCTACCTGCCAGCCGAAAGGTGCCTTAATGATGAATGAAAAAGACGAGGAAACACTTTCAGAAGTGGTCGGGAGGTACTATAAGCAGATAATAATATTCATGGTCGGATTATTCCTGTTGATATCCGCATATTTTCTCCCAGTCCCAGTTATAGAAGAATTGAGCGGCGACCAGAGAGCTGTATTCGGTATACTTTTTTTCGCCGCTGTCCTTTGGATAACCGAAGCGATCCCATTGTATGCTACGTCCATCCTGATCGTTTTGTTTCAGATCCTCTTTATAAGCGAGGAAACGGTGAGTGCGAACGAAGCTTTGGCGCCTTTTTTCAACACCATAATCGCACTATTCCTGGGTGGGTTCGCTTTGGCGGCTGCCTTACGCAAATACAACGTTGACAACAAATTGGCTAAACAGATGATAAAAAGTGTAGGTAAGTCACCTAAAATGATAATGTTTGGTATGATGCTTATAACGGCATTCCTATCAATGTGGATGTCAAATACTGCTACGACCGCTTTGATGATAGCGTTAGCGTTACCTATATATACCCAGATACCCAAGGAAGAAAAATTCTCCAAAGCCCTGATACTGGGTATACCATTCGCAGCCAACATAGGCGGTATGGCTACACCCGTAGGTACACCTCCCAATGCGATCATCATAGAAAGATTATCAACAGAGGGGATCTATCTTAGTTTTCTAGATTGGATGATAATTGCTCTACCAATAACCATCCTGATGTTCCTTTTCGCTTATTTCGTTCTATACTTCGCTTTCAAACCCTCTATCAAAGAATTAGATATCGACTTAGAACACAAAGCTAAAAGTGGATTTTCAAGGAAACAAATATTTATTTTAGTGATATTCAGCATAACCGTTTTACTGTGGTTGACCTCCTCGGTCCCCATAGTCGATACATTATTCCAATCCGCGGGTATAATCGCTTTGATCCCGGTGGTGGTCTTTTTCGGGACGGGATTACTGGATAAAGACGACTTGGGTAAACTAAATTGGAACGTTTTGCTGTTGATGGGTGGAGGTATGTCGTTAGGTAACGCCATGAGAGTGACTGGATTGGCTGAATGGATGGTAAGCCTTGTCGATCACCAGGCTTTAAGTCTGATCATGGTCGTAGTGATATTTTCCGCTATAGCCATAATACTCTCAACTTTCATGAGCAACACCGCGACCGCAGCTTTGATGGCTCCTATCATGATCATCATCGGTATGGACCTTGGGTCCTCGATATCTATCATGGCATCCGTAGCACTAGCATGTTCCATGGCGATGGCGCTACCTGTGAGCACACCACCTAACGCTATAGCTTACGGAACGGATAAGATAGATATCAGTGATATGGTGAAATATGGTGCCTTGATCAGCATCGTTGGTGTTACACTGCTCGCTATCATATTCGGGGTGTTAATGGTGAACCTGTTCTGAGAACATGAGTAAAACTTAAAGTGAAATGGTTTCATAAAGTGATATGGAAGGAAGAGAAGATTTCGAAGAGGAGAGAGAAAGATTGAACGACCTTGTTCTCGAAGAAGGTAACCTTGACCTCAAGAGATTTTTCAACCTAGACAATAGAGTTTATGAAGCAGGTGCGTTGTCCAGAAAAACCAAAGAGTTGATAGGATTGATCTCATCTCTAGTACTGAGATGTGACGATTGTATCGAATACCACCTGAACAGGTGTTACGAGGAGGGAGTAAACGATGATGAGATCCAGGAAGCCTTTTCCATAGGATTGGTGGTAGGGGGCTCTATAACCATACCCCATCTCAGGAGAGTCGTCGATAAATGGGTAAAACTGCGAAAGGGGTGAGATCATGAATTACCGTAAGATAATCAAGAAAGTCGAAGAACTGTTAGGCGATAAATTGAGTAAAGATGAAAAATTGAGAGCCATCTGTAGATTATTGGTCGATGAAGTTGAACATTATGACTGGGTAGGGTTTTATCTCGTTGAAAAAGGTAGGTTAGTTCTAGGTCCGTACGTCGGAGATGCGACTGAGCATACCGAGATAGATTTTGGTGAGGGTATATGTGGACAGGCAGCAGATCGAGAAGAAACATTCACTGTCCAGGACGTTTCTCTCGAGGACAATTATCTTTCCTGCAGTCCGAAAGTAAGATCAGAGATAGTTATACCCATATTCAAAGAAGGCAAAGTCGCCGGTGAACTTGATATAGATTCCCACGTAGAAGAACCTTTCACAGATGAAGATGAGAAACTTTTGGAAGATATCTGTGAAGAGGTAGCTGATATACTGTAGTTGGAAAGAGTATGTATGATGAAAAGAAGGTCCAGGAACTGAGGGAGAATTACGGTCAGATCCGGGATGAGATAGAATCGAGGTTAGACGAATTCGCAGATGTTTGGAAACAGGAAGATGAAAGGATATTCCACGAGTTGACCTTCTGCCTTTTCACGCCTCAATCCAAAGCTAGGGTATGCTGGGACACGGTGAAGAAACTTAAAGATGAGGAGATGCTGTTGTCCGGTGAGGAAAAGGAGATCGCTGAAGAGATCAAAAAAGTGAGGTTCCGGTTCAACAAAGCAGGTTATCTTGTAGATGCACGAGAGAAATTTGCTTCTGAGGGTAGTATCTCATTGAAAGAAAAGATAGGTTCGTTCTCAGACCAGAAAAAAGCTCGAGATTGGATCGTTCGAAACGTCAAAGGACTCGGTATGAAAGAGGCTAGTCATCTTCTAAGGAACATCGGTAAAGGAGATGAACTCGCCATCCTGGATAGACATATACTCAAGAATCTCGATGAGATGGGTGTCATCGACGGGATACCGAAAACTTTGACAGAAAAAAGGTATCTGAAGATAGAGAAAAAGATGGAAAGCTTTTCTGAAGAGATCGATATACCTTTAGCTCATCTAGACTTACTTCTTTGGTATAGGGAGACTGGAGAGATCTTCAAATGAGTTCCCTTACGAACTCTTCAGAAGGTTTTCTCGAAGGTGTTTTAGGGATCTCCATGGGATATCCTAACGGGGTTACGGTTGCGACATAATGCTCCTGTTCGATACCCAATCTGTTTTTCACATCTTCCCTGTCCATGGCTGCTATCCAGCATGTACCTAAACCATGGGCCCATGCTGTAAGCATGAAATGATAAGCGGCTATATCTCCGTCCTGTTCAACCCGACCTGTTTTATCTGGGTCGCAGCAGATCGCTACTGCCATGGGCGCTTCAGCTATGGGTGCACTGTTCGGAGCTCTTCTCTCCGCCATGAACTCGATGGTTTCCCGGTCATGGATAGGGATGAAATAATACGATTGTGAATTCCTCGAGGTCGGCGCGTACCTGCAGGTTTCGAAGATCTCTTTTAGAACGTTCTCTGGAACCTCTTTTTCTTCAAAATCTCTGACACTCCTCCGTCCTTCGAGAAGTTCTACAGCGTCTATGTACGGCTCTAACGGGTGAAGGAAGGTTTGAAATTCGATGGTCCGTCCCTCGACATCTTTAGCGAAGAAATTGTAGATGTTGTATGTCTCGTTCTCTTTCGGTTTAGTTTCCACACTGTCTTCGAACATGTCGTACATCTCGTTGACCTGTTTCTTATCTTCGTAAAAGAACGTGATAACACCATCAGTATCGGGTTCATCTGCCTCGCAGAAACCCAACAGCATGTTACCGTGTTTTAAAATCACACATTGACCCTGGTCAACCCATATATCCATGCCGATCTTGTTCGTGTAAAAATCCTTAATTTCTTCCAACTCCTCCGTTTTCATGAAATGAATTCCTGACATCTTACCCCGTCTAACATAAATGTAGTGTGATATAATTATTTTGGCTTTTCTATGTTGTTGTAAAAGTATATGTTTTGGATATGTCCGATGAAAACAAAGTTTATATATGGAATATGTATATATTATTTCGAGAGAGGATAACATGGGGCTGTGGAATCTGTTCAAAGGATATGCGTTCTTTAAATTGTTGAGTATAGGGATCGGTATGTTATTTTTTGGGATACTCATCACGATATTAGCTATACTAGAATTCACCATCTTCTATACGGGCTGTGGTATCGTATTCTTTTTGATCGGATTCGGTGCATTATATATCGCTTACGGTATCTGGAAAGGTGAATCCGAGGAAAGATCTGATTATTTCGGTAAGCGTTATTATAGAGATCGGAAACCGAAAGAATGTACGAGATGTGGGGCCGAGGAGATGATGGTCGACTTCGACGGTCACGCTGAGTGTTCGAATTGTGGTCACGAAACCGACGAGTATTACAAAGAAGCTGGGTATTGATAGTTACTTTACAAAAGATCCCCACAGTTTGATCGGTTCTGACAAAGGTTTTCCTGTGATCACTACCAGTTTGGAATCCTCTACTGCTTTTACGTTCAATTCAGTCATATCTTTTAAAATGGCAGCCCTTCCCTTTTCTATCACTTGTTCTTGAACCTTTACCTTCCCTTGATAGATATAGACGAACCCTTCAAATCCGCTGTTTATAGGTATGGATCCTAAAGAACCTTCTTTCATATGGATGTCTAAGTATTCGATCGGAGTTTCGAATTCTATAGGATAATATGTCCCAACCACGTGACGTATATTGATACCTTTTTCTTGTGTTTCATGCACTTTATCCGAGGTCAGCTTTTGATAAGATGGTTGGATGTCTTTTTTTTCTTTGGGTAGATTGACCCAGAGCTGAAATCCTTGACTCATTTCGTCTCCGGGCATCTCGGAATGCACTATACCTCTCCCAGCGGTGAACTTCTGTATCCCACCCTTGGATACCATTTCATCGTTACCCATGTTGTCCTTGTGTCTGAACGATCCTTTGATCATGTAAGTGATGGCTTCGAACCCTCCGTGCGGATGTTCGGGAAATCCAACATCCGGTTGAACGAAAAATTCGTCAAAAAGCACGAACGGGTCCAAGGATTCGATCTCGGACGTTGGGAACAATCTTTTCACGGTCGCTCCTGCACCCTCTCTCTTCTCACTTGGAGTTATTATTTTTAATTCCATGTTACTCCCTTCATATTAAGTAGCGGGGGTGATTTATAAAAATGTTCTCAAAGTCAACCTAAGACGGTTTAACGGAAAAAACGGTATCACCGATGCAAATATAAGTTCTATCGATGAGCTAGCATCTATCAACCCAGATGAACTAAGTGTGATACAAGAAATCATAGATGTTGAACAGGATGGAGGTGTCTCTACGTCACAGAACCACGGTCTAGTAGGAGTTATCATCTCGTTGTTAGCGCTCTTATCACAGCTATATTCGCAGTGGCAAAAAAAGGCGGTAAAGCACCAGCATCAACGGAAGAAGAATTCGGTGAAGAAGAGGAAGAACTAGAACCCATCGAAGAAGATACATTCGAAGGTACTGGAGAACTCGAAGAGTGAAACGAATGACCAAAACCCTTTTTCTTTTTTCTTTAAAGATCGGTTATTATCGTAGAACGACCGTTTAATCTATGAAATACTAAAGTTTAGTAAACTATTAGAAAAATACTATATATAAGAATTGACTATTACTTTACATATGATATCTACCACCGAACTTAAGATATTCAAGGCATTGGATAGGAAGAACTCAATGTCTGAATTATCTGAAAAATCCGGACTGGATATATCCACTGTTTCCAAATACATCTCCCGATCTCTGGAAAAGGGGAACGGTTTGTTCGTCAGAGAAAGAGAAGGCAAGAAAGTTTATGTGAAGAGAGCAGATACCTCGCATTCATCGATTTTACAGACTATTGTAAAAGAGTATCCGGGTTGGGATATCGAAGAGTTGTTTTCACATTCTGGTTTGAAGATCCTTGGAGTTCTATTTGAACCTAAGAGGATAAAAGATATAGTTTTTTTAACCGGTCTTTCCAGACAATACATAAGAAGTCGGTTGAAGAAATTTTTGGATGTGGGTATCGTTAAAAGGGCTCGGAGTAAATACGTCTTGAATGGTGATTTAAGAACCGTTTCTGATTTCGTAAAAAGCTATTGTGTGTATATTAACGAAAAGAAAGCAAAAGGATTGGCTGAAGATAGCAATATCTTATGGCAGATGGGTTTCGAATTCCTTTTTAAAACTTCCGAGGATATCGATGTTGAAGGAGTAAAGGGAACTGCTGTGAGCAGGTTCTTTGAATATGGCCTTCCGATAATCACCGACAAAAATTATTACTTCGTGACACACAGGGAACCGGATGTAAGGGAGGTCATTCTACATACGATATTGATAGATAAGAACAGCGTCACGTACAACACGTATGCTTGTTTGCTCTACCAAAAAGAGATGCCGGAAGAGATGATGGAGTTGGTCGAGGTGTATGGATTAAAAAAGCATTTTCAGGCTTTGAAGGCCTTTTTGGATTCCCGGGAACGGAAAAAGGAATTTTTACCGAGCTGGGAAGAATACTTGGAGATCGCTAAAGATTATGATGTGATAAGATGAGGAATGGATTCGAAGTGTTTTACAAAAGATGGAAAAAGAAGATGAGATACGGATTATAGATGATGAGGTGATCTGTAACGATGATTGACACCGACCAACTAAAATAATTTTGAATAACGGTTTAAATCAGAAAGGACGATGAGAGGTGCATTAACTTCTGATCATAGAAAATTCAGAAAGTCGTGCCTGTCGAATCGTTATCCGGTAGTATATTCATCGATCGAGCAAACGGTAGATATCGTGTTCTATCATATCTGAAATGAACGTTATATTTTGTTCAACCTCTTCTTTCGTAGGTGTCGGTTGTTCTGGATACCTAGGGAAGTTATATTTCATCAATATCCTATTGATCCTCCTGCATCTCTTTTTACCAACTATCTCTCTAAAATGTTTACCGAACTCACCACCAATGTTGTGAGTTTTAAATTTGTTACCAGTTTTCTTGATCAAAGCTGCTTTCAGAGCTAGTTCTAAAGCATGTATACTGTTGAACATTGCCGGTTCGATAAGTTCTGATTTCAAGTTAGACTTCGCTGCATCTAGATATTGGATGCTCAACCTGTAAAATTCCTGTATCTCTTCAGCTTCTTCCATATTTCCGGACGCTCATCTAGTTCTCCATATATAACTATTCCATCGTCTTTTATCTCATCCATCAAAGTCGTATCTTTTTTAAACTGAGAGAAGGTTCTGAATTCCGGTTTGATCTGATGTTCGATCTCCATGTTGGTGTCGGAGATGGTGTTGAGTATCGACTCTTGATCTTTCCACTCTTCCTTTAAGAAAAGCATATCGATATCACTCTTCCAAGTGGCTTCTCCTTTAGCTGTGGACCCGTAAAGTATGGTGAAGGGAGGGTTCTTAAGGGCTTTGAACAGTATTTTTAACTCGTTTCTGAACTGCTCTTGTGGTACCTGTTCAAGAAGTAGGTATTCAAGTTCGAAAACTTGGTGTGTATCGAACTCTATGATGGATCCCGTGTAGGGATTTATCGAGAAGAAATAGGTGTATCTGTTGAGAGTGTATACCGATTCCCTACCTTCTGCAGTGGTATTGATATTTTTTAAGATGACTTCGGATTCGGTCAGCTGTTTAAGGTGCTTTAACGTTCCGGATTTGCTTATACCCAGTGAATTCGCCAGTTCGGTTAGAGTTTTTTCACCGGATGTTAAGAGTTCGATTATCTTCCTTTGTTTTTTCGGAAGCTGTTTCATAGTTTTATTTATTTACTTATTAACTAATAAGTTTATCGGTAAACTAGTAGGTCGTATTGAGGAAGTGACTTTTGGGGATTTCATATGTGTTAGCTAAAAGAGTGATCTATTTATCCTCGGTGACATAGGGTGTTTTATTTACTCATGAGTAATTTAGGTGTTGTCGTAAAGTTTTCTACAGGCTAGGAGGTGGAATTCTTCTATAATACCCTTTTCTTATCTTCCAGGTACTTATGATGGCGTTCTTTATTTCGTTGAACTTCACATCGTCGACGTGGCTGAACTTGATGGTTTGGTCCTCTACGTTGATCATTTCGAATTCCAGTCTGTATTTTTTGAGACCTTTGCTGATCACATTTATGTCATAGACCTCAGAAAATTCGATATCGTACTTTCGGAAGGGAGTAAATCTGTATAGAAAACCGTCCTCATATATGATGATCTCTTGGTATTTCGAAAGTAAATATGTTCCCACGGATGATACGATAGCTAAGGTCATCACCAAGACAGATATAGGAACACCGAAAAACGTGCGTGCATCACCAAGGGTGAGGTTAGAAAAAGCTATCACTACCCCGATAGCAGTTGCTATGAATGAAACTCCCTGCCATAAACTAGATTTGTTGAACGAGATCCTCCTCACGATCTTACGCTCGTTCATCGTCGAGGTGAATAGAAGCATACGGGTAAATGATTTTCGGTAGAGGTTGGTGTAAGTTCAGGGGACTCGTTTGGTCATGAGAGTTCTCACACTACTTTCAAAGATGATAGGAAAGTGCTTTTCATTGAATGTCCTCTAGATCGGCGATAGCCTTTTGATAGATTTCTTCCTTGACAGGACATGTTTGTGAATATTCTTCCTCTAGTTCTTCAATCACCTGATACAGCATAGGAAACCATCTCCTATCGGTTATTTTTGATTGTGCCTCAGTCTCTTTCAAGATTATTTTCCAGTTGAGTCCAGTTTCTACTAATATGCTTGCATCTTCGATATCTCTATCTCGAGTAGCTACAACCTTAAAAAGAAAAATATCTTCTTTTGAAAGTACTTTGATCGTTAGATTATTTAAGTCGAAAGCTTCGGTTGAACGCTCCTTGATGGTTTTTGAAAGTCCCAGTTTTTTACAAACGATGTTGAGAAAAATATCAAATCTAGGTTGACCATCTTTCTCCAGTACAGTCTTAGCTCCGAGTTTCTCATATTGGTTTTCTAATTCCGTTACGGTTTCGTACCCGATTCTCTTTAAAGTATTTGAAAGAATCGTTAATTGGTTATAATCGTCTAAAACTAGGTCTATATCTTTCGTTGCGGTTTTTGACCCGTGATAGATCATGGCACCACCGCCTAAAAGGTAGGCTGTAACTTTTTCGTTGAGATATTCATCTAGGTTTCGAAATATTTCTTTTATCTTATTTTCTTCGTGCAGTTTCATGTTATGTCCTCCAATTTGATGTTATTGTTTTCTGCGATATTTTTCGATGCTTTGTATATACGCCTGTCAGTAGTTATCTTTAATGTGTTCTTTAGATGCTCTTTCAAGTCGATCTCTCTTTTAGTGTAGATGTACGTGTAAGATGTGTATAATAATTGGTCATCAATCT
>JBMCUO010000001.1:0-68666 GCA_048622455.1 Candidatus Saliniplasma sp. | reverse complement strand
AAACACTCAAAAAGATCCGCTCGGATTTCGAGTACTGGTATCCTCTTGACCTCAATCTCGGTGGTAAGGAACACATGACCGTACATTTCCCGGTTTTCCTGATGAATCACGTAGGGATCTTAAATAAGGGAGATCGGCCCCAAGGCATATTCGTCAACTGGTGGTTGGTGGGTAAAGGCGGGAAGATATCTAAATCCAAAGGTGGGGCCGAACCTATACCAAACGCCGCTGAGAAGTACGGCGTGGATACCTTGCGTTTGTTCTACGCCCATTCAGCGAGTCCATTCGTCGATAAAGAATGGGGTGAGGAAGAGGCTTTCAATTACAGGAAGAAGCTCAACTCGATCTGGAAAAAAGTTCACAAGATGAAAGGTTTTGATGGAGGTGAGTCCTCAATTGATAACTATTTAAAGTCGAGATTCTACTCGTTGGCGAGAGAGTTCAAAAACCGGATGGACGATTATGAACTCAGGAAAAGTGCAAGTTTGGTATTCTATGATGTCCCCACTGAGATAGACTGGTACTTTAAACGTGGTGGAGAGAATGGAGAACTATTGAATGAGATAGCTTTTAACTGGCTGAAACTCATGGTACCGTTCACACCACATATTGCAGAAGAACTCTCTGAGCTATGGGATGTTGAACGGATAGTTACAGATGAATTCCCAGAGGCTCCTGATGATGCAATCTCTAAAAGATCTGAAACTGAAGAAGAATACATCAAAGAAGTTCAATCCGATATCCAGCAGATCCTAGAGATCGCTGACGTTGAGGGAGAACATATCCATCTTTACGTGGCCCCAAAATGGAAACAAAAAGCTTTAGATATGATCTTGGAAAACAAAGAGAAAGGGATGGGAGTCATGGGGGATCTGGTAAAAGAACTGGACGTGCCTTCTGAACAACTTTCCTCTTTCACTCAGAAAGTACTCAAAGAGTTGAGGCAGAAGGGAGAAAAGGCAACATGGCAGTTCGATATCGATGAGTATGCTCTGCTTTCCGGGTCTCAAGACTATTTTGAAAAAGAATTCGATGCTGAAATATCGATCCATAAAGAAGTTACCGAAAAGAAAGATTCATTACCACGTAAACCTGGAATATATGTAGAATAATGAAAAAGAAAGGGTTTAAAGATAGGTTTTTTAATCCTCTGGTGGAGGTGGAGGTACTTTTCCAGAGTCTTCTTCGGAAGGAGGTGGCGGAGTTCCTCCTTCATCAAAATCATCTTTTTCTTCCGGAGTATACGAAGGCTGTTGCTGTTGCGGAGGCTGTGGCGATTCTGGTGGTGGACCTGGTGGTGCATGGCCTCCTTGATCTCCTTTGCCACCGCCACCCAACAATTTTACGACAACCACTATGATTATGATTAGGATAATTATAGGTAGTATTATTGCGAGTGCTAAGCACATCATACCTCTTGCTATGAGATCTTCAATAAACTCGGGATAATCGCCATCTAGGGGGTCATCTTCGTCACCATCACTGGCTCCGCCATCTTCTTCAAAGACTGCGGTTATCGTCTTATCTTCGTCTATGGTGAATTCTAAAGTTGTATCAGTACCTGTTTCGTCTCCGGTCCACTCTACGAATTCCCAACCTTCAGCTGGTTCTGCTTTGAGTCTAAACTGAGTGCCACTAAGGGCCTGACCAGTAAGTTGGTCTTCTACCGGGGAGTCGTCGGCTTCTACCCATTCGTCTAAATCTTCATCATAAGCTTCAACAATTACCGAACCCTCTCCTTCGACATTAATTGTGCCCGTATATGTGTCTAGGTCTGTATCGAAGGCCGCGGTTATCTCCATCTCGCTGTCTATCGTTATAGTGGTTGGATTGTTTGTACCTGTGTAGTCACCCGTCCATTCTTCAAAGTACGAGTCAGTATCTGCAATCGCCTCAAGATCTACCTCCGTTCCGTGCTCATAAACTTCCTGATATGGCCAATTCGTTATTTCCTGACTGTTAACCTCTATTGAGCCCTCTCCGGTTGGTTCCTGTATTGTGACAGTATGTTCTCCCGTAATTGCGTACAGATTACCATCGTGGGAGCCTAAATATACCGTTCCATCTTCAGCTATAGATGGTGAAGACATCACATCGTCACCGGTCGCAAAATTCCATTTCTCCGTCCCATCTGGGTTCAACGCATGTAAGTTATTGTTGCTAGAACCGATGTAAATCGTTCCGTCTGAACCTATTGCCGGAGCAGATTGCACGAAACTGCCCGTGTCAAAAGTCCATTTTTCTGACCCATCTGGATTGACAGCATACATCTTATGGTCCCCGCCACCGACATATATCGTACCATCATCACCGATGGCAGGATTAGCAGTCGGGTTCCAACCTATTTCGAAATTCCATTTTTCAGAACCATCTGGATTTATTGCGTAGAGATGATTGTTATTGTATGTATCCTCGTCATAATCGCTGACATAGATCGTACCGTCATCAGCGATCGTCGGGGTAGTCCAAAACTTATTGCCAGTTCCAAAACTCCATTCTTCTGTACCATCTTCTGGATTAACCGCGTACAGATTACCGTCATCGGAGCCGATGTAAACGATGCCGTCCTCAGCTATACCGGGCGAAGACCATATCTCATCACCTGTGGTAAAATTCCATTCTTCTGAGCCATCTGGATTCACCGCATACAAGTTATTGTCGCAGGATCCTACATAGATAGTACCGTCGTCAGCGATGGTCGGAGAAGAAATCACACGCGCACCGGTTTGGAAGCTCCATTTTTCCGTTCCATTTGGATTCAAAGCATACAAATAACCATCATAGGAGCCGAAATATAAAGTCCCGTCTTCATCTATCGCTGCCGAAGAATACACTGACCCATCGGTTTGGAAGCTCCATTTTTCCGTTCCATTCGGATTCAAAGCATAAAAGTGATTATCGTGGGACCCTACATATATAGTTCCATCCCCATCAATAGCTGCCGAAGAAAACACTTTATCGTCAGTATCAAAGCTCCATTTCTCCGTTCCATCTACGTGACTAGTGTCGTATGGACTCCTTCGGGTGTTCTGTTGATCACGACCGAAGCTAGGCCACGGTGAATCAGCCAGTTGGGTCAATTTAGGTTCACTTTCCAAATTTTCGTTTATTTCTTCTCCATGTCCATTCGATACACTCACACCAACAACAAACATCGAGAAGAGCAATAACATCCCAACACCTAAAACAGATATCTTCATTTTCATATATTTTCCACCATCTAACCTTCAAGGATGTCAGCGAAGTCATATCCTTTCTGCAGATCCAGATTAACACCCTTTTGCAAGGTTATATACATAATGAATCTCAGATATATATAAATTGGGAAGATCTGCGATAAGCAAAACTATTAAATTCCCATCCGGTAATATCTATCCATGAAAGCTGTAATCCTAGCAGCGGGAGAGGGAACTAGATTACGACCCTTTACGGTATCTGAACCCAAAGTGATGATACCCGTGGCTAACAAACCGATCCTGGAATACGTTGTGGAAGCACTTGTTGAGAACGGTATAACTGAGATAGTTATGTTAGTGGGTTACAAGAAAGAAAAGATATTGACTTACTTCGGTAACGGTGAAGAGTTCAACGCTGATATCGAGTATGTGGTTCAAAAGAAACAGCTCGGTACTGCACATGCACTAGCTCAGGCCGAAGAGAAAATCCATGGCGATTTTATTGTTTTACCAGGCGATAACGTTATCTCCAAAGAAACGGTAGCTCATCTACTTAAAGACAAGTCAACTCGCTCAGTCCTGATCACCGAAAGTGATACCCCTTCAAAATATGGCGTGGTTTCTTTGTCCAATGGTTATGTGAAAGAGATCATAGAGAAGCCAGAGAAGAGTTATTCACATCTGATCTCGACTGGAATATATTCTTTTCCTTATGAGATATTCGATCGTATAAGAGATTTCATGTCAGAACAGGTCTATGACCTGACCTCTGTTGTACAGAATTTAGAGAATCTAAAAGGGATAATCACAGAAGCTATGTGGATAGATGCGGTCTATCCTTGGGATCTACGGTCCGTCAATTCGACCGCTTTGACCAACGTGGTAGATGTTAAAAACGGTGTCATAGAGGAAAATGTTTCTATCTCCGGACCGGTTTACATCGGAGAAGGGACGGTCATCAAAAGTGGCACACACATCCAGGGACCCGCTGTCATCGGTTCTGGAAGTGAGATCGGACCGAAAGCATGCATCTTACCTTCAACCAGCATAGGAAAAGATTCAAAGATCTACCCATTCGCACTCATTCAGAACTCACTTCTCATGAATACTGTCGAAGTAGGGCCTCATTCCTTCATAGGAAATTCAGTTATCGGGGATGGTGTACGTATAGGAGGGAATTTCACAACATACGTAGGCGATGCTGATATCAAAGTGAGTTCGGGTTACAACAAAGTTTCAGATATAGGATGTATGATAGCAGAGGATACCGATATCGGTGCTGGAGTTGTTATGGAGAAGGGCTTGATCGTTGGAAACGATTGTATAATAGATTCTGGTAAAACTGTGAGAAAGAATATTACTCAGGGAAGCAGGGTGGTATGAACAATGTGTGGGATAGTCGGATACATAGGCAGTTCTGCAGTCAGAGACATACTCCTAAGAGGGTTGAAACGCTTGGAATACCGGGGTTACGACTCTATCGGTATAGCTGTCAAGAGTGATGGAGAGATATCATTAGTTAAGAAAAAAGGTAGGATCGAAGACCTTCCGAAGGAACAGATACCTGAAAGTTACATAGGTATCGGACATACCCGGTGGGCTACGCACGGTAAACCTTCTGATAAGAACGCTCATCCGTTTTCGGACTGCTCGGGAGATATATCTATAATACATAATGGTATAATCGAAAATTTCGTGTCATTAAAAGAAGAGCTTGTAGGCCGAGGACACGAGTTCACTTCGGATACGGACAGTGAGGTCATCGCGCATATGATCGAGGAGAACTATGATGGTGACCTTGTGGATGCTCTCCGGGAAACTGTTAAAAAACTCAATGGGGCTTACGCCATAGTTGCAATACATTCTGATAAGAACGAGATAGCCGCTACTAGAGAACAGAGCCCGTTGGTCGTGGGCGTCGGAGACGGCGAGAACTTGCTGGCTTCAGACGTACCTGCTTTACTGGATCACACTGAGGATGTGAAGTACCTTCGCGACGGCGACATAGCCCGGTTGACTGAAGATACTGTTGAGATATGGGATAGGGATGGAAAATCGGTCGAGAGGGAAACGAAAACCGTTGAATGGTCCATCGAAGATGCTGAGAAGGGTGGTTACGAACATTATATGATGAAAGAGATCCACGAGCAGCCCAAAGCTATCCACGAATCGTTACTGGGCAGGTTGAAAGGTTTCCAAGAACTGGACCTTAAAAAATATCGGATCGATTCCATAAGACTCATCGCATGCGGTACATCTTACCACGCCGCTTTAGTCGGGAAATACATCATAGAGGAGATCTCCGGGATACCGTGCATGGTAGAGATGGCCTCGGAATACAGGTACTCTTCTCGCTTGAGTGAGTATCCGTTCACCATATTATTGAGTCAAAGTGGGGAGACTGCCGATACCCTGGGTGCAGCTAAAGAGGCTTCCCAGAGAGGATGTAAGACTCTTGGTATAACCAATGTGCTCGACAGTTCACTCACAAGGGAGGTCGACGAGGTAATATATACTCAAGCGGGACCTGAGATAGGTGTAGCGGCTACTAAAACATTCACAACGCAGCTAGTGGTTCTCTATTTGATAGCGATCGAATTAGGATTGATGAAGAGGACCCTTCGTGTTGATGAGGCTGAAACGTATAGAGATGAATTGAGAAGACTTCCCAGGCTGGTTGAAAAGATATTAAATAAGTCTGAAACCATAAAGAAACTTTCCGGGAAACTGGCTTCAGCGGAGGATATATTCTTTGTCGGTAGGAACATCAACTACCCGGTTGCCCTAGAAGGGGCTTTAAAACTTAAAGAGATCGCTTACATCCACGCAGCTGGTTATCCCGCGGGAGAGTTAAAACACGGTCCCTTTGCACTCCTGACTGAAAATACTCCTGTCATATCTATCTGCATTAAGGACAATACGTATCAGAAGATGCTGGGGAACGTGGGTGAGATCGCAGCTAGAGGGAGTCCTATATACGGTGTCGGTGAAAATGATAAGGAAATGAAAAAGCTCTGTGATCATCACATATCTATTCCAAAAGTTCTACCTCTGTTTTCACCTATAATTGTGAACGTCGTTCTACAGCTGTTTGCTTATTACACAGCTTACGAACTCGGTAGAGATATCGATAAACCCCGCAATCTGGCTAAGAGCGTGACAGTGGAATGAACTTGAGCGAAATATATCTAGATAATAAACTGAAGTCCTGGATTTTAATTTTAACAGTTCCCACGGTGATCTTAATTTTTGGTTCGCTGGTCTTACCAGAGCTGTTCTGGGACTCATTCTTGTTCAGATATTTATGGGGTCCCGTTCTGGCGGATGCACGAGATGAACCGGTGAACGGCATTTCTGAGGGATACAACTGGGTGAATACACTTGCATACGGTCTCGTTGTAGCACTTTCGCTGTTAGGGATCTACGAGATCATCGATCATTATGATATCGAAGTGAATAAGAATTTCGTGCTATCCCTGTTACCATGGCTTCTGCTCGGAGGTTCTCTCAGAGCACTTGAAGATGCTGGATTGTTCAGAGAGAGCATCGCACCTTTATTTATTTCACCTATCATCTATTTCGTGCTGGGTATATCCGCGATACTGACCATGGTTCTTGGGAGTTGGTTGAATGAGTTGGGACATACGAGTAGAGCCTTCGTCTTGGTCCCGCCTCTGCTGATATTTTTACTCCTGCGTTTGAAGTTCTATACTGTACTTTCAGTGGTCATGTTCGCAGTTCTGGTGGTATTTTACTTCGTTGGGATCAAGTACAGATGGCAGAACGAGAAGTACCTATTCTCAGCCTACGGAGGTTCGTTCTTAGCTGTAGCTCTGATATATTGTACTCATTATATACTGACTTTGCAGAATTCAAACCCGTGGGAAGTCCCTATCATACTGGGTTACGCCTTCTTGGCCACCTCACTTTTTGTAACCACATTATATCTACTTCAGCGTTCTGATAGGATTTCGAAAGGATATCTCTCGATTTTGAACTTATTGATAGCGTTTGCTCACTTCTTCGACGCTTCCTCTACCTACAGAGGTATCGAATATTACGGTTATGTGGAAAAACATGTAGTACCCACCCTCCTGATAGATCTGATCGGAACTTCCTTGGTCATGTATCTCATGAAACTTCTCATAATAGTCGGGTCCATATACGTGTTAGATGTTGGGCTCAGGGAAGAATTGAAAGATATGAGAAGTGTGACCGTACTCGTTAAATTTGTTATAATCGTACTGGGTCTAGCTCCTGGATTTAGGAACATGCTCCGCTTGGCCATGGGAGTTTGAAAAAGAAAAAAAAGGGGGGGAGATATAGTATCGTGATATGCGGGGAAAAGGGGTAGAAACCCCGGCTAGTAAGTTAAGGGCATCCCATCCCTAGGATTATCTTTTTAAATATTCTTCTTTTATAGCTTTGGCTTGAGCCATCTTCTGTTCCTGCTCAGCCATCTTTTCAACTTTATCGGCCACAAGGTCGACTCTGTAATACAACATATCCCTCACTGCTGTACGAATCGCCTCTGACCTAGAGGGAAAGTCGTCCATCTCAACAAGAAAATCGATGCGTTCCAAGAAGTTTTTTGGAAGCCTTATCGATATCTTTTCATTTTCGGACACTTTCTACCTCCTGTATATGTCTATTAGGCATCTATTGTACCCCTTTTGTCGCACAAGTATATTATACACACATTATATAATAATTTCCCCTGTTTTCTCAAAATTTATTTATTAATTGAATTTCATGACAAACTGTGAAAAAAATATACACCCTCGGTTATCAAGGTCTAACTGAAGAAGAGTTTTTGGACCTGCTAGATAAGCACGATATAGACCATCTAGTAGACGTTCGTTCCTACCCTAGTTCCAAAAGGCAGGAGTTCATTAAAGAGAATCTCAAAACGACTCTGTTTCAAAAGGGTGTGATGTACAAGCACCTTCCTGGATTGGGAGGTCTTAGGGAAAAAGAGTATGAAAAAGTGATGCTGTCAGACAGGTGGAATACGTCATACGAGGAACTGAAAAATTTGGCTAGAGATGGAAATACAGTGATGATGTGCATGGAAAAAGACCCGTACCAGTGCCACCGAAGGTTCATATCTGACCGGATGGAAGATGAGGGTTGGGATGTGGTACATATCGGTAAAGGCGGAGGATGGAAAAAACGTTCATTAGATGATTTTAAGTGAATCTAGAGCCGTCGATAACTTGGTTAACGTTACTGACCACGATAAAAGAGGTGTCCTCCGTGTAGATATGCGTTAGTTTTAACCTGTGTGACCCGGACGTGAGACGGAAGGTGTTGTTGTTGGGCGAGGTGAGTTTCACTAGGGGATCTACGGCTGAAAGATAACCGTCGGACTCTTTCCACGACAATCTGTAATTTAACATCCAAGGTCTCTTATCCAATGAATCTCCAATGTGAAGGTACTCTAAACTGGCAAAGGTATCACCTGTTAGATCCAACTCTATAGTCATACTGGATAAGTCACCTTCTCGCTTCAACTTCCTTGAGAACGCGATAAGGTCATGCAGTTCGTTCATTACTCTATTTTCGTACATGGTCCTATTTACATTCCTGTACCCGATAAGAGTTGTAGGTATTACCATGCCGATCAGAAGCATCATCATCATCAATTTAAATGGAAGTTCCATAGTTCCCCGGTTTGATCTTTTCACACTTACTCACCCACCGATATTTGTACGAAGTCCAGGTTCTGGGAATACTCAATGAGAACCGTCCCGCCATCCAAAGGGAGTTGTACATTGGTAAAATCTCCATCGGTCCTACCTGACGCTTCTAAACCATCTAAATTCAAGGCAACCTCAGAATCATCTCTTAATTTGTATCGGATCGTTGTTCTTAGATGATAGTTTTCTCCGCCTATCTCCACATATGATACCCTAGCTAGAGGATGATCGTTGAGATTCAAAGAAAATGTCCTGCGGTTACCGACCTCTGATTCCTTGACCTCTTCAAAGATTTCTACCATCTTGTCTAGCTGAACTCTCAGGTCCGATTCGGTCTGTCGACGTACGTACATGGATGAGTAAGAGAATATTAGAGGTATGGATATCAACATCACTACTGAAATTATCAGCATCTCCATTGGTAAACCAGGTATGTCGCCGCGTTCATCTGAAGTAAGGTCCCTATTATCAAGCATCTCGGTGCCACAGAATAACTCCTTAGATAAAATTTTTGGAAGGGGATATGTGTTCAAAACCATTATATAAACTTGGATTATTATGAACTCATAATGAAGCAGATCGAACAGACAAATTCCGGTGTCAGATTTCAGGGAGATTGGCACGAGGTCGTGCTGTTCTCCCATGTCCTCGCAAAATTCTTAGAAGATAACGCAACTCACAGAGAGACTGTAGATGTATACGAGAAATGGATGCCCCAGGATGGCGAGGAGGAAAAAGATATCAAAAAAAAGACCGCAGCCGGAGCCTGTATCAAACATAAGAAGGTGGAGGAAGGATTCAAAGGATTCAAGGAAGAATTGAATGATGCGGAACACAAACTTGCGGATTCAGTCCACGATATCGTCAACGGTAGAAGTCCCACTGAAGATGTGGGTCAGGCGGTTAAGGATATCGAACGGTTGGTAGCAGCGGAATCTTTGAAGTCTTTAAGAAAGATGGAGCGGTCTATTTACAACCATATAATGCTTAAATTCAATCCGTACTATTTCGATACTGAAGACTTTTCAGTGAATTTAGAGTGCAAAAATAAAAACCGGTACGCATTGAGTATCAACATCTCTACTGAGGAACTTCGAAATAAGGTTCAAAAGAGATTTGAGGATTGATCTTAGGAGAATGGTGCCCAAAATACGTATGCAACTATTACAAGTGCTGATATACAAAGTGCGGTCAATATAATCCCTGCTTTTGTCATCTCCATTGTTTCAAAGTAACCACTGCTGTAAGCGATGGCGTTCGGAGGAGTATTAGCCGGTAAAAGGAAGGCGAAACAAGCTGCAACGCCCGCCACTAGAGCTAGAAGGGTGGGACTCATATCAAGTTTTAATGCCATAGCTATAGCCACTGGTACGAAGGTACTGGAAGTTGCTGTCAAGCTTGAAAATAGTGTTATACTGTAAGCTGTGATAAAACCAACTGCAGCTATCACGAAGATAAGTCCAGCATCTGCTACGAGATATTCCATATTATTGGCGATGATATCGATGACTCCTGTGACCTGAAGTCCTGAACCCAGTGCTAATCCTCCTCCGACCAGTATCAATATCCCCCATCCTATCTCATCAGTGGCTTCTTTCCAGTTCAGTACTCCTACTCTGGGAAACACGAAAATAAAACAGATCAAAACTGAAGCTATGTATAGCCAATCCTCGGGTAAAGGCAGCCATACATCGAAGGCACTCAGTAACCAGAGTCCTAATGCGATAGCGAATAGGGCTAGAAAATGTTTTTGACGGTGTGTTAAAGAACCTAGTTCTTTTAACTCCTCTTTTACCATCTCTATCCCTCCTTCGATCCTGTCTATCTCAGGTTTGTAGATGGTTGTGACCAATTTCCATGATAACGGGATAAGGAGGATCAGTAAGGGCACCGCTCTGATAACCCAATCGAAGAATGATATACTGATCCCAGCTAAATCTTCAAGGAACGCTATGGTTATCGGTACAGGAGGGGTTCCCACTGGAGTACCCATACCGCCGATATTTGCAGCGAATGCTATACCTAGAATCATGGCCTTACCCATGTTGGTTCCCTTTGGGTAATCCTTAGCCTTTTTCAGTATCCCTATACCGATCGGTATCATTATGGCTGTTGCTGCAGTGTTGGAAATCCACATGGAAAGAAAAGCTGTTCCTGCCATGATGCCTAGGATCAAACGATCGGTCCTCTCACCCACTAATGATACGAACTTGAGTCCTATCCTTTTGTCGAGATCGTACTTTTTTAAACCGGCTGCGATTATAAAACCCGCTACCAGCAGAACGTTAACTTTGTGAGCGATGAAAGATAAAGCGACGGAAAAGGGCTGTATCCCGAATAGACCCTGTAGAAGGATGACAAGCATGGCCGTTACGGGTATAGGGAGGGCCTCCGTGACCCAAAGGGCAGCGGCAACGAAGGCTATAGCGATCATCATCTTAGCATCGGTACTGAACTGTTCTGGAAACGGTAATCGAGTGATAATTGCACCTATGAGGAAGATAACGAGGATGGTGCTCAACTTATTTCCTGATTCAGGCATCTTTTTCTCCTTTGAAAGGGATTATCGGGGCTGGCTGTTAGGCCATCTTATTTAAATAATTTTTCCTTGATTATGGAGGTATTATCGATACTCCATATCGCAGATGCGGCAAGTGCTGAAACCATAGATGGCCACATGTCAGTGCTGAGGTAGAATCCCGGTGTCGGAGGATTGTAGAATGTTATCGGGAAGAAAACAGTGTACGAAGTGCCTGTTGTGGTCAAAAGAAACGAATCCATGAATAGGTGTGTGAAGGCGCCGAGGACTAGTAGTATAAATACGGGTTTTGAGTACCGTTCGTGAACCACTAAAGTCAGAAGCAGTATTATTATGAAGACCCCTGCGACGGTGTGCAGTGGAGACCATGAAAAAGGGACACCAAATGTGTTCTCAATATAAGCAGGTTCTATTATCAATCCTATGCGTGTCAGGTCAGGTAGTACCGCTCCCAGCATGATAATCGTGATGTAGTTTCTGCTGATCCACTTGAATCTCCATGAAAGTATAACACCAACACTGAATGCTACGAGAACGTGAGTTAGAAGGTCAGCCGTGATCATCCCTCCTCAATATGTTCATCGGTTCCTCTCTTGGTTTAAAACCTTTCGCAGTGTATTCCCAATACGATATAATGCGAATCAGAAGCCAGACAGCAGCGATCCCGGAAACTCCGTACATGTAGTACCAATTCCTTCGTGGTCTGACTATGATTTTTTCAGCCCTTACGGTGTTATCATCTTCTAAAGTTCCAAAAACACTCACCCGATCGCCTAATTCAGCGGTCTCGTCAGTGTCGGTAACTTCTAACAGTAGAGATTCATCACCGTACTCGACTTCGATGGTGAGAGGGTCCGTATCGACGACTTTACCGCCCACCTCCACCAGCTCACCTACGTAAGTCTCGTGGTCTTTTATGATGTGTTCAGAACCAGGATAGTGTCCTTTCTCAGGCTCTGGACTTGCAGAACCGTACCATATGAACAGTATCACCAGGATCAGAAGTAATACCGCAACGAGTCCTTTCTTGAACTCGAACATACTGCCTTAAGAAGAGTCAACATATATTGATTTACCGCTGACGGGTCTTGTTTACAGGTATGGTAAGATTTATTTAACAACCGTAGATTACACTGCTTGTTTCAGAAAGGTGATAGATCATGCTTGACAAGCTTAAGAGGAAATTGGATGATAGAGATGCGGTAGTTTGCGTTGTTGGGATGGGGTACGTTGGAAGACCACTGGCCGAGTACCTATCCGACCATGTTACGGTCATCGGTTATGATATCGATGAGGATAAGGTTGAGCGTTTTAACAGGGATTCGAGAAAAGACCTTTTAGAGTTTTCTTCGGATGAAAAGAGTATAGGTAAGGCTGACTTTGTGATTATCTGTGTCCCAACTCCAGTTAACGAATCAAAAGAACCTGAATTGTCTTTTGTAAAGAGTGCATCGGAGACCGTAGGTATGAACATGAAGAAGGGAGCCGTGGTATCCTATGAGAGCACGGTATATCCAGGTGTTACGGAAGAAGAATGTGTCCCAGTACTTGAGAGAACTTCTGGAATGAAGTGTGGGGAGGATTTCTACGTGGGATACTCACCAGAAAGGGTGAACCCTGGTGATAAAGAGCACACCATCGATAAGATCACTAAAGTGGTCGGCGGTATGAACGAGGAAGTAGGTGAAGTTCTTGCTAAGCTCTATGGATTGATAACCACAGTTCATCTAACAAAAGATATAAAGACCGCAGAAGCCGCCAAAGTTATCGAGAACATTCAGAGGGATCTGAATATCGCTTTGATGAATGAATTGTCGATAATTTTCAACAAGATGAAGTTGGATACCGATGAGGTACTGGAAGCCGCAGCTACCAAATGGAATTTCCACAGGTACCATCCTGGATTGGTAGGAGGGCACTGCATCCCTGTAGATCCCTATTACCTTGTTTACAAAGCCAAGCGGTTGGACTATCATCCTCAGGTCATACTTGCAGGTAGGGCTATCAACGACGGGATGCCGAAACACGTCGGTGAGATGACCGTGAAGGGTCTCAATCGAGCAGGTAAGGTCATCAAGGACTCAAAGGTCGTAATAATGGGTTTGACCTACAAAGAGAATGTAGAGGACGTGAGAAAGTCTCCTGCTAAAGATATCGTGAAATTATTGAAAGAATACGATGTGGACGTTTACGGATACGATCCGTACCTGAGTGATGAGGAGATAGAGACCTTCGATGTGAAGGCAGTTGATGATGTTCAGGATTTTGACTGCGCAGTGATAACCGTCGCCCACGATGAATTCTATAAAATAGGAGTTGATGAACTAGTCAGATCCATGAGCGATGATCCGGTAATTGTCGATGTTAGAGGTATGTTCAAAAAAGAGGATGTAGATTGTATCTACATGACACTTTAAGTTAAATTATCTAGGAACTGATCTAATTTCTTTTGATACCCATCTTCTAGGGGTCCTTTCTTACCCCGAATTTTCAATTTGAGGTTTTCTGTAGCTTTCTTTAAACCTTTTCCTTTCAGCATTCTTTCAAGCTCTACAAGTGAATCTGTTTTATCTTTGGTGTACGTCGTGATAAGTCCATATTTCTGTGCCTCACCGTCCACCTGTAAGTTCTTTACAAATTTTCTCATCTTTCTGGTAGCTTTTCCCATGTGCGTAGGTGTGCTGAATATATAAAGGTCAGCAGTTCTGATATAATCTGGGTCAGCATCTTTTACAAAAAAAACCTTGACGTTGTTGTTCTCGAAGGAATTATCCAAATATTCTGCTATCTTCTTACCGTTACCGTATTTACTGTCAAAAACTATGTTTACCCTCATTATATCCACCCTTATGCTGTCTAATATAACAAGGCTCTATTTTAATCTTCCTTTTTAAAAGTTCACTTCCTCACTCTTTTTACCAGTTTGATGATTTCAAAGATCCCTAAATACACACCCATAGCTCCTAGAACCTGTGTCCATCCCATCAGACCGATATCGGCAAATTCAAGGAAACCGCTGATATAAGGACCGTAAACTCCCAGGAAGACCAATCCGATGGATATTACTATCGAATACAGTATGATCTTGTTGGAGAAGAAGTTCTTACTGAATATGGATTCATACTCGTATCTTCTCGACATTATATTCGCGAACTGACAGTAGACTAAGGTTAGATAGGAAACCGTGGTAGCTGCGGCGTATTCCGGTAGTTTCGCACCTGTAAGAGACAAACCCTGCCTGCTGAAGAATAACCAGAAGTTTCCCGCAGCTAGTGACCCTATCAGAAGACCAAGGAATATCACTTCGACCGAGTGTGGAAGATCCAGTATATGTTCCTCCCTTCTTCTAGGTGGTGATTTCATCATCTCCGCTGAAGGAGGGTCGTATGATAGGAAAGTCAGGGGCATGACTTCAGCTAAAAGGTCCACAGCTAATATCTGGATAACGAGTATCGGGATAGCCCACTCGCTCCAACCGATAAGGCCGATCATAGCCAATCCTGCTAGGACTGTTGTGAGTTCCGCACCGTTTGTGGTCATAGAAGCTAGTACGGTTTTCTTAAGGTTGTTGTAGATTGTTCTCCCCTCTCTCACTGCGTGGACTAATGTGGGAAAACTATCGTCAAGCAGTACGAGTTCAGAGGCTTCCTTTGCTACATCGGTACCTTTCTGTCCCATAGCAACCCCTATATGAGCTCTTTTTAGAGCAGGTGCGTCGTTGACACCGTCGCCGGTGACCGCAACGATCTCGTCGTCCTGCTCTAACATTTTAACGATCCTTAGTTTGTCCTCGGGGTCCACTCTAGAGAATATCATGGATTCCGACTCTTTCATCTTCTGGGTGATGTCTTTGTCATCCATCTTCTTCAATTCTTTACCGGTGATAACAGTCATTGGCTCCCCTTCAACGGACAAACCTATCTCGTCACCGACGGCTCTAGCGGTGATAGCGTGATCTCCTGTCATTATGAAGGTTCTGATATGAGCGTCTCTACACTTCTGGATAGCTTCTTTTACCCCTTCTTTAGGGGGGTCTATCATGCTGACAAGCCCCAGGAAGATCACGTCCTTTTCTACCTCATCCTCAACGTAATCCTCACTCTGTTTTTCCAGGGGTCTGTACGCTATAGCTAGAACCCTCATGGCCTTTTCTGAATATTTTTCGTTGATCTTTCTGATCCTTTCTTTATCTTCTTCAGTTATCTTTTGGACCTCTCCATCACGATAGATATACTTACTCACCGATAGAACGCTGTCAGTAGCACCTTTCATGGCCAATACTCTCATACCTTTGGTGTTGCCTTCAAGGGCTTTCTCGACTTTTTTGTCTTCGTATCCCTCACCTATATCCCTGATAGAACTCATCCTTTTTCTTTCTGAATCGAAGGGGAATTCGATAATCTCAGGGTTCTCTTCATCCTCACTCTCCGAGCGAGTGCCGAGTTTTGTCGACATGGTTATCAAGGCGGCTTCAGTAGGGTCCCCCACAGGGTACCAGCTGTCGTGTTGATCGTCTGGGGGGTGTATCTCTGCAGTAGAAGCCATGGTGGCGGCGTCCATGAGGATCTCTAATTCGTTTATCTGTTCCTGGTTGAGTTCGTTCTCATTCTCATCTAAGATATTCCCTTCTGGTTTGTAACCTAATCCAGTTAGTTTGTATTCCTTCTCTTCGAACCAAACGTTCTTGACGGTCATCTCGTTCTTAGTCAATGTACCTGTCTTATCGGTACATATCACTGTAGTGGAACCTAAAGTTTCAACGGACGATAGATTCTTTACAACCGCATTTCTGTTAGCTAACCTGTTACTGCCCGTTGAAAGTGCTACCGTAACCTGAGCAGGTAAAGCCTGTGGAACGGCGGATACGGCTATACCCACAGCATATATCAAACTGATGGTCAAACCCAGTCCCTGCCAATAAGCGACGAAGAATAAGGCAGTGCTGATGACAACGACTATCGCTGTTAGATGTTTGGCAAGAAGGTCCAACTCTTTCTGTAGAGGGGATTTGAGTTCTCCTGTCTCTTCTGTCATATCTGCGATCTTACCCATCTCGGTTTTCATACCTGTGGCGATGACAACTCCTATCGCGTTCCCGGTGGCTACAGTGGTCCCCACGTATGCCATGTTGTCCCTATCTGCTAGGGTGACCTTCTCTTTTATAGCGTTGCTGTGTTTCTCCTGGGGCATTGATTCGCCCGTTAGTGAGAAATCGTTGGTCTTCAGATTGAAAGACCGTATGACTCTGATGTCCGCAGGGATCTTGTCACCCTCTTCGATCTTGATGATATCTCCAGAAACCAATTCTTCTTGATCTATCTCCTTCCAATCCCCTGCCTGCTTGACCTGAGCTGGAGATTTGATGAGGGATTTTAACTTCTCGATGATCTGTTGAGCTTTATACTTCTGAAAAAAACCTATAACTGCGTTGATGAAAACTATGATGAACATTGCGGCTGCACTTTTCAAGCTGCCTGGATCGTTCTGGTAAATCCCTAGGAAAAGTGAGACGATCCCAGCTATTATCAAAACCATGACAAGCAGTTCTTTGAACTGTGCTAAGAAGAGTAGAAGTTTGGGTGTTTGGACCTTCCCGGTGAGTTCGTTCTTACCGTATTTCTTTAACCGTTTCTCAGCTTCCTCTCTGGTGAGTCCCTCAGTAGAAGTATCTAATTCATCTAAACATTCGTCGACTGTCATCCTGTAGTACTCTTTTTCATCCGCCATCTAACGTTCAAGTTATGAATTATATATTTTGATATATTTCTTTTGGTTAAAAAGATAAAAGATGGACGAAGGTTCTCATAAGTTATTACTTCCAAGCTATAGCTACCAGTCTATCAGCGTTCCTGTTGTACTCGGAACCGTAGAGGTCCCCGTAGATATCAACATTTGAGAAACCCGCTTTTTTTAGTAGATCTTTTATCTCAGACTTCGAGTAAAATCTATATAGAAATTTATGTTCTTTAACTTTCCCGTTTTTGATAAGGATCCAGTCACTTTCCAGGTAATCGCCGTTATCCTTTAGAAACCTTTCTTCCAGGAAAAAGCCATCATCGATTCTAGCCCAATCCCTCTCCGTGTAGAGTCTGCCCATGATCTCTTTCCCCATGACATCTAAAAGGAATCTACCATCGCTTTTCAAGGAATCATAAACGTTGTTAACGACCTTTTCGTTATCCATTTCATCTTCGAAATATCCGAACGAGGACCAGAAATTGATTATAACGTCGTAATATCCCTCCTTTACGAACTCTCTCATATCTCCTTGAACAAATTCTAGATCATCATTCTTCACTTTACTAGAAGCCTCCTTCATATAGGTTTCTGAAAGATCCAAACCAGTGACCTCGTAACCTCTCTCAGCCAGCTCGAAAGCGTGCCTTCCGATACCGCAGGCCAAGTCCAGTATCTTGTCATCTTTATCTAGATTTAACAGATCTTCGATCCTGTCCACCTGTTCTTCGGTCCTCTGCAACCTTTCTTTCGGAAATAGGATAGACCTATAATCCTCCCAGAACCACTGGTCCTTGAACCAATCCTTTTCAGACATCAGTTCTCACCAGATTGTTACGACTATTTGTAATTACTCTAAAACGGTATAAAAATTATTGTATATAGTAACTAATTAGTGGAACGAGTTACTTAACATGATCACAGGTGGAATTCCCATTCTCTGAATACGATCTCATCAGGTGTGAATCGTTTGATCTTTCCACTGAGAGCATATTTTTTGTAGAATTGGAAGGTCTTGTAACCGGGGTAATATTCTATGACGTGCCGCCTGTTCTTACACATCCTTTCAAGGGCTGTCAGTTCAATCTGACCTCCAAGAAAATCTTCGCTACCCACGTCTCTGATAAGGTCTTCATTGAAGTAATGTGGAACTTTGTCCCACGGGAATATAAGGTACCCTTCGCTTTTGTCTCCCCCTCTAACATCCCCTTTGTTGATACTAATAACTCTATCCCTTCGAGATGTACCTGTCCCACCTTTCATATCCCAGTGCTCTTCCATGAAATCTGCGAGTTCGTCATGAACGTAGTCGTAAAATCCTCCCTTATTGGACCTCAACAATTTTCCCAGTTTTTTTGGGAAGTACGGCATGGTGGAAGCTGCGAGTGTGGAGGTACAGGCAGCACATCTCCATTTGTCCCTAGCATCTTTCTTTATCCCTAAATTCTTCTTTTCCTTCCGGATCTCATCTGACCTGAGGATGTACTTATAACCTCTTGTTAATTTTTTCTCAAAAGATTTCAAAATTTCGATTGAACCTTCAGTTAAGTCATTCAAACTAGCTCTATAACCGTATTTCCTACGGAATTCTGCTGTTTCCCTGAATAATTCAAGGTTAACAGTTTGTCCCATATATCTGATTAAGCTCTAAAGTTATTTAAGATTTGTTAGTGCTTTTAGTTTACATTATTTAAATTCATTATGAATTCGACTAGATTTCCTTAGAAATAAGATCTAGTTCACCGCATTTTATTAAACAATCTGACGTAATCCTCTTTTTCCATCTCTCTAGGATTACTTTCGTTAGAAAGATTGTTCACGGACATCTCCGCCAGTTCTTCTATATCTTTTTCTTTTAAACCTATTTCATCTATAGAAGGTATCTTTAGCTTTTCATTAAGTTCCTTAACAGCTTTTACTGCCCCAGCCTCCATGGTGTCATATCCCATGACCTTTGCCACTCTATTATATTTCTCTGGACAATATTCCATATTATATTCCATAACGTAGGGAAGGATGATCGAATTGCACAGTCCATGAGGAGCGTCATATTTCCCTCCCAAGGATTCTGCCATACAGTGTACTGAAGCTACATCGGAATGATTGAAAGCGATCCCTGCCATAGTACTACCCAATAGCATAGCTGACCTGGAGTCCATATCATTTGGTTTTCGAAATACCTTCTCGATGTTCCTCGATACTAGTTCTATAGAACCTAATGCGAAGCTATTGGTTAGAGCTGTAGCTGTTTTTGCGGTGTAAGCTTCGACGGCGTGGGTGAGTGCGTCCATCCCTGAGTAAGCAGTGAGGCTTTTTGGCAGACTCTTGGTCAGTTCAGGATCTAGTATGCTTAGATCGGGAGCAAGAAAAGGACTCCTGATGCTCTTCTTGTTATTCTTGTCCGTTATCACAGATGAGAATGTTACTTCACTTCCGGTCCCCGCTGTTGTTGGTACAGCGATAAAAGGCAGAATTTCTTTTTTCACGGTGCCTTTACCAAAATATTTTCTGATATCTTCATCTACTCCGCTTAGAAGCGCTCCTATACCTTTAGAGCAGTCGATAGGACTTCCTCCCCCAATAGCCATCATCCCATCGGGACCAAATCCTTTTGCTATCTCGGCACCCTTTACCACATGGAAATCTTTAGGATTGGGCTCAACATCTTCATAGATCTTGTAATCGATATCAATCAGATTGTCCTCTATCTTGTCAAGGATACCCGCCTTTTCGATGCCTCTATCTGTCACTATCAGCAGTTTTTCTATATCCATCTCTTCAAGTTTTTCAGCTAAAATTTCTATCTTTCCGACTCCAAATTCAAGTTCTATCGGCATCTTAAAACAAAATCCTTTCATTAAATCTTTCATCTAGAATCCTCCTACCTTTTAAACTAGATCTTAGCCCCAAATCTTGAAAAAGCTATTTACAATTTTGCCTTGACCTTCGTACATCAGTCCACTAGATATCTAATTTCTATAGACTTCTTCATAGGAGTAAATGCCAGATTAACAAAACATATTTTCTAAAAGGGGTTAAAATTAGCTAACTCGTATTTTTGTTTTAGTATCCCAACATACCCCCTATATTAGTCTTCCAGGATCTCAGATTTTACTTCTCCACTTTGACTCCATAACGCTCTCTTGCCCATAAACCCGCTCGCAGCAATATCAGAAGTATGATGAATCCAAACACAACTAACCACACCGGATGTGAACCTTCTGGTTCGTCGGGATCGTCTTCGTCGTACTTCATGGGTTCTACTAGCGGATATCTGTCTAAGCTTCTATCTTCTTCTACTCCGGGTATCTCGTAGGGAGTATCCCATGTTCCTGCAGTGTGATTCTCATCGGGATACTTACGCCTGTAATCTGACCAGTAATTACCGGTCGTACCATCGTCCCACTGGTTCTCACCTTCCAGACCGAAGCTGTCCCAAGCGGGATTACCGTTGCGGACGAAATCGTTATGATATATCCTGTTGTGCTCTGAAGGTAGTTGTTCTTCGTTATCGTCATCCAACCGTTCTATGTAGACTCCGTGACCATTCTTTAATATGATGTTATTGAACACCTCATTCATACTAGCCCCTTCCAGGTAAACTCCGAATGAATTCTCTTCAAGTAAGTTGTCCCTCACCACGCTGTTATTGGTTCCCTCCAAACCCACTCCTTCACCGTCGGTCCATCTGACTTCATTACTTTCTATTGTCACGTTCTCTGAATCTACGATCTGAACCCCGTGTTCCACCGTCTCCGCTATAAGATTCCCCTGAACTTCATTCTCACTGATATTGATATTTTTAGAATTCACAACATAGATACCGTGCCATAAGTTATCTACAACTATATTACTGGATACGACGCCGTTCTCCGAGTTGTAGATGTATATTCCAGAGTTTAGGAAATAGTCATCTATACGGTCACTAGAATTATGAATGCGGCATCCCGAAATCCTAAAATGACCACTCACGTTCCCGATAAATATCCCGTAACCGTACTCACTCCCGTCTATCTCATAGCCTTCGATGACCCATGGATCATCGGAGCTCCCGTTACCGTCCCATCCTTCCTGTTCAGCTATGGTTTCAAACTCTTCATCACTATCTATCCTTATAGGTGGGTCCCCGGCCTCCTCCCCCACACAAAAAACAGAGATCAAACTAAAGAAAACCAGTGCGACCAGTACCATAGACAGGACTTTAACGATACTCATCGTAAATAATAAATGTATTCTATGATATTAATTCTTTGTCGAAACACTTGCATACTGATGCATAAATTGTATATAGATGATTGAGGATGTGCTGAAAGAATGGAAAACCTTTTCAATTACCTTAAGCAGAGGATGGGACGACCATCAAAAGAAGAGATACTCGAGGGAGATATAGTACCCTTACTGTTCAAACTGGGTTGGCCCCTTATGATAGCCAACCTACTCCAAACTACTTACAACTTAGCTGACACTTTATGGCTGGGACGATTACCCGTCCCGGAAAACACCCTCTCCGTGGGAGCCATGAGCCTTGCCTGGCCCTTCGTTTTCCTTTTACTCTCCGTAGAATTAGGTCTGGGTATAGCTGCAGTCGCATTGATCTCCCAGCACACTGGTGCTAAACGCTTCAAGGAAGCTCAAGAGGATGCCGGTCAACTCTACTTCATACTCATAGTCCTTTCCATAGTCTTAGGAGCGATGGGATACCTTACAGCCCCGGTTTTCCTGAACTTTTTAGCTGAGGAAGGACCTGTAGCAGCCTACGCCATAGATTATCTTCAGGTCATATTCATCGGTTTCCCCTTTCTACTGACTTTCGCCGCGTTCTCTTTCGCACTAAGGGCCCGGGGCGACACCATAACTCCCATGGCCGTCATGTCTTTAACCGTGATAATCAACATTGCTTTGGACCCGTTCCTGATTTTCGGGTGGGGACCTTTTCCAGCCTTAGGTATAAAAGGAGCCGCAATAGCCACCGTTTTTTCAAGGGGCATAGGCACTGTGATCTCACTGTACATGCTATTCACCGGTAAAGTTGGTTTAGAACTCGAACTCCATTACCTTAAACCGAATATAGATAAGATCAAGAAGTTCTTCAAGATAGCTCTCCCTGCAACGGGAGCAAGAGTCTTCGATGCCGTAGGTTTCGTAGTTCTCGCAGGACTCCTAGCTAGATTACCGCGTCAAGAAAAAGTTCTAGCCGCTTACGGTATAGGCAGCCGTATCATCAACATCACTTTCGTCATAGTCTTCGGTTTGGGTATCGCTCTAAGTACCATATTGGGACAAGCTCTAGGTGCGGATAAGAAAGATCGTGCTGACCTGATCGCAAAGAAAGGTATCATCCTCATGGCAGGTTTCATGGTACTTATCTCATTGGTATTAGTAATCCTCCGTTATCCACTGATGACTTTCTTCATACCTGAAGATCCAGTGGTCATCCGGATGGGCGCCATGTTCTTAGCTATCCTAGCCATAGGAGGTCCGTTCTTCGGAATATTCGAGGCGGTTTCAGGAACATTGAACGGTGCGGGTCACACGTTCAAACAGATGCTCTTAAGCATAACGAGATTGTGGGCGATCAGGATCCCATTCGTAGCTATCTTTGCATTCCTACTTACTCTTCACTCTACAGGAGTCTGGATAGCTATAGCTTTCAGTAACGTTATAGCGGGTACCGCCGCCTACGTTGTTTACAAGAGAGGTAAGTGGAAGGAGAAAGTCATCGATAAAGATAGATTACCTCGCACATAACACTTATTAATACCATCGTTCTATGAAATCAACTGATGGCCTACGGTCCTGACGGTTACAGAGACGAGATAGATTTTATCCAATCCACTATAGGTAAGTATTTTCCTACTTACAAAACCCAAGTGGAATACGACATGGTATCGGTTTACATCAACGTATACAGAGGGGAGGACATCGAAGACAGATTCGATGATCTAAGAAAAGAAATGGTACCAAAAAACTACATTCCATACCTCAGGGAAGACAGCGGGGAGTACGTGATCTCCGTTAAAAAAACGCCTGAAAAGAATTACCGATCGATCAAAACTAACATATTGATGCTGGGTATAACCATCGTCACCACCCTCATAGCTGGTACCTTCTGGTGGCATTCTTACCGACCACAAGGAGATTTTTTCTCACTTCACAACATCTTGAATGGTGGACTTTTCTTCACTTTACCTCTGATGACTATTTTAGGAGTCCACGAACTAAGTCATTATTTCTTGGCCAAAGGACACAGCATCCACGCATCATTACCTTTCTTTATACCGGCACCCCCTCCGCTAGGGACTATAGGTGCCTTTATAAGTATCAGAGAACCGATACCCGATAAGAAATCACTCTTAGACGTGGGGGTCGCCGGACCGATAGGTGGTCTTTTAGTAGCCATCCCTGTTTCCATAATAGGATTATATTTAGGGGACGTCATGCCGGCCACAGCTCCTATAAGTCCACAGGGTATGATCTGGGATTTCAAGTTCCCGGCTATCCTGAGAGTACTTTCATACCTGCTGCCCTTCGGTGAAGAGGGTTCGTTCCATCCAACTCTATTCGCAGGATGGGTAGGATTCTTAGTGACAGGACTCAATCTTCTACCGGCGGGACAACTCGACGGCGGTCACGTCGTACGTGCATTATTCGGAAAAAAATCAAAATATGCCAGTTACGCTGCTGTGATCTTCCTTATAGCTGTAGGACTATGGCAGTATATCGGATGGCTCGTATTCGCTCTGTTCATACTCTTCTTGGTGGGTGTGAAGCATCCTCCACCACTCAACGATTTTACGAATTTGGATAACAAAAGAAAGTTCATCGGCGTGGCAGCTGTCATAATACTTTTCATCAGCTTCCATCCAGTACCCATAGAGCAGGCGGAATACCAGTTCGATTATTCAATAGAACTTGAAGAACCTGCTATGCAGAACATATCCATCAATGACACGGCAGTTTACACCTTCACTATCACAAACCAAGGCATGTCCCAGGGAGACCTATACGACATCAGCGACCAGTACCGTGTAAGTTATGGAACCGGTAACGAAACATGGTCTTCGTCTCTATACCTCTTACAAAACGAAACCTGGCAATATGTTGGAGAGGAGTATATAACAGATACCTTGAGTAGAAACGATAACATCACTATGAAACTCGAGGTTGAACCGGTTGCAGTCAATGCCACTAGTACGGACGTCGAGCTCAGAGTGGATTCTAACGTAACTAACCTGAGAAAAACTTCAGACCTTGCAGTCAATATTGGATTTGATTACGATGTAGATATCACCAGTGACGATCTCATCTATCAGAATATATTCCTGATGGAATCTTATCAGGATGATTACCTGTTCAACATCTCCCTCGAAAACCAAGGCAGGATAGACTCTTATCTTATCTCTACTCAATACGTTTCGAATGAAAGCTGGAACATAACTTACGACGATTCAACCAATAAAACAGCCAATGTTCTGCCCGGGGAATCTGAGACAGTTGGTATGCTTCTGCAGAGGGACGAAAACGGTGATGAGATAGAATTCTACCCTGCGGAACAGCACCAAAACTCAAACGTCGTCGTTCGTTTCAACATCCAAATAGAATCGTTGGGTTCAGGTCGAACACGTGATTTAGAGTTCATAGGTGTAGAACCTTAATTCCTGAACACACAATAGATACGTTTCAGGGAACCGTGTACTCTACTCTCATATTTTTCTACCAATTTCATATATTCCTCCCCGATCTCCACGAACCGTTCTTCGGGAAATATCGTGGATAGGTAACCGCCTTCTTTAAGATTCTCGTTACAGCTCTCTAACAACCTTTGGTACACTTCTTTGATGTCCTCTCCACCTGTAGAAGAAGCACGGCCATAGGGAGGGTCAGTAATCACACAATCAACACCAGAAGGCACAGTCTCGGAAACGTCGCCACACACCAATTCCCCATCTAAACCGAACTGATGGAGGTTTCTTCTACATCCTTCCACCATCTCTGGACCCAGATCCCCACCGGACACTTCCAACCCCAACATGCCAGCTTCGATGAGCAGTCCTCCAGTCCCGCAAAAAGGGTCGTGAACTGTATCACCGGGTGAAACCCGTCCTAGATTTACCATGGCTCGAGCGTACCATGGTTCAAGAGATATGGGGCTGAAGAACTCCCGATTCTTGACCTTTCTCTCCCTAAAACTCTCTTTATCGACGGTGAAACTAACTCTACCTAAATAGATCCTATCTGATATCAGGACCAACACTACATTCTCTGGATCAGTTAAATCGATCTCGTTACTTTCAGATATCAAAGAACCGATCTTTTTCCTAACTGCTACCGAATCAGCCTTTTTACCCCCAAGTCTTCGGGTATCTACGGCACAACTACCTTCTGGAACATCTATAAAAACATCACATCGCTCAAGCGAATCTTCTAAAAAAGCGGTTCCGTGATCCATTATGCGATGAGTTAGGCCTAGTCTCTCTCCCAAAACTTCTACGCCACAGTCAGTTTCGACCATCTCGACATACTTCGATGTATCTTTAAAGCTGTATTCACAATCCAAACTTTCAAAAACAGCTCTGACCTCTGCAGAAGCCAAGTCGTATTCGGGCCCCTGCAGTTCAAAAATGAGTTTATCCATTCCGTATTTCCTCTAACCGGTTCCGGAGTTTTTCTTCGGTCAAAGTCTCGACGAATTCAACATTCTCGTTTATCACGATAGTGGGTACATAAGTAATATCATACTTTTGAATGATATCTGCTCGGTCTTTGGCTTTGATATACTCCACATCTAGATCATCGTGATCTGCTTTGATCCTTTCTACTGCTTCTTTTGCCGGTGGACAATCTGGGCAAGTTTCAGAATAGATGAATTCCATCTTGACCTTTCCATCTTCTTCGTTCATCGATGAAATAAGTAGAGTACCCCAATTTTAATCTTTTGATTCATAGAGATTCAACTCCAAGTGAAAAAATTAAATACCTTGCATGTTTTCCAGAAAACCAACAGTATTTGGAGGATCTGAAATGTCTAAAAACGAACGACTAGTTAAGATGACCGATGGTAACTTCGATGAACTCATCGGAAAGCACGATAACGTGGTGGTAGATTTCTGGGCTACCTGGTGTGGCCCCTGCAAGAAGATGGAACCTGTCATAGAAAGCCTAGCAGAGGATTACAAGGATGTATTGTTCGGAAAGGTAAATACTGAGAACAATTCGCAGGTAACTTCTAAATTTGGTATACAAGGGATCCCGTCATTCATATTCATCAAAAACGGGAAACCTGTGGACCAGATAACAGGGATGGTCCAAAAAGAAGCTATGGCTGATAAGATCGAGGACGTATTCGACCTTTAAAACTTCACAGATCTTCGATCGAGGAACGAATCTTAGAGTACCAATCCTCAAGGCATTCTTCAGCCTCTTCACGTATCTTGTCTATGGGCCTAGAGGAGTAAAGGAAATAATAACCACCTTTCCTGATGGTCCGCTTCTCTTTATACACCAATCCACATCTTACTAGATTTTCCAATGACCTGTATACAGTACTCTGATCCTTTTCCAATTCTTCGGCTAGATCCTTTGAACGGTATTCGCCTCCTTCGTTCAATATCTTCAAAACCCTTTTATCGAGTTTGGAGAAGTCGAACAGATATTCTAATACATTTTCACAATCTACGTTTTCTATCGAGAAGTCAGGTTTCATATCGTTTAACGGTTATGTCCTTATATTACTTAACCATTTTGTTAACCAAACTTTTAACCAAACTTATATTATACATATAAAAAATACACCCCCATGGGAGAAGAGGAATTAAAAAAGGAAATCGAGTCACTCAAAAAACAGGTAGATACCATGCAAGGTATGCTTAAGAATCTGATGGATATGCACAAGAATGTTTTACAAAAAGTCTCCATGGATTCAGATATCGAAAAAAGATACCTCAATATGCTCTCCCTTTATAAGCGATATGGTAAGATATCTCCATCAGTACTGCCCGATATCAAAGACCCGATTTCCGAGAATATAGTCGAGATACTTCTCGACACCAAAAGCGCTAATATCACTCAGATTACAGAGAGGATGAGACACAAGAAGGGATCCGCTTCCAGACACACAGTCAGAGACAGGCTCAAAAAACTCGAAGAAAAAAATGTAGTGAAAAGGGTAGAAAGTGGTACGGGGAAAAATTACACCCTTACCGATAAGATCATCGAAAAGTGGGCAGAATTGCTCGGTATCAAGAAATAGTTTGGTCACCCTTATAGTATATAGGTGTTAAAGATGGATATAGATGATATGGAAGATATAAAAGAGTTGAAAGGCGTGATGGAAACCCTGAATGAAACGGTCCCCTCCTTGATATCAGGGATAGTTGAAGCGGTCTACAATGCTGAGAACAGCAAGGAGTTAGCCAAGAACACGGCCAATTTCTACAAAGAACTTGTCGATGCAGGTATGGAGAAGGACCAAGCTTATCAGCTAACAAGGGATTTCATGAAAGGTAGAGACGTAACGAGCCTCGTGAGAGAAGCTCTTGGAAGCTCTGGTTTAATGAGCGGCGGGGAGATGAACGAGGATTTCGGGGAAGATATCAAGAAGAAGATAGAAGAGAAGATGAAAAAGAAGATGGATGAAGAGGATTGGGATTAGATGAAGGAAAAGGAGGATAGAGCACCGGTCAAGGTCATACGTGTAATAGCTCTAATCCTCCCCCTGTTTCTAAAACTGTTGTTAGTTTACTTAAAATATAAAAGAAAAGTAAAAAGAAAAGAGAAGTATCTCAGAAGAGAACTCGAAAAAGCTGGTATGAAAGAGGATCATATCAGAGAACTGTGCAGTGAAATACAGGTGCTATCGCTGAGAGACCTTCTTTCCTCTATAGGCCTAGGAGATCATTTTACTGAAATTATTCGTTAAATTCAAGCGTAAGATTAAAATCTGATGAGTATATGTCCTCAACTGAGCCGCAGTAACTCAGTTGGGAGAGTGTCGCACTGAAGATGCGAATGTCGCCGGTTCAAGTCCGGCCTGCGGCATCTTCTATTGATTTTTACGAAAATTATATATGTATAGAATACATAAAAGTTAGCGGTAAGAGGAGATAGACTTGAGGACTTATCATCAAAGAGATGAAAGCAAAAAACCTTTGGTCGCTGGGATATTGATGATTATCGCTTGTATACTGGCTATAGCAAGTGCTGCCCAGATTTTACTATTGGATATAAACACATTGAATATAGAAGATGAGATCCAAGATGGGGAAGTCCAGGGACTCGAATCTATTATACAAACTATCATGAACGTTTGTGGTGCGGTCTTTTTGATCTTGGGTATAGTTTTGTTGATTGGTGGGATCTTAGCCATAAAGCGAATCCATTGGAGGTTTGCTTTAGGTGCATCGATAGCAGGAATATTTTCGTTTGGTCCATTATTTCTTGCAAGTTTAATTTCTTTGATAGCTCTGGTGCTGATATACATGTCAAAAGAAGAATTTGAAGGAAAGGGGAATGACGTACCACCACCTTCTTACTCAAAACAATCTTCGATACAGGGAGTACGATCTACAAAACAGGAGGAAAGATTCTGTCCGGACTGTGGAACTAAGATGAATTACGAATACAACCGATGGTACTGTCCTACATGTCAGGAATATAAATGAAATAGTCCATACATGCACCCATAACTATATATGATAGCAGTGTAAGTCTTAGCTACGATATGATAATGTAGGAGGTGAACTAGATATGGAAGGAGAAGTTAAGTTCTATAATACCATGAAAAATTTTGGATTCATTAAACCTGATGAAGGTGATGAAGACCTGTTTGTTCATAGCAGTGATTTAGAAGATAACTATTTGAGCGAAGGCGACAGAGTTAAATTCGATACTGAACAGAGTGATAGAGGTCCTAGGGCTGTTAACGTCAAAAAGATCGATTAAGTTAGTTAGTACATGTTTTATCACGTACTTATTTTAACTAAACTTAAGTAAACAATTTTCCCTATTTTTTATTTTTACTATTTACGAATAAAACTTATCCCAATTTTAGTTTTGAGGGAAACTATTATATAAGATGGTTTTATCCGAAACTATCGATGCCTGACGGAACAACTTCGATATTCAGGAACATTTACGACACCCTAAAAAGAAAGATGGGTAGACCTAGAAAGGACGAGATACTTGAAGGAAATATAATCGCGGTGATGTTCAAGCTGGGTTGGCCGATAATGGTAGCAACTTTTTTGCGGACCCTTTACAATTTAGTGGATACTATATGGCTGGGTAGATTACCCGGTGATGAGGCAGCTTACTCGGTAGCTGCAGCAAGCCAGGCTTGGTCCGTTATTTTTATCATAATGTCGGTTGAGATCGGTATGGGTATCGCAACAATCGCCCTAATATCTCAGTACACTGGAGCAAAAAAGTTCGATAAAGCGTCAGAGTATGCCGGCCAGCTTTACTTCCTAATTATAGTATTATCGATAATCTTAGGGGCAGTAGGGTATTTCACAAGTCCTTATCTATTAGACCTTCTAACCGGAACAGGAGCTGATGCCGCTGGTTTAGCTGAATACGGGACTGCATATTTACAGATCATATTCATGGGGATACCCGCCATGTTCCTTTTCTTTGCATTCATGTTCATATTGAGGGGATGGGGGGATAATATCACTCCTATGAAGATAGTTGCAGTCACGGCAACTTTAAATATGATCTTGGACCCAATCCTTATATTTGGCTCTGGCGCTGCCGTAAGTTTAGGTCCGTTAAGCTTCACTGTACCTACTTTCTTTGGCTATTCCATACCTAAATTAGGTATAAAAGGTGCAGCTTACGCTACCATAGGAACTAGAGCTTTAGGAACGATCTATTCGATTTATCTCATATTCTCAGGAAAACTTGGCATCAAAATTAAACTTTCATACCTAATCCCAGATATAACAAAGATCACGCAGTTCATCAAAGTGGGTCTTCCTGCCTCTGCAGGTAGATTTTTTAGTGCAATGGGATTTTTGATACTCTGGGCAGTAGTTTATAGGCTACCAAATCCCAAGGTCGCAGGAGCAGCTTACGGGGCAGGGAGCCGGATACTAAATATAACGTTCTTAATCACAGGCGGTGTGAGTATGGCTATGGCGATTATGGTGGGACAGGGGTTGGGAGCAGACTTAGTAGAAAGGACTGAAAAAGTTGCTAAAACTGGACTAACAGGGTTAGCTGTATTGATGTCTATCATCGCAATAACCATCTTCTTTACCCGAAATATCTTACTCGGTTTCATAGTCCCAAACCAACCCGAAGTTATCAGCTCTGGTGCTGAATTCCTTCTTTTATTCTCGTTATCCATGCCCTTCTTTGGAATATTCAGGGGGATTACTGATATCTTTGGCGGGTCTGGACATACGGTGCAAAAGATGATACTCGACCTCACCAGGATATGGGCTTTTAGATTAATTTTCGTTTTCCTCCTTGGTATATACCTCGGTATGGCCGATACAGGTGTGTGGATAGGTATGGCCATCAGCAACGTAGCAGCTGCAGCCTTAGCGTTCACTTTCTATTCCAGGGGTTGGTGGAAAGAAAAGGTAATACATGACGAATCCGTTTCCAAAACGACAGTATCTAGGGATAAAAAAGTACAAAGTGATCAACTTAAAAAATAGGTGAGAATATATGGTAGAATATTCAGATGAAGACTCGATACATAATTTACATCAGGTAGTTCACAAAAGGCTGATCAAGTTCATAAAGCAGGAGCTGGACCCTTACGATTTTAACCGGGGTGAGTTTCCATTACTATTCAAATTGATCAAAAAGGGAGATGGGATCACTCAAAAAGAGATATGTGGGATGCTTTACGTTTCAAAATCCACGACATCCAAGATCATTCAAAGTTTGGTCAAGAAGGGTTATTTAAAGAGAGAGAAGGATAAGAGGGACGGACGTGCTAAGAGGATATATTTAACAGATAAAAAGAACGAGGTCGAAGAGTTGATGAAGGAACTCGATGAAAAAGCTGAGGACAAGATGTTGGAAGGATTCGATGAAGATGAAAAAAGGAGATTAAGGAAATATCTCGAAAGGATACTGGAGAATTTAGATGCTTGAAGGTGTTACTGCCCTGCTCGTCGATATGGCTGTATTGTTCCTTGCTTTACTCTTCGTGAAGTGGGATATCAAAAAACAGGGTTTCGATAATAAAGTGTACATGATGTGGTTAGTAGGAACCATGATCGGATACTTTTTTTATTGGATGTACGGAGCCGCATTAGCCCTTGTTATTTACCTGGTTGTAACTAGGATCTTCAAGTTGAAAAAAACACCGTAAAGTATAATCAACTTCACTACATTATTCCGCATGATAATTTGTATCTGACAAAGGAAGAAGAAGGTATCTTAGAAGGTGAACAAGGACCTGGGCCTGAAAAAGCGATGAAGTTACTCGTAGCGATAGGTAAGATATACGACGCTGAAAAGCTCATACCTATCGAGTCTGCACAGGTTGCAGGGGTTTCTTACAAAACGATGGGAGATGCAGGGTTAGAATTTGTAGAAGATTTTTCTAATATCGCAGAAGTTAAAGTTCGAACACTGATGAACCCCGCTGGAATGGATCTGGATGAGAAGGGTATTGAAAGTAAGAACTTCAGAAAACAGCAGCTGAAGTTGATCGAGGCCTATAGGAGTATGGGTATTGAACCGTCATGTACGTGTACACCGTACCTTGCGGGAAACAGACCAGGAAAGGATACACATCTGGCCTGGAGTGAAAGTTCAGCTGTATCTTTTGCCAACTCGGTACTGGGTGCCCGGACCAACAGAGAAGGCGGTCCATCAGCACTCATGGCAGCTGTCATCGGTAAAACGCCTTACTATGGTCTACACATCAAAGAGAACAGGTCACCGGATGTGGTTTATGATATAGGGGATGACGTACCTGCTGCTTTACTGGGATACCTGGTAGGAAACGAGGTTGGCAATGAAATCCCGTATTTTAGAGGTATTTCACCTGATGAGGACGAACTTAAATCACTAGGTGCCGCAATGGCTGCTACCGGGGCGGTGGCACTTTATCACGTAGAAGGTATCACTCCCGAATATGATGATTTCGCAGTCGGAGATCTAGAAACCTTCACTGTTACAAAAGAAGACATAGAAGAGATAAGACTACAGCTTACCGAAGAGAACGATCCAGACGTTATAGTTTTAGGATGTCCTCATCTCTCTTCAAAAGAATTGAACCACATCGCAACGTTACTAAAGAATAAATGTATAAAACATAGGCCAGAATTATTCATATACACCAGCAGGAGGGTAAAAGAAGATAATCCAAGAGCAGTCGAGGTCATACAGGATAAAGGAGGTAAAGTCATCACTGATACCTGCATGGTGGTCAGCCCCTTAGAGAACCGGTACGGTACCGCTGCCACCAACTCGGGTAAAGCCGCTGCTTACCTACCTAAACTCGCTCATCAGAAAGTCATATACGCCGATTTAGATACGCTGATGGAGATGATATCTTGATCATGAAAGGAAGGGGAGTGTCACCTGGAACTGCAGAAGGAAACGTGGTAAAAGTTCGAGAACCGGTGTCTTTCCTGGGCGACGTGGATCCAGATTCTGGCACTGTATTTCAAAAATTCAATATCTCAGATTCTATATTCGTATTTCCAAGGGGAAAAGGAAGTACGGTTGGTTCATACGTTATATATCAGCTAAAAAAGAATGGATGTGCACCTAGAGCTATAGTGAATGAGGAGACCGAAACTATCGTAGCGGCGGGTGCTATCATCTCGGATATACCTTTAATAGACAAGATAGATATCGGACTACTAAAAAACGAAGATAGGGTCATCTTGAACGGAAAAACAGGGGAATTAGAACTTCCCGACATCACATCCACTCCCGTGGTGACCAGTTTCATCGTTAGGGAAGGAAAAATTTTAGTCGTTAAGAGAGGAGACCAGGTAGGCAGTTTTCAGGGAAGGTGGTCAGGGATCTCGGGATATCTGGAAAGTAAAGACCCGTTAGAACAGGCTGTCAATGAGATCAGAGAGGAGACCAGGATGGATGTGGAATTTATAAGAAAGGGGGACGTTGTTCTTGCCAGAGGAGAGAACAAGATATGGGAAGTACACCCTTATCTATTCAAAACTAAAAACGATCCCGTTCTTAACTGGGAGAATATAGAGTATAGATGGGTAAAAGAAAAAGAACTCCAAGACATGAAAACTGTTCCTAAACTTTTAGAAGCCTACGAAGAGGTGAAGATATGAAAGTTAAAACAAAAGATGGGATCGAAGATATGAGGGCTGTTTGGATGGATGGAAACTTAGTCAAGATGATAGATCAGAGATATCTGCCCCATGAGTTGAGGTATTTCGAAGCTGAGGATCACAAAGATATAAAAAGGTCCATCAAGGAGATGATGGTTCGCGGCGCACCTGCGATAGGAGCTACGGCGGCCTACGGGATGGCGCAGGCTTTGGAAAAAGGTCAAACCGAATCAGCGGCTGAAATCATCAAGTCAGCGAGACCTACGGCTTATGACCTGTTCTACGCTGTGGATTATATGTTAAAACATCCAGGGAACGACCCTATAAAAACTGCAGAAAAATATGTCGACTCGGTTGTAGATAAATGTAGGTCTATAGGACAGCATGGAAATGAGCTGATCAACCGGGGAGACAATATACTAACACACTGCAACGCTGGTGCCCTAGCTACGGTGGATTACGGTACCGCTTTGGCGCCCATAAGAGCAGCTAAGGAAAAAGATATCTTTGTTTACGCTGATGAAACCCGGCCAAGGTTACAGGGAGCTAGACTCACAGCATGGGAATTGTACAACGAAGATATTTCACATGCGGTCATCGTAGACAATGCAGCCGGACATTACATGCAGAGAGGTGATATCGATATGGTTATCGTAGGAACAGATAGGATAGTCGCTAACGGAGATATCGCCAATAAGATAGGTACCTATGAGAAAGCGGTTGTAGCTAAAGAGAACGATATACCATTCTATGTTGCAGCTCCTGTTACCACCTTCGATAAAGATATCCAACACGGAAGGTATATACCTATAGAGGAAAGAAATCAAGAAGAGGTTTCCCATATAAACGATAACAAGATCATTCCAAAAGGTTCAACAGCACGCAACCCCGCCTTCGACGTTACTCCATCAAAATACATAACTGGTTTTATCACCGAAAAAGGAGTATTTTCACCTTCAAACATACAAAAAATGTTCTAAAATAACCAAAAACTATTTAACTTAATCTATCAGATATAAAAATGTCATGGGAGAACCTTGGATATCGGCCAGTGATGTTGAAAAATATGGATACTGTCCTCTTAGTTGGTGGTTGAACGAGTCTGAGAAGGAAGTTATAAACGAAAGTCTAAAAGAGGGCAGGGAAGAACATAAAAAAATAACTGGAGAGATAGATGAGGTCAAAGAAAAAGAGGAGGCTACAAAGAGGATTGAAAACCTCATCTTGTGGTTAGCTGTTTCAGCAACTTTTCTATCTATAGCTGGATTGACTTTGATCAGACCAGAAAAAATATTCAGTCAGATATTCCAAGTGAACGCTTTGATATGGCTTTTAGCGGCTACTTTTTTACTCTTTATGAGTGAGAAGGGTGTTATCAAGGAGGATGAATTCAAGTCTGAACGTGTGATACTTGTTTTTGCCATGGTTGCTACCGGTTTAGGGATAATGAGTATAACACTCCCTATATTGGACGATTATCTAGCTAGGATAACTCAAGTTATCTCTTTGATCTGGTTGATAGGGGCCAGCTACTGGCTTAAAAGGTCACTTTCATTGGGTAGAGAAGTTAAAACTAAAAAAGAAAAGTTACACATGCCCGATGCAGAGGTAGATTACGTTGATCTATACGAAGAAAGTAGTAAGATGTTCGCCTCTGATAAATACCGATTAAGAGGTAGACCAGATTATGTTGTAAAGGAGAACGAAACAAGGATCCCAGTGGAGATTAAAACAGGCCGAGTTCCCAAAGGACCCTTTTTCTCACATATACTTCAGGTCGCTGCTTACTGTTTACTGATGGAAGAAGATACTGGTAAGGCACCACCATATGGTATCGTTAAGTATGGTGAAAAAGAGTTCGAGGTTGAATATGACGACTCGTTGAAAGATCTGTTAATAGAAAAGCTCGAAGAGATGAGGGAGATATTTCAAACAGAGGACGTTCACAGGAACCATAATAGAAAAGGAAAATGCAGAAATTGTTCCCGACGGGAGATATGTCCGGAATCTTTGGTTTAGTTTTTCTTGTCTTTTTCTTCCAATTTTTTCTTGATCTCCTGTACATCATCTTTCATCTTGAGCATCTCTTCTTCAAAAGTAGTGAATTGGCGGGTAGAGAATATCCTATGGGATATGTACATCCCGAAAAACACCGCACCGATTATAGCCAATATGGAGATAACGACCAATCCGAAGACAAAGGTATAGAAACCTGTTAATATGTTTCTCATGGGTAGAACTCCTGTCATCGTGGCTACCGCTACTAGCCCCACTCCAACAATTAGAGAACCTAGAAGTATCAATGATACGGGTATTTTTCTCATAGTTTAATCCTCCATGATGTTCATTCTCCTTACGAAGGGTAGATTTTCAGGCTTTATATTTTCTTCGCTCCCATCAATATGTGTTAATCTAAAACGATATGCAACCTCTTCATTATGGAAAGTTTCAATGGTAGCGTTAAAATTGTATATATCTTCGTCTCTGTACACATAAGTATTGATATGAAAATCAGTGCGGTTGGTTTTATATTCGATAGAAAAAGCTCGGGTTTTGTTAAAAATGGTTTCATTATCGACTTGTAAAATCAGTCTATCGTAAATAACATCCTCAACACCGTGGATAAAAATGGCAGTTTCATTTGGTCCTTCTTCCTGGGCTGGATAATCCATGACAAATTTAGGTATATCGTAAGCAGGTGGTCTTGGTGTTTCGGTATTACAGCCCACGAAAGCTACCGCCACCAGGAGGATGATCAAGATATAAACCACTAGCTTCTTCATGGACCTATATCATAGGAGGTAGTTTATTAAATTTATCAAGCTACTAAAAATAACAGGATTAATATTTATTGGTCTATAATTAAAAAAGTTAAAATAACTTGATAACCTATTATACCTTCCGTATGGTGATATGGTGGAGTCAGATATAGAGTGTATACTTAATGATAAACTAGGGTATGTTATTCCAGTCATTTACCGGATTCAAAAAAATAAAATGGGCTTTCACGGAAGACGTATTCCACCAGATTTAGAAGATCAATTTGTAAGAGGGATGATGAAACTCTGTCGTACAGAATTCGAGATTGATATCGATGGCCCCTTATATGAGCAAAAACTACATACGTTTGTAGAAAAAAAAATGCTGTTGGACTCTGATTAATAATTTTAACTAACTAAGGTGAGGTTTATATGTCCAATGAAGAGATACGGATCATAAAGAAGAATTATCTTAAAGGGCCAAATATCCATGCTCTTTTTCCCGTATTAGATGTAACCTTAGATCTAGGAGATATGACAGATGTTCCGTCTGATGAGCGTATAAAAGAACTCTTGGTAAATTTCTTTCCGGAGATTAAAAATCATACTTGTTCTCCAGGTTACAAAGGTGGATTTTTAGAGAGACTCGATGAGGGAACATATCCAACACACGTTATCGAACACATCGCTATAGCAATCCAAAATATGGCAGGAGACGAAATATTTTTTGGTAAAAGTCGTAAAGACTCTGGTAATGTTTATAACTTAATCATAGAATACAATTATGAAGAACTCGTGGATCATGCTCTCGATAAGGCGGTAGAAATATACAATTTGATACTAAAAGGAGAAGAGGGTCTTAAAGGTAAAGTCAACAGCATCATAAAAAAGGCCCGTAAGGTATACATGCTGAGTAAGAAGGGACCGAGTACAAAAGCTATTTTAGATGCTGCCAAACGACATGATATCCCATTCCGACATATTCATAAGGACTACAGCCTTTACTCCTTGGGTTGGGGTGTAAAAAAAAGGAGGATCTGGGGACCGGTGACTTCCAAAACATCCATGATATCCTCTGATATCGCACAAGACAAATTATTGACTAAAAAGGTCCTACATGAAACAGGTTTTTCAGTGCCAGAAGGTGAAACGGTGACTTCCAAAGAAGAGGCTATCCAAGCCGCTAAAACACTCAGATATCCGGTCATAATAAAACCAGTAGATGGTCATCAAGGGAAGGGTGTTATAGGGGATATAATCGATGAAGACGAATTGGAGGAAGCCTACGATATCTCGAAACAATACTCGGATAAATTACTTTTAGAGGAGCATATCCCAGGTGATGATTTCAGGTTTTTAGTTATAGATGATGAAGTAAAAGCCGTTTCAAAGAGGATCCCCCCTCATGTGACTGGAGATGGTGAATCTACCATCGAGGAACTGGTCGAAAAGGAAAACGAGGATCCCCGTAGAAGTGAAGGGCATCAAGGCGTTCTTACCATTATCAGATTGGGTAAGGAGGAGAAAAGATACTTGAGAACTCGAGGTTTCATACCTGAATCAGTACCCGACAAAGGAGAAAAAGTCTATCTTAGGGTGGGTGGTAACCTAAGTACAGGAGCGATCTCAGAGAATTATACAGGTCGTGTAAATCCAGAATTGATAAAAATCATCGAGAGGGCTAGTAAAGTAATTGATATGGATATGGTCGGGATAGATATCATCGCTGAAGACGTTACCAAACACCCAGATGATATGAGATGGGGTATAATAGAGGTGAACGCAAGTCCTGGACTCAGGATGCACACTGACCCTGCCATAGGTGAGCCCATAGATGTTGGAGAATATGTGATAGATCATTTATACCCTAACAAAGATGGTAGGATACCTTTAATAGCAGTTACTGGAACTAACGGAAAGACAACTACTGTCCGTCTCATCGAGTGGATCGCAAGAGGAGTCGGTTTCAAAACTGGTATGACAGTTACAGGCGGCATATATCTTGATGGTGAAAGGATAATGGAGGGTGATAACACTGGGCCTTGGAGTGCTCGAGTGGTTTTAGACAATCCTGATGTAGAATACGCTGTTCTCGAAACAGCTAGGGGAGGCATCTTAAGGAGTGGCCTTGGATTTGATAAAACTAAGGTTAGCGTAGTGACGAATATTCAGAAGGACCATTTGGGAATGGATGGTATCGAAACTTTAGAAGGTATATTCCATGTAAAATCTCTTCTTCTAGAAACGACTCAAAAAGAGGGATACTGCGTTTTCAACGGGAACGACGAATTTGCAGATGGATTGCTTGAAAGATGTAGAGGAATACCATTTATTTTCGCTGTGAATAAAGATGATAAAATATCTTCATTTATCGAACAAGGTATCAAAACAATAGTCGTGGAAGATTCTAGTATAGTATTATACGAAGAGGGAGAAGGAAAGAAACTAGTGAATATCTCGGATATTCCATATCTGATGGGAGGTGTTAAGATGTGGTTGGAGAATACGTTGGCAGCAATCGCAGCAAGTCATGCTTCTGGTGTATCTATGAAAAACATCATCCGTAGATTGAAGGTGTTCTCCATGGATGAAGATATGAATCCTGGCCGTGCTAATACTTATGAATTGGACGATTCTCTGATAGTTTTGGATTATGCGCATAATATCGAGGGAATCAAAGCATTAGGTGATTATTCAGATCATCTGCCAGGCAGTAGGAAGATAATCGCATTGACCATCCCTGGGGATAGGAGTGATGAATTTATAAAACAGTGTGGTAAAGAGGCCTCAGATAAGTTCGACATAGTGATATGTACTGAAAATGAGGAGATTGTCAGGGGTAGGGAATATGGGGAAACATGTAACCTGGTGGCTCAGGGAGTATTAGATAACGATGGTAACGTACCTATATCGATATCTGATAAATATGAGGCAATTGAGTTTGTTTTACAAAATAGAAAGCCCGGCGACAGATTGGTATTTGCGGACCTAGATGTGACCTCTCAGGATATCTTGAAAATATTATCTAAAAACGGTTCTAAAACTGATCTCAGACCTTTTAACTTTAGGAAAAATAACTGAATCACCAATCTTCTGGGTGGGTAACTTTGAAATCCTCGTTGAAATAAGGCTTTTTATTCTCGAGGTCGAAACCCCAGCCATTACCCAATATATGGACTATGATACCCTCTACACAGATAGGCTCACGGTACTTAATATGCGGAACGCTGGATAGCCCTATCTCCTTTCCATCAACCACCACTATGTTCCTGGATCCTACTACAAAGAATTCCTTCTTTTCAAAATCCCAGAAAGCCGCTGTATCCTCTCCTAATCCCACTCCCAGTATCCCGGGATGTTCAGTAACAACATGTACCAACCTTGGGAATCTCCCTCGAGCTGTGAAATGTGTATCTATGACCGCATCTTCTATGATGTTGAGGCCTGGAGAAAGTTCAACTTTACCATGTAGTAAGGATTCTTTACTCTTACCGTAAGCGATCATGGTCCTGGTAAGGCACACCGACCCAGCACTAGTCCCCCCTATGAACGCTCCGTTCTCGAATTTCTCTTTGATAGTTCTTAATGATTGTGTACCGCCCAATAAAGCTGTGATCCTAAGTTGATTTCCACCGGTGAAGAAAAAAGCGTCGCAGTCTTCGATATCCCTTATAGTACTCTCTTTGTTAGCTTCCTCACGATCCTCTGGGTATATCACTTTGGTTTGAATATCATCACATCTGAAAAGGTGAGAATATTTTTTTCCCGTTCTTATAGGGTTCAAACTAGCAGAAGGGATGATACCTATCATCGGAGAATGTTCAAGATTTTCCCTGATCCTGTTTAAAAATTCTACTATTATAGGGTCTTCTGGGAAGAAATCTAGATTGCCACCTATAGTGACGACCTGGCCTTTTGGCATCCTCTTTACACCTCCTTCAAATTACTAAGCATAATCGTGACTAGGTATATTAATATTCCTAAAAAATTATGATTAATATTTGTAGATAGATTGGTATCATCGAGCATATCTTTATGTTTCCTCATCTTTTACGGATGTTAGATTTGGTTTACTAGGATATAACTGTTTTGTATGCATACTTACGTAAGTTATACACTTCGATCGATCAGTCTTTTAATGCATAATCTACAGCGGCTTCAGCGTGGATCTTAGTAGTATTGAATAGGGGACTTCCAACTTCTTCTTCAGAGATATACAAAGGTATCTCAGTACATCCAAGGATTATACCCTGCGCACCTCTATCTAACAGATCATCGATCATGTCTAGAAGGTTATTTTTCGAAGGTTCTTTCACTACACCTTTACATAACTCGTTGTAGATTATTTCGTGGACTTTGTTCCTGTTACTTTTATCAGGAATCAATACATCGATATCATGTCTTTCTTTCAACCGTCTTCTGTAAAAATCCTCCTCCATAACGTACTTGGTGCCGATCAGACCAACTGTATCTATACCCCTTTCTTTTATAACTTCAGCGGTGGCATCTCCGATGTGTATAACAGGTAAACCAACTCTTTGTTCTACTTTATCGGCCATCTTGTTCATGGTATTTGCACAGATCAGCAGGAAGTCAGCACCAGTATGTTTGAGTCCTTCTCCAGCTTTGACCATCATATCTTCCAATACTTTCCAATCTCCTTCTTCTTGGAGTTTTACGATGTCATAAAAGTCAAATGAATATATGGCCAGTTCGCCAGAGTGGTCCTCTCCCAGTTTTTTCTTCATTTCCTCATTCACTATCCTATAATATTCTAGAGTGGATTCCCAACTCATACCTCCTATCAAACCTATGGTTTTCATCTTATCTACCTCAAGTCGGCATACACAAAATACTCGCGCATTCTCTTACCCCACTAAAAATATACCCTTTTATAGTGGGTATAGTGGGCTCGTCAGAATCATAGATTCTAACTGCCCATTTTTTGTGAAAAAATGGGCTCAGCCGGATTCGAACCGGCGACCTCCGCCATGTGAAGGCGACATCATAACCAACTAGACTATGAGCCCGAGTTATTCACGCATACGTTATACCCACTCACATTTAAAAGTATTTTCTCTAAAACTTTTAAAATCACAAAGTATTTTATCTATTACTGCATGCGAACAATGGAGATGCATCCAGAACAAATTGAATTTAAAGTAAAGATCAGAACCCCTGTATATCCTACTGAGAACCCTGACAGGATAATAGATTGTCTAAATAAGATCTTCCCGGAAGCTATATGGGAAATTAATGAAAAAAAGATTACAGGTGAATCTACTTCTTTGAAAACCTTCGCCGAAATAATCCAGAATATGAGGATAAGGGATACGGTTCGCAGTTATATCAAGGATAGAATAATTGGGGATAGATGTTCATTTACACTTTCGAAACAGGCGTCCTGTAACCGTAAGGTAAATCTATCCGATGAAGACCAACCCCTTGGTGGTATCCATGTTACGATAGAATCTGAAGATATCGATAAATTGATCAATAAGATCACGGAAACTTGATGAAAGATATATTGATGAAAAATATGTATCACATAACCAAGAACCCACTGAAAGATTTACATACAAGCAGAAATTGTTTAAGTCGCTTACTAAGTGAAAGATAATAATATAATGAAATCATCTCGGTAGAAAAAGAGTGAGACAAAATGGATTGGATGTTAATTATTTATCTGGTATCATTGGCGGTATTGGTTTACCTGAGTGGACGCTTTTCCGGTTCTGAAACCGCCCTAACGTCACTCTCGAAAATGGATTTAGCACACATGAGAGTGGATAATAAAAAGAACGCGGAGATAATTTACAAACTAAAATCAGATATGGATAAAACGATAATCACCATTTTAATAGGCAATAACCTCGTCAATGTGACAGCTTCAGCTATAGCAACGGTCATGGCATACGATCTTATAGGTAGCTGGGGGGTATCTCTAACGGTCGGTATTCTTACTATTGTATTATTGATCTTTGGGGAGATAACACCTAAAGGCTTTGCAATCAAGAACAATAAACACTTCAGCATCATCAATGCAAAGTTGATTTATTATTTATCGATCATATTGAATCCATTGATACTGCTTCTTGATAATACCTCTGATTTTCTGATAGACCTTTTCGGGGGGAAAACAAAAGATGAGGATATCGAAGTTACCGAATCAGATGTCAGAAAACTCGCATCTATATTAGAAAGGGAAGGAGTTATCAAAGAGATTGAGAAAGATATTCTTCACCAGGTTTTTTGGTTTGGGGACGTAAAAGTAAAGGATGTAAAAGTACCCAAGGAAGATACCTTCGTCATAGATGAAAAATTGAGTGTTGATGAGGGAAAAGAGTTCATAAAAGAACATGGTTTCACCAGGATACCAGTCACAAAGCACGAAAGCAATGAGGTGATAGGAATACTATACAGCAAGGACCTTTTGTCTATTTCGGGGGCTCAGATAGGAGATTTTATAGGAGAAGACCCTTTCTATGTGAGTAACAAGGACGAGATAACTGACGTTTTTGAGATCATGCGTCGTAACAGGATCCACATGGCGATAGTTGTGGATGAGAAAGGTAAGTTTGACGGAGTCATCACTTTGGAAGATATTTTAGAAGAATTACTGGGAGAGATCTATGATGAGTTCGACTGAACAAGTTCAATAAACTTTTTATAAAAACCTTGGTTATAAGTGAAAAGATGATACTCAGACTCCTCGTAGCTACGCTGTTCATATTCTTTCTACCTGGTTTTATGCTTGTGAACGCCCTATTCCCTAGGAAAGGAGAATTGGATAAAGAGTTCGATATGCTGTATAGGATAACACTGGGCATGGGGATGAGTATAGTGATTACAATTTTAAATGGATTCTTTTTGGGTTCTATACCGGTAGAACCGGGTGAGATGGGATATTTCGTTGGAACGAATATCTGGTTGATGCTTATTTCGGTCACTATCTTATTCTTCTGGGTAGGGTGGTACAGGGGTGCATATCAATGGATGGGATGGCTGCACCCTAAACTTGAAAAACCCGCCCCTCCAGAACCGGGCCCCGAGGACATAGAGTTCGAAGATGAAAAAGATCTACTCCATGAGATGCAGAAACTAGCAAGGAGAAGACAGCAGTTGAAATACCAGATAAAGGAAGCCAAAAAGAAGAGTAGAGCCCAGGCTAAGAGTATCAGGAAGCATTACGAGAAAAAGAAGGAAAGGGCTGAAACGGAACTTAAAGAGGTCGATGAAAGGCTTAAAGAGTTAGAGAAGATGAGAGCGGAGGAACTCTATTAGGTGATCAAATGAGTTTTGATTACAAGATGGTATTGGTGGTTTCCCGTGACCTAAAATTATCACCTGGAAAATTGGCTGTTCAGGTATCCCACGCTGCGGTCAAATGTACCTTGGACAGCAGAGACGACGATAATTATTTTGGAAAGTGGTACCAGGAGGGTCAAAAAAAAGTGGTCGTAAAATGTGATGATATTGAACATATGAAGTTTTTAAAAGAGATGGCAGAAAAGGAAGGTTTAACCACCTGTCTTGTGAGGGATGCAGGTTTGACGGAAGTCGAACCAGGGACCGTCACATGTCTTGGTATAGGACCCGGACCTAATAATGTATTGGATAAGATTACCGGCGACCTTTCTTTGTTGTAAGGTGATTGTTTGAAACAGAAGATGAGGGTATTGGGCATAGACGATTCACCTTTCGAATTCGAAGATGAGGATGTTTTAGTCGTAGGGAGTATAGTCAGGGCACCTAACTACCTTGAAGGAATTTTATCGACAAAAGTCACGGTCGATGGAACAGATGCAACTGATAAACTCCTCAGCATGATAAACACCTCTAGATTCGTTGACCAACCGTTCATAATAATGACAGATGGTGCTGCACTAGGGGGCTTTAACCTTGTTGATCTAAAAAGATTATGGGAAGAAACAGGCATACCTGCAGTGAGTATATCTAGGGATCAACCTGATTTCGAAGGTATCAAAGAAGCTATGAAAGAGCATCTGTCAGATTGGGAGTTCAAGTACGAAAAAATCAGCGCCGGTAAGATATATAAGGTCGAAACAGAGTACAAACCGATCTTTGTCCAAGTAGAAGGTATTGACATATCCAAAGTGGAAAGGATCATCAAACTATTCACTATAAGAGGTAGGATACCCGAACCCATAAGGATCAGTCACATAGTGGCCTCCGGTATAGTAAGGGGAGAATCGAGGGGTAAGCCTTGATCAACCCAGTTCAATCAACCTAGTTCGAATTCGACGAATCGTTCTGCTTTAGCTTTACAGATAGGGCAAATAGGAGGAGGTTCTTCCCTGGCCGCTAGATAACCACAAACGGAACATCTCCAGACTTTAATATCTTCGTTTTCATCGACCACAAATTCTTCAGCTCCCTGATCCTTTGCTTCGAGACCAGCGTCTATGATGGATTGAGGTCTTCTCTCTGGGATCGGTCCTAATTTAGATGGATCATCTCTTACTTCTTCAGAAACGAAAAGTCCGCAGTAGCACATCCCGTATTCGTTAACATCCGCATCTCTGTACTCGCATGGACATATTATATCCACATCGTACTGTTTTACCCCACTAGCCTGCCTGCAGGGACAACTAGCATAGCCGTACCTTTTTTTGTTTTCGACCAACCCGCTTATCAAATCTTCAAGGAGGTCTTCATCCGGACACACGTAATAACCGTTCTCATCAGCGTCCTTCTTCACGTACTGTAACATCTCTTTATCCATCAACACAGCACTTCCTTTATCTCATCTTCCATGTATCCTACGATGACTGTTTCACCCTCGTCAACTACGATAGTAGGACAGTTCTTTTTTGGATTGTACTCTTTGAACTCTTCCATGACCTCCTTTCGCTCATCCCCCTCTAATAGATCGATATCGATATATTCGTACTCTACTCCATGTTCCTTCAAAAATTTCTTAGTTTTTTTACACCACCCACAGGTACTCAACGTGTATATCTTTACATCGTGTTCATCCTTTTCCCCCTCAACTTTAATAGTTTCCACCATAGTATAACGATGTAAACTAAGAATATTAATTTTAGGGTCGTTAGAACTCCAAATATGTATTTAATTCCCAATCCGTTACAGTCCTTTTAAAGTCACGACTCTCCTCTCTCTTCAACCTTAGATAGTGTTCGTACGATTCTTCAAGCGAATCGGATACTACCTCATCCCTTTCCAGCTCGTCAAGGGCTTCTTCGAGACTTTCTGGCAGCAGTTTGATATCCCTTTCACAGATCTCATCCATGTCGAGTTCGAAAAGATCCTCTTTTAACTCCTCTCCTGGATCCAAACCTCTTTCCATACCATCCATGCCAGTTTTTATCAATGAATTCAACATCAGGTATATATTGGCTGTAGCGTCTCCGGCTCTGAACTCTACCCGGCCTTTTGATTCCTCCTTGTTTCCATAAGCTGGTATCCTGACAAGAACACTTCTGTTTTCTCCGCCCCACGAGATATAGACCGGGGCTTCGTAACCGGGTATCAGTCTTCTATAAGAATTCACCGTAGGGGAGCAGACGGCTGAAAGTGCTTTAGCATGTTCAAGTAAACCACCCACAAAACCTTTCGCCTCTGAGTTCAATTCTTCAGGAGAAAAAAGATACTCCCCGTCTTTGATAAGAGATAGATGAACGTGCATACCGTTACCAGCGTCGCCCATGACCGGTTTAGGCATGAAAGTAGCGATAGCTCCGAGTTTCTCAGCCTCTCTTTTCACTAGATCTTTTACGAAAATAAAATCGTCGGCGGCCTTTAAGGTATCATCATAAGGCATAGGTTCAATTTCGTACTGACCAGCACCTGCCTCATGATGTATCTTCTCGACTCTCATGTCCAACTTGCTTACCAATCTTGTCAATCTACCTACGATCTCAGTAAATTCGCTCCTACCGTCGATATATCTGCCTGAATCTATAGGTTTTATAGTTTCTTTATCCAAAAGGTGAAATTCATATTCTGGCTTTACTCTTACATCGATCCCCTGCTCTTTCAATTCATTTAATGTTGTTCTCAATAGATTCCGAGGATCACCTTTGAACAGTTTTCCATCAGGCCAGTGCATTTCACATATAAAAACAGCTATCTTCTCATTATCTAGTTCTAAAATCCTACAGCTTTCCGGATCGGGAACAGCGACCATGTCGCTTTCTGAAACGTCTGTAAAACCCACATTAGATGAGTCAAAGCTCATACCATCTTCAAGGATGATGTCCAGCATGTCTGGTATTATACGAATTTCCCTGATCCTACCCTGCAAGTCGAGGAACTTCAAAGCCACTGAGTCTACATCTTCCGGAATAGCTGCGTTTTTATCCATATTATATACCTGCAAATCCGTATAGTTCTCTCATATTAAATCTTTTTATAAATATCTGATATTTTCTCAGCTATCGGATGCATATCTTTTGGTTCGAGTCCTATATGTGTGACTTCAGCTAAACCGATCCTTCCAGATATATCTATGAATATATTCTCCTTTTCTAATCTCTTGCAGAACTTCATAGTCTCTTGTTCATCCATATCCAAGAAAATCTGGTGCGACTCTGTGTATCCTTTCTGAGAAAATCTCATGGGGACTCCCGATTCCTCTAACGCTCCAGCCAGTTCTTTAGCGTTCTCGACAATCCGTTCACCATATCCGTGATCTTTCAACATCTCTTCTACAGCAGCACCAAGTGCAGCTATCCTGTTGGCGTGGGGATTATCTATGAGACCTATCCCCGTTTCCAGGTCGATCTCTATGTATCTACGCATAATTTCAACGTACTCGTCAGAATCTGTCAATATGATCCCACCCTGGGGCCCGTAAAACGATTTATGGGTACTCCCTATCAAAACGTCTGCCCCTTCTCCGATAGGGTCCTGAAAGGCACCGGTAGCGATAAGGCCTAGAACGTGGGATCCATCGAACACTAAAACATGTTCTTCACAGTGCTTTTCAGCAAATCCTTTTATCTCTTTCACAGGGTGTGGGAAGGGTATGTAAGAAGAGCCTAATATAGTCAGTTTCACATCATTTTTTCTATATACTTTTCCTGCCTCCTCAACGTCGATCTCATAAGTTCCCTTTTTAACTGGAAGAGACACTCTTTTCCTATCGAACTTTTCCAGACCTAATGGGTACCCCCCGTTCACATAATCCATCATGGCTATCTGATCTCCCGGGTCGGTGAAGGAAAATAGAACGTTGAGGTCACATAAATTACCCGATAGGAGTTTTATCAAGGCGTGTTTCACACCGAACAATTTCTTTGCTAACCCTTCAGTTCTATCCAAGATATCTCTAGCGGGTTCTGTCCCTCCATAATAATCCGAGTGATATCTCCCTACTAAGTCCGATGATAATGCATTCTTCACGTCATCAGAAACCCGGTTCTCGGAGGCGACAAGATTGATACCATTTTTTCTTAACTTTTCATGCCGTTCTACCAATTCCTTTATCGTTGCGTCTTTCATAGATATACCTCGATTTTTAGATATGATACTTCTCCGTTTTTATATACTTAATGTCTCTCAGAATTTGAGTTATTAAAAAGACTAAACTTTAAATAATCTCAATCATTATTTTTACATATGCGAATATATAACACTGAAGATATAGCTGGTGATGAGATAGTAGAGAACCTGGGTCTCGTAAGAGGGAATACCGTAAGGGCAAAAAACGTCGTTAGAGACTTTACGCAGGGGATAAGAAATATATTCGGCGGGGAACTCAAAGCGTACTCAGACCTTATGACCGATGCAAGAGAAGAAGCAATAGGCCGGATGGTTCAAGATGCTCAAAGGATGGGTGCGGATGCCGTCGTTAACGTAAGATTTATGACCTCCCAGATCACTAAAGGAGGGGCTGAGATTCTTGCGTACGGTACTGCAGTAAAACTCAAGAGCAGTTCACCTTCTAGGTCAAGACAAAGTCCTAGTCAAAAAACTCCACCACCGCCACCAGATCTGTAGGTATAGGTGATGGATGCGGCTACGAAATCCATAGTTAATTAGTGTATACCTTCTTAACACTCTAACTCAAATCTCTTTTACAGTGTTTACACCATACAGCATCTTTTGGGATCCTTTTCATACAGTAGGGACATTTTTTAGTGGTTGAGAACACTTCATCTTTAAGAAGAACGATGAGTAGGACTAGTACTATTATGGTCAACACGACGATGCCACACATAATAGTAAAAATAGTAAATGGAACTGTAAATAAACCCGGCATCGCAGTGAGGTTCGCCATCAATATCACTTCATCATTATCGTCACCGATTTTTAACTTTATCCTTTCCACTCTCTCCTTAAAAGACCGTAATCCACCAAGTCGATGTATCTTCCCTCCCATCTTTTGATCTCCCTCTCGACACCCTCTTCTACAAATCCTAACTTCTCTGCTACTCTTTTCATCCTAATATTGAAAGAATAGGTACGCAGAGCTATCTTATGTATATTGGAATTTTCAAACAGATAATCGATCCATAGTTCGAGCGCCTCCGTTCCTAACCCTTTCCCTAAATATTGATCTTCACAGATATCTATACCTATATACCAAAAATCAAGGTCCTTCCTATCTTGATATCTGTTGACCCATCCTATGGGTGTCCCGTCCGTAGTTGATATCAAGGCTCTTTTCCTTGGGGATCTTTTGTTTTTGATGTACAATTCTTTAAACAATTTCCTTCTTTTCTTTTCAGACATATCTTTATCTTTTACCTCCCAGGGAGCATCGTACTTCTGCCACTCTCCTTCATCCCACCAATTGATATACCGCTCTATATCCGAGCTTACCCCATCTCTTAGAATTATGTTCTCACCTTCAGAAATTACAAAGTATTCATCTTTCATATCCATCCTACTCTAATTCTAGATACCATATCAACATAGTTTCGTGGGATAAATTTTCTTCCTCACTGTATGCATACCTATCGATATTACCCAATCTACAACCCTCTTTAACGTAAAACTTGCAGGCGGGTATGTTGATGTTTTGTGTTTCCACTTTTAACAATTTACAATGTCTTTCCTTCGCCCACTGAACAGCTTTCTGGAACAACTTATGAACGACCCCTTTTCCTCTAAATTCGGGGCGGACCCTGATATCCCAAACGGCAGCTAGATCATCACGACCTGAAAGCATATTGACGCCCTCCGTATCATAAGCTATAATCACTCCACCCACGGGCCTTTCATCTATAGAAGCCAAGAAGAAGCCCCAGTTGGTTATTTCGAATTCATCTTCTAAGTTTCTTAAATCAGAATCCTTATCGTAATCCTTGATATAACTTTTATCAAGTTTCTTTTCGACCAACTCGATGCCACCTAAACCATCATCGATGAGTTTCACATCGAAGATTTTCTCTACTTCAAATTTTATAGGGATATTAGAGTACTCATCGATATCATCTATTGTTATCTCTTTCAACACGATGTCCATAGTTTTTCATATCAATAATCGTTATAAACGTTCCTGTAGAAATAAAGGTAAAGATTTAAATGAATAATTCATGTTGAACGGTTGATGGAAAAAAGTCCTTCTACTAAATCATATGCATATAGAAATTTTGTATTAGCCCTATCATTTATGATTTCATTTTCTATATTGACCGGCCTTGTGTCTTTTGGTTTCACAAACTCTGTAGATGTATCTATATTGCATTTTATGGTCAACTATTCAGAATCGCTCCCTAGGGATATGACCATATTATTTGACTATACTGATATCCCAATATATCTTACCTTCGCAACTGGAATAATATTTTTCATCAGAGAAAGATCTTACCATAAAATGATAACATATCTATCCATGGTAGCAGCATCATTAATCACTTACTCTTCATTGAAATTGTTGATAGGCAGGACAAGACCAAGCTATTTTTTATTTTATAGGTCTAGCTTCGCTTACCCAAGTGGTCATGCTACCATGTCTTTCACGGTTTTCATCGGTATTTATGTATTATACTGTTCTTACAAAGAAATAGAGCATCATTGGCCTTACCTCATTTTATTTTCCACAGCTTCAGTTATCACTGCCTACTCTAGGGTTTTCGTAGGTTTTCATTATATCACAGATATCATAGCCGGGTACTTACTTGCAGCAGCTATAGTGGTTTTAGTCCCTACACTATTTCAGTACCCGTTTATAAAGAAGCCCGTAAATCGAATCGGAATTTTTTTAGAAAATAACATAATTTATAGGTTTAGGAAGTGAAAACCATCAACATCCCACGTTGAGTTTTAATCAACACATTTATTTATTTTAGATATATTATCCCGATCGATGTGGGACGCTAAAAAGGTCATGCTTCTTAGATTCTCTTCATACGGGTTCTTAAAGAATCTTAAGTTCTTCGAACCCTTCTTGTACCTTTTCTTCTTAGCAAATGGTCTCAGCTTTACTGAGATCGGTATATTGATCTCGATAAGAGAGATATCAACGATAGTTCTAGAACTGCCAACGGGTGTGGTAGCTGATCTCACAGGAAGACGAAGAGCCATGGCTACAGCGTTTTTCTGTTACATGGTTTCCTTCACGGCCTTTTATTACTACTCAACTATCTTGATATTCATCCCGGCCATGTTCCTGTTCGCAATGGGAGAAACCCTGAGGCACGGTACACACAAATCTATGATAATGCAGTATCTAGATAATGAGGGTATGGAAGACCAGAGGGTGCGGTATTACGGGAAGACCAGGGCTGCCTCGAGGCTCGGGTCAGCTTTATCTGCTGTCATCGCTGGTGCTATCGTATATCTTGTAGGGAACTATAATGTTATCTTCTTAGCTACGTTGATCCCATATACTTTAGCTTTCATGCTGATGCTCACATATCCAAAAGAACTCGACGGAGAACCAGAAGGTGCTAGTATCGTGTCTACATGGAATCACCTGAAGAACAGTTTCAAACAGCTTTACAAGCATTCAGGTCTTGGGAAGATGTTGGTCAACGCCTCGGTTTACGACTCCTTTTTCAAGATATCTAAAGACTACCTTTCACCTATAATAGAATCTCTAGCGATCACTCTTCCATTGCTGATGTTTATCGAGTATGAACAGCAGAGGACCGCGATACTTGTAGGGTTCGTCTATTTCTTCGTATATATCAACAGCTTTGCTTCTTCGATTAAATCTGCAAGCTTCATGGAGAAGATAGGGGATATGAGCAAAGCCCTAGACATACTTTATTTCATAATGGCCTCTTTATTTTTGATAGTCGCCGTTTCACTTCATTGGAATCTGATAGAAGTGTCTATAATCGCTTTTTTCTTTTTCTATACACTTTACAATTTGAGAAAACCCATGGTGATCGGATACGTCGGAGATCGGATGGACTCTCAAACTAGAGCTACGTTATTCAGCGGTCAGAACTTACTGAGGTCGGTTGTGGGTATGATAATAGCACCCATCCTCGGTTACCTAGCAGATACAAAAGGGATAGCTTTTGCATTCCTGTTCGGTGCAGTAGCTCTGGTTATCGTTGGGATAATTCTTCCGATAAGTAAGAAGAAAAGGTGACAAATCGGTAAGTCAGACTTGAACTTTAACGAGCCTGTACTCCCTGAAAGCTCTTACGACTTTCATGTACCCTTTTTCTCTGATCATTTTATCCAGTTCATCATCACCCGTGTCCGCCCTAAGGTAAGGTGTCTTCTTTAATTTAGTAGGAGTCGATAAGATATAGATATTGTTCAGTCCAGCCTTTTTCACTACTTCGGGACTAATCTGCTGGTTACCACGTCCCAGGAAGAAACCCTGATTACCGATCATGGAAACAACTATCTTGATACCAGCAACATCTTCAGATGCTTTTAATATATCCTTCTCCGCCACATCAAGTTGGACTATTTCTTTATTCTTTAATATATCTACACCTAATATAGTATGATCTATATCTAAGATCTTCTGGATCTCAGCGGTGGTTGATCCCGGACCCAATACAAATATATGGTCTGGGTAATACTCCATCTCCTCTATGATGTAGCTCGCTATATCGTATTTCATCTCGTCTTCCGCTACCGAGCGGTAGCTTTGCTTACCCAACTGGATATAGTGCGGCTCGTAGATACTCCGTGCTTCTCCGTGGAGTTTGATCTCCCAATTCCCCTCTCTGTATCTGTCTTCATCTAGATCCATTATCTCTACTGTCCCGATATCTGCATCTCCCTCTATGAAATCATTGAACAGCTGAGCGCTAGCCTCTGGATTTATACCGAAAACTCCACTGTGCATCTTTACCCCTGCAGGGATACCTAATATCGGTATTTCTGTACCGACTTCCTCGAAAACGTCTCTAGCTGTACCGTCTCCTCCGCAGAAAACGATCAGATCTATCTCTTCTTTTAAAAATTCTCTCACAGCCCGATGGGTGTCGTTTGCTTTGGTGTGACCTATCTCATCATCTATAGATTCGTAAACAACTCGGACATCATCTTCCATGAAGAATTTTTTCAACGAATCTTCTCCCATGATACCTTCTGCCGTATACCACTCGTGCCCCTCCTCCATTTTCTCCAACGCTTTTTCTGCCCTTTTTTGGGCGACTGGTTCAGCCCCCAACTCTATGGCCTTTTCATAGACTCCATCGGTCCCCTTCAAGCCGACTTTTCCGCCCATCCCTGCTATTGGGTTGATCACGAATCCTATTTTCATTTTATCAAAATCTAAAAACCTCATATCAAAATAAGGTTTTTGGAAGCAAGATTATATTTATCAGTTATCGGAATTAAGTTCATATGAAGATCGTCGAGATATTTTATTCACTTCAGGGGGAAGGTACACAGATAGGTTTACCAACCATATTCATCCGAACTTCGGGATGCAATCTGAGATGTGAATGGTGCGATACCGAGTACGCTTGGGAAGGTGGAGAAGAATACACCACTCATGAGATAATGAAAAAGATAAGCAATTATCCTGTTCAAAGAGTGTGTTTAACAGGTGGTGAACCTTTGATACAAGATGAGATCAACACCCTAATAGAGGAACTCACAAATCAATATGACTTATCAATAGAAACCAACGGTTCTAAAGATATCAAAGATCTCTCAAAAATGGATTTGCACATCTCAATGGACTACAAAACTCCTTCCTCTGGTATGTGCGAATACATGAGGGAAGAAAATATTGAATTTTTAAGACCTAGCGACGTTCTTAAATTCGTGATAGCTGACAGTCAGGACTACATTTTCGCAAAAAATACAATAGATAGATTAAAACCCCAGTCAGAGATCGTTTTCCAGCCGGTTCACGGTGTGGATCTAAAGAATTTAGCGGAATGGGTAATCGAGGACGGTTTAGATGTTAGAGTAATACCTCAGCTCCATAAATTGATATGGGGCGATAAAAAAGGTGTATGATCATTCACATGTACCATTTTTAGAAATTGATATGTCTCCAAATTCTACTACCCCCCTGATCGCTTCAACTCCTTCCTCAGGAGTTTCATATACTGGTATGCCCTGGTCTTCGATCTTTTTTCCCATCTTATGGGTGTACTCACCACCCGGGGCGATTGCAACGATGGGTTTGCCGTACTTTTTCATCCCTGCAGTTTTCGAAACTATGTCCTCCTCGATAGCCGGAGATTGGAAAAGGAATGCCACGATAAGAGCGTCTACGTTTTCATCTTCAAGGACGATCTCCATAGCTGCTTCATATCTCTCTGAGGGCGCGTCTCCCACGATATCTATGGGATTGTTAAGGGATGAATGCTCGGGGATAATCCCTTCTTCTACCGCCTTTTTGAATCGGTCACATGTTTTTTTAGTAAAGTCAGTCAATTCAAGGTCGTTCCAAGCCAGAGAGTCAGCACACATCACGCCGACTCCTCCTCCGTTGGTAACTATGGCTATCTTATTTCCTTTTGCAGGGGGTTGTGTTGTTAGAGTCCTCAGTACGACGACCATCTCTCTAACAGTTTTAACCCGCAATATTCCTGACTGGTCGAAGGCGGCATCATACACCTCATCGTTTCCTGCTAGGGATGCTGTATGGGACGCTGCAGCGTTTGAACCCGCACTAGTACGTCCGGATTTCAAAGCAACTATGGGCTTACTGCACTTCTCAGCGGCTTTCATGAACTTCCTTCCGTCCTTGAGTCCTTCGATATAATATGTTATAACATTGGTTTCCTCATCTTCGTTTAGATATTCAATAAAATCAGCTTCATCTAGACCCGCTCTATTCCCGTAGCTCACGAACTTACTGATACCTATATCGCTCTCCGAGAACCAATCTAGCATAGCCGCTCCAAACGCACCACTCTGGGATAAAAATGCGACCGAACCTTTTTTTGGACGCGCTTGTCTTTCAGGTGGATTAAAGATCGTATCGAGATCATTTTTAGAATTGTAGATGCCCAAACAGTTAGGACCGATGAATCTAACTCCATGTTCCTTAGCTATCTCTACGACTTCCTCTTCAAGTTCTACCCGACCGGCTTCTCTGAAACCAGCAGTCACGATGATAACGTTTTCGATACCCTTTTCACCACACTTCCTAACAGCCTGGGGTACGAATTCAGCAGGTATTGCTATCATAGCCAGGTCGATATTACCCTCTACTTTCATTACAGACTCATATGCCTCTAATCCCAATACCTTACTTTCATTGAGATTGATAGGGTAAACATCTCCTTTATATTTTCTTTTCATAGATTTCATTATTGCGTTTCCGACCTTCCCCTCTTTATTGGAAGCCCCTATCACCGCTACACTTTCTGGTTCGAACATGCTGTTGAGGTTCATGTATATCTCCTACTGGCATCATATACCGTTTACATATACATCTTTTGTCCCAAAATCGTTATTTGATGAAAAATTATAAGTCTTATATGTTTTAATAGCATATGTTGAGAGTAAAAGACCATGGATAAGACCGATATTCTCTGTGTTATAGCTATAATCTCCTTATTATTTAACTCGTCTATTATCTCTTTATTTCATGGTAGAGTTGACATCGAGGATGAAATGAACTTAGATATGTCCTCGGATGAAGAAAGGGATACTGGATTTGACCCTTCTAGTCGAGATCTTTTACAAAGGATGAATGGGGAAGGTGAAGGTGAAGAAAAACCATACTGGAGGTACTATGAAAACTCAGTTGAGGAGTTCATGAGACCTTCTCCAAGGGATGAACACTCAGATATGGATATGGATATTAAAGAATCATCGATAAATCCACATCCCTCTAACTCTACCGATACTTCAGCTACGATATCTGCTGATTATGAGGATCATCCCAGGATAGTTATCAACAGCGATACAGAGCTGGCTGACTATGTAGAGTCCGAAGGATGGTCAGGTGATGGTACGGAGGATGACCCTTACATAATTGGGGGACTAGCTGTCGACGGTCGGGGACATGACTCCGGTATATTCATGGGCAATGTTACAGATCATTTCTTTCTAGAAGATTGTTATATATTCAATGCAACACGATCTACAGGGGGTGGTCTTGTGCTCGATAATACCAATAACGGAAATATAGTAAATAATACATTTTCTGAAAATAGTTTTGGAATCCTTATAAGGGATTCGTCTCAGAACCTTATTGAAAATAATGATATATTCGATAATTTTGAAGGAGGATCATTGGTTGGAGGGAGTACGAACATAGATATCGAAAATAATTCGATATGGGATAATGGTAAGGGAATATATGTTTCTGGAGGATATGATAATAATCTATCCACTAATCGAGTCGAGAACAACGGAATAGGTATAGCTTTGGACGATGATACTCGAGAGAACAACATATTTTCAAATGAGGTCCTGGATAATTCAGAAGGCTTGATATTATATGAGTCTGATAGCAATATTATCGATACAAATGAATTCTTAAACGGGCAGCATGGTATTAAGATATCATCGTCTTCACAGAATCAAGTGTTCAACAATACTATCGCTGACGCATCTAAAGGAGGTATAGTTCTTGATACATCTAATTACAATGTTGTTTTGGATAACTCTATGCATAACTGTGGTATCTTCATACAAGGTAGTGCATTAGATCACTGGAACACACACGAGATCGAATCATCGAATGAAGTGAACAGGGACCCGGTTCACTATGTGAAAAACCAAGTGGGTGGGAACATCACTGAACCGGCGGGTCAGGTAATATTAGTGAATACCACGGATATTCAGATCCATGGGATCGACGTCAGTCTTGGAAGCACAGGTTTATTTTTCGCCTATTCGAAAAATAATACAATAACTGACAGTCTATTCAACAGTAACTCCCGATTCGGTATATCTTTTGATAAATCCGATTCTAACACCATCAAGAACTGTACGTTTAGGGATAATAGAGAGGGTATATCACTTCAGGATTCAGAAGAAAACAATTTTGTAGACAACAACATCTCTGGAAATTCTGGAGGCATAATACTTACCCAGTCACCATTCAATAACCTTATCAACAACACTTTCGAATCGAATCAAAACGCTGTCGATATCCATCACTCAGATGAGGTCGCAGTAAAAAATAATTCAGTTTTGAACAACCATCGTTTTGGGATAATACTTTCGAATTCAAAAGAAAATTCACTAGAAGATAATATCATGGAGAATCAGGGAGTGTATCTAGAGGGGAGTTCCGTAGAATACTGGAACACTCATCTTATAGAAGAAACTAACACTGTTAATGGCCTTCCATTGTATTATCTAAGAGATGAGGTAGGACAGGAGATAACTTCACCGGCTGGGCAGATAATACTGGCGAACTCCAGCAGCATCACCATAAAGGACCAGAACATAAGCGAAGTCTGCACGGGTATCCAGTTTGCCTTTTCAGATGGCAATCATTTAGATAATGTCACTTCTGGAAACAACGTCTTCCACGGGGTCAGATTGGAAAGTTCTGACCAAAATATCATCGAAGATTCTGTGTTTTATGAAAGTGATGACGGCATAAATATGAGGGATTCTAATCACAACCAGATCGTTAATACCACGGTTTTCGAAACGTACAGGGGCATCATGTTATGGGGATCAGGGAAGAAAAATGAGATTATGGGCACTACTTCGATCAATAATATGAATGGAATACGAATTTACCAGAACGACGAAGTTTTAGTCAAAAATAATAATATCTCGGATAACGATTCAATCGGTATAGTTTCATCATCATCAGACAGAAATCGATTGGAAGATAATCTGTTAAAGGGGAACGGTGAAGAAGGTATCTCTTTATCGTCGTCGTCCAAAAACGTTATCGAGAACAATACTTTAGAACGAAGTGGTCTCGTTATCCGGGGGAGGTTCCTTCGACATTGGAATACTCATGATATAGATTTAACGAATACCGTCAACGGTTCACCGATATATTATTTGAGTAACAGGACCAACCAAGAAATCTCTGAGGATGCTGGACAGGTGATTTTAGCGAATAGTACCGGCATAACGGTTCATGACCAGAAATTGTATAATGCTAGTGTGGGTATATTACTAGGTTTCTCGGATTATAATGTCATTTTAAATAGTTCACTCGAAGATAACTTCTATTCTGGCTTTGAAGCTCAGAATTCTAAGGGTAATCTGATAGAAAATAATACTATGGTTAGGAATGGGAACGGAATTCATATAGATAGATCCCCAGAAAATCGATTCGTATCGAACGATATCTCAGATAGTTTTAGAGGTGCATTCATATACAATTCTGAAGGTAGTATCTTAAAGGATAATTCATTACTTCATAACGAGCAATCTGTATACGTATTCCTCTCTGATCACACCCAATTCATCAATAATACGGTTTCAGAGGGCAGCGAGAATGGAGTTTATATCAGGAGGTCGCATTGGAACGAGGTGTACGGTAACAGCATAACGGACAATGCGGAGTTCGGATTGATGCTGCAATCATCTGATGAATACATTATCGAGAAGAATTTAGTTCAACGCAGTAACGACGGCATCATAATTATCGATTCTAAAAATGGTAAGATCACTGAAAACAGCATAACAAACCAAAGATATGGTATGTATCTCGGCAGTTCAAATTTTAATAATGTAAGTTCTAATCAGGTCTCTAACAACAGGTATGGTATCCGTTTGTATGATTCCAAGAGCAATAAAATAGATGAAAATTATTTGAACGTGGATGGGGAAGTTGAAAACAATTTAGGGCGTAGTCGAGACGAATCACATACGCCTGACAGCTTACTAGTCAAAATGGATATACCTCAGAAAGATATATCACTCGAACAAGCTAGAAATTTATTAAATAATAAAGCTGACCGTTTGTCGAACAAAATTCAAGGTAAAACAGTCCGAGTTTTCCCCTCAGTGGGTGGTGCTGAGATAGAACTAGAGAGTGAGGACGAAGTTCAAGAGGCTATCGAAAAACTTTCAGATATGCCTGAAGTTATTTACGCGGAACCGAATCATAACATAGAACTAGCGAGTGATACTGAATTGACCACAGATCCTAACGATCCAAGATACGATTCCCTTTGGGGTATGGATAAAATAAGTGCCTCGGGAGCATGGAATAGTACCACTGGTAGTGAGGATGTGGTAGTTGGGGTCATAGATACGGGTATCGACTATAATCATGAAGATTTAGCGGCCAATATGTGGGAGGATGAAAACGGCAATCATGGTTATAACGCAGTAAATGATTCATATCATCCCTTGGACGGCCACGGTCACGGAACTCACGTAGCAGGTACTATCGGGGCTGTGGGTAATAACAGCATCGGCGTAACAGGAGTTAACTGGAACGTCAGTTTGATGGCTTTGAAAATCTTCGATGACAGTGGTTCATCGACTTTAGGTGATGCTGCTGCTTCCTTAGAATATGTTTTAGAAAAAAGAAAAGAGGGGGTGAACATTGTTGCTACCAGCAACAGTTGGGGTTGGACCGGCTCAGAAAGTGATTTGATAAACGACCTTATCGAAAAGCATAGAGATAATGAGATATTATGCATCGCTGCAGCAGGTAATGACGGAACCAATAATGACCTAGAACCAACTTATCCAGCTAGTTATGACCTTCCGAACATCATCTCCGTTGCAGCTACTGATGAGGACGATGAGTTAGCCTCATTCTCTAATTACGGTGAGAACAGTGTTCATGTAGCTGCTCCAGGAGTGCAGATATACAGTACATGGCGTAACGATGATTACAGATCTTTAAGCGGGACCTCTATGGCTACTCCTCATGTTTCTGGTTTAGCCGCTCTTTTAGCTTCTCACAACGGCTCTTACGACCATACAAACCTGAAAAATATCATACTTTCTTCAACAGATCATATAGAAAACCTTAACAGCGTAACCTTAACTGAAGGCAGGATAAATGCATCTAAAGGCGTGGGTATGGTGGAAGATCCCGAAGACCCGCAATTTTGGCTGCATCGTCCTACTAATATGTCGGAACACGCTATCCTCACTGAAACAGAGATCATTATCTCCTTAACAGACGGGGTTCATCCCATTCACGGAGCGGATGTATCTGTAAAATTCAGCTCTGGAGAGGACCCTTTAAACCTCGAAGACGATGGGTCTGGAAGTGATGAACCTGGAGACGGGTATTATACGGGTATATGGACTCCTTCTGGATATGGGGAGGTGGAACTCGAGATCACTGCTGAAATCGATGGATGGCAGGCTACCAGAAATGTAACAATTATCGTTTTCGGTGGTAGAACCGGGATCTCTTTAATTAATTCTGATGGAAACCAGATAATGGATAATGAGATTTCATGGACTGGTCACAGTGGGTTGGATATACGTGATTCTAGGAACAATAAAATCCAGTCCAATAATATCTTTGACAACGATGGAGACGGTATGTTTTTACAAGAGAGCGAACAGAATAGTTTAGTAGATAATCACGTAGCCCAGAATGGCGGTAAAGGGATATACTTATTAGCCGCGGATCATAACTCGTTAAATGATAATAGTATAGAGTACAATAACGAGAACGGTGTTTATCTCCGGAAATCCAATCACACCGAAATCTCGAATGGTACCCTGCTCGGTAATCTTGTAGGCCTTTATATCTCCTGGTCCAGCAACAATACGGTCTATAATTTAGATGTAACCTTGAACGAAGCACAGGGTATATACCTATATGATGGGGCAGGGGCTAATGAACTGATACATAACGAGGTATATTCTAATATCCAGGAAGGTATATTTCTGAGGGATGAGAGTGACGAAAACAGCGTAGAACATAACTTTATCAAGGATAACAGCCAAGGTATCAGTATTTTAGAGAGCGGAAATAATACGATCAGTCATAATATCGTAGATGAAAATGATAGAGGTATAGATATAGAGGAAGCCACGGATAATGTAGTATTCAATAACACTCTAGAGTACAATGATGGAAATGGGGTCTATCTATATCATTCAGAGTTCAACGAGATAGTAGAAAATGAAGTATCTAAAAGTGAAGAGTTTGGAATCGAGTTGTACCATTCTAGTTCTAATCTAGTGGAAGGAAATTATATTTTTGGTAATACTCGAGGTGTTTCGTTGTTCGGGGCTTCCCATTTTAATTCCATTCTTTCTAATAATATAACGAACAATGCAGGTCACGGCGTATATGTCTCGGCTCGCGGTAACACACTGCGGGACAACAAAATCACTCACAGTGAGCTATATGGTATCTATTTATCTAGATCAGATGATAACATTATAGGTAGTAATGATATCGAATTCAATATAGACCGTGCATTATATGCATGGGATTCCGAAGAAAATGAGATCAGAAAAAATTCATTTACATCTAATGAAGATTACGGGATCTATCTTCAAGATTCAAGAAACAATACCGTGTACCATAACAATTTCATTGAAAATGAGCACCAGGCCTATGATGATGGTACTAATCGATGGGATGATGGGTATCCCTCAGGCGGAAATTATTGGTCAGACCATGACGGTGTCGATGAATATCATAACGAGTCTCAGAACATATCAGGAAGCGATGGCGTAGTGGATTCCATTTACGAGGGAGATTCTTTTACTGATTATTATCCACTGATGGAACCTGTTCCAACACCGCATGTAAGGATAGATGAGCCTGTTGAGGGAGTGGCTATTTCGAAAAGTTTTGTTAAAGTCAGTTGGACAGCTATGTACAGGTTCAGTGACGCCTTAAATTTTTCTTTGAAGATGAACGAGGGATGGGAGGATGTGGGGACTCAAACAGAACACACCTTTGAGAATTTATCTAACGGAGAATATACAGTTGAAGTTAGAGCTTTTGACGGAAATGGTAATGTAGATACAAACAACGTCACCTTTATCGTAGATTATGAGGTGGACGAGATCGTTATATCTCCAAGAGATACGACTATCACAGCTGGAAACGAGCAGCAATTCACCGCTAAAGGGTATGAGGGGAGCAGAGAGGAAATAGGAGATATCACTTTCGCAGTAGATTGGTCGATAGATGAAGAGGCAGGTGGTAGTTGGGATGATAACATATATCTGTCGGAATTTCAAGGAAATTGGTCCATAACAGCGGTTCATGATGGGGTAGAGAATACTACCAAATTGAAAGTCCTACCTTCAAAGGTTCACGAAGTGATCATTGAGCCATCAAAGGAACAAAACATTTCTGCAGGTGAAACGTTACGATTCTCAGCATATGCATTCGATGAATTTGGAAACATAATAACACGGACTCCGGAGGATTTTAGTTGGGAGAATACGACTGATCCGGGGGTGTTCCAAAAAACCATAACTGGGGATTATGTAGTTACTGCGACACATGGAGGGATCAGATCCAAGGAAATTGTGGTGACCGTTGAGCCAGGTGAAGTCGGGATGGTAGAGATAGGATCAACTGGAAACACGACCGTCACAGCAGGAGAGTCCATCGAATTTAGTGCAGCAGCCTATGACGACTATGGTAACTTGGTAACGGAAACAGATACAGATTTCATCTGGAGGAATACCACAGAAAATGGATTATTCGAGCAGACAACAGCTGGCATCTATGAAGTTTCTGCAATTTATGGGAATGTGACATCAGAGATGGTTGGTGTAAAAGTCGAACCTTCGGTTGTAGATACTGTGGAGATAGACCCAACAGAAAACATAACTATCACAGCGGGAGAGATCATCGAATTTGGTGCGGTAGCCTACGACGTCTACGGCAATTTGATAACAGATGTGGATTCAGACTTCGAATGGGAGAATACGGAGGAAGGACTGTTTGAGGTTACAACAGTAGGAGAATATCTTATTACAGCTACATATGAGGAGGTTTCATCAGGAACTGTAGTCTTAACGGTGGAAATGGCGGATATCCATGATTTTGTAGTTTCTGTGGATGATATCAACGTAGGAGATAGTCCAGTAATCGAAATATCTGATGTCCAGGATGAGTACGGTAATGTTCTAGAAAGAGAGTATCCCGTAACCATGAAACTAGGCGGAGACACTGAAACAGAAGTATTAACATTCTCGGAAGGTACTTCACAATATACTTGGAATGATATAGATGAGGCAGATGAATATACCGCAATTGTAACTATAGGTGAGATTGAGAGATCCTACGATTTCTCTGTGATATCGGTAACTACTCCTGCGGAGTTCGAAGTCTCTAATTTACGTGTAGACACATCAATAATCGAACCTGGTAATGAGTTCAAATTGACGATAGACGTAACTAACATAGGTGATGAAACTGGAGAATACACTGTCAATTTCTATTTAGATAGCGAACATATCGGTTCTGAAACAGTGACCGTAGATGGGGGTGAAACAGTGACCGTTACACATATCCACACTATTAATGAACCAGGAGAGTATGATGTATCCGTGAATGAGGAAAAGATAAGTATTACCGTCAGAGATGAGTACTCATCGATCAACCCTTGGTGGTTTTTGTTACTACTTTTAGCTATAGTTATTTCGATTTTGAATCATCGGCGATATAATTCTAAGAGAAGAGACACATGATATCAGATGTAACTAAATTCCTTTTAAATAACTTTGGATTTCCCATCGATCTTAGAAGCAGAATAACTTCTAAAATCACTTTAAGAAGATGGGATGTATCTTAAACATCGATTAATGAATGGTTATGCCGCCATTGACTCCGATAACTTCCCCATTTACATAACTTCCTTCTTCCGAAGCTAAGAATAGAGCCGTACCTGCAATATCCTCCGGTTTTCCCAATCTCCTGACGGGAATGTTTTCAGCTCGCTCCCTTTTCTCTTCTTCCGAATAGCGGGATTCTATCATATCAGTTTCTATCGTTCCGGGAGCTATCCCGTTCACCGTGATTCCCTTAGGACCCAATTCGAGTGCCAATGCCCTAGTCAGTCCAAGAAGTGCCGCTTTACTCACAACGTAAGATGTGGCTTGGTCTGAACCTCTAAAGGCCCAATGGGAAGACATGTTTATTATCCTGCCTGACCTTGAATCCTTCAGATACCTTATAGAATATTTAGAAAGCATGAACGGTCCTCTTACATTAACCCCCATCGTCTTGTCGAAAATATCCACAGTGGACTCTTCTAAATTTTTCTTCTCCAGAATTCCAGCATTATTCACCAGTATATCCAATCCACCGAATTCTTCAACAAACTCTGCGACAATGCGTTTACAATCGTTTTTATCACTTACATCTCCTTTGAGCAGAACTGCTTCCGAATTCTTTTTTATGAAATCTAAAACATTTTTCGCTTTTTCATCGCTGGAGTGATAATTTATCCCTATATACGCCCCTTTTTCAGAAAACTTCTTTGCTATAGCTCTTCCTATCCCCCTAGAAGCACCAGTTATCAGAGCCTTCTTTCCTTTCAATCTCTTCGTCATATGATCAGATAATTTTCTATTCTACAAATTATTTTTGCTATCTATTTCGTGAATTAATTGAATGCGAGGGAAGGGAAACTAACGCCGTTTTGTATACAAAATTTCTATTAAGAAAGAAAGGATGAAATGGTTTTTTATCTCTTATTTCTACGGTTGAATTTAAACTTATCATCACTTCCTACTCTTTTTCTGGTAGATAGCTACAGCGATGATGGAAGCCAGTAACAAGAGCGCCGTAGTGAATCCTGGGATACCGTCGTCTTCATCCTCTCCTGGTTCTTCCTGATAGGGATAGGTATCTTCTTCCTGCCACTGAAGGAAAGGATAGGTTTCTCCCTCGAGAATGTCCCAGTTCCCATCGAAATCCCAGTCTGCGTCGGTGAAGGTCTCCTTTTGAATCATCTCATCCGTGGTAAGACCGGTTCCTCCATCGCTATCTTCGATTCCTGAGGTCTCTATATCCCAAAAGGAGTTCTCAACCGTGCCAAAGTTGTATCCGACGAGTCCGCCTACTTGCTCTTTTCCCCTCACGTTCCCTGTAGCATACGAGTTCTCCACCGTTCCTTCAGTAAATGTCCCTTCATCGTTGACCCCCACAAGCCCGCCTACATTTCCGCCTCCGCTCACGTTCCCCGTAGCATACGAGTTATTGACCGTGCTTCCATCGTTGACCCCCACGAGCCCGCCTATATTCGTTTCCCCGTCCACGTCTCCGGTAGCATACGAGTTTGACACCGTGCTCGTGCCAGAGTTGTATCCGACGAGTCCGCTTACCTGCCTATCTCCGCTCACATCTCCTGTAGCGTAAGAGTTTTTAACGATATCCCGGTTAAGTCCTACTAGCCCGCCTACATTACCAGATCCTTTCACGTTTCCAGTAGCATACGAGTTGCTGACCGTGCCTTCGTTCGATCCGACGAGTCCACCTACATAATCTCCCCCGCTCACGTTTCCAGTAGCGTGCGAGTTTTCCACCGTGCCAAAGTTGTATCCGACGAGTCCGCCTACAAAAAAGTATCCGGTCATATTAATATTTACTAATTCAATATCTCTAACTAGTCCTCCATCATTGCATCCAAACAAACCTATAAAAGCTACAAAAGGCAAATCTAGTTCGAGGTTAGATATTGTATAACCATTACCCTCGAACTCTGCTCCAAAATAAGGAATGTACAGATCTTGTTCACCTGATAAGTCTAAATCATCAACAAGACGGAATTTATATTTATCCTCCCTTGCGAAACCCAAAAGGTCTCGAATACCCTGGACATCACTTATCTCATAGTATTCTCCTGCAGGTTCTAGAGAATCACTATAATCCTCTATATCCAATTCCTTATCCTCCATCCAATCTTGATACTGTTTATCGAAAAGGCCACTTAGAGTTACTCTATGTTCGCCGTTGATCAAAACTTCATCTATATTGTAATGAGAATTTTCAACATTTGTCGATCCGTCCAATGTACTACCAACGAGTCCACCAACATATCTTTCTCCGATCACATTTCCCGTTGAATAAGAATCGCTCAACGTACCACTGTTCTTTCCTACTAGCCCGCCAATATATTCTTCTCCGCTCACATCTCCTGTTGCATATGAATCCTCAACAATGCTATCATGGTGGCTCCGTCCGTGGGAGATCCCTCCGACGAGTCCGCCTACTTGCTCTTTTCCCCTCACGTTCCCTGTAGCATACGAGTTCGACACCGTGCCAACGTTCAATCCCACGAGCCCGCCTACATAACTGTCTCCGCTCACGTTTGTATTGACAAGGCTGATGTTTACGAGTTTTCCTTCAGACCATCCAAAAAGACCTAGAAAATCTTCACCGGATCTGTCAATGTATAGGTCTCTTATCTCATATCCATTTCCGTCAAAAGTTCCATTGAACTCTACATCTTCATCATCACAATCGCCTATCGGCTCCCATCCTTCAGTATCTGGGTCATTGTAATCCATGTAACCTTCAGTATCCTCATCTAAATCGTTCATCAAAACATAGTCGGCACTCAAGTTGTTCCTAACATTATCGAGGTCATGCCAGTCATAAATCTCTATAGGATCATCTGCACTTATGCTTTCATCTTCAACAGTAACTCTTTCACTCTCATCCAAACTCGCCACAGAGCCAACTGCAGCGGTAAAAATACTAGCAACTATCAAAATAACTACGACCAAAGTCAGGCTTTCTTTTGATGTAATCTTAATCCACTCCCTCTATGCTGCCGATCTTACAGGCAAGGCAATATGATAAACCTATATCGATTTAACCAATTAAATAATTTGTCATACGGATTTAACGCCCGTTATAATTGTGTATGATACTGTCCCGTTGAAACTAAATCTATATTTTCTCATCTTTACTCCTATTTTTTATATCTGCAAATAAGCACGAGATTTGAGGGTGAATCATGCGTTGAATGTTGCGTGTACCCTTAACCCGACTCCGTTCTACGTTTCTATCTATGTGATTCTTTCTACAGGGGTTTTTTGAGAGATGTTTGACATAAAGAATAGGTTGAGAAATCTTGATGTTGAAAAAGAAAGGATGAAATGATTATTCATCGCTCGTTGTCTACTATTGGAGCTAAACTACTCACTGCTTTTTACCTTTCTTATAGTAGACAGCCACAGCTATGATGGAAGCTACTACTAGAGGTAGCGATGTGAATCCTGGTATACTTTCATCTTCTTCGACTTCCGATTCCGTTGTAAATGTTAAGATACTACAAGTTTGACGATGATTACTTACACATCTAAATTCATACTCAGTTTCAGGCTCGAGATCCGTTAATTCATGATTGAATCCTCCTGTTGAGTTCAATGTCTGCTCTGGAGTTTCGTTCCACGTTTCATCTCCAGTTTTTCTCCACTCAAAGTGTACATCGACCTCAAAAGTTGTACCTATACGTTCAAGAGTACCATGCAATGTAGCCGAATTATCTGTGATATTATCGGCCCCACCAGTTGATACAGTAGATTCTTCTAACTCCCCCCACGTGAGAAATCTCCATATAGCGGAACGAGCATTCTCTTCGCCGTCATCCGCAACGGCATACCATTCGTATTTAGCTGCATTGGCAAGTTCTTCCCATGTTGTATTGGCTCGCTCACCGCTCTCTACATCCTCATCAATGCCTATCAAACTATCATCTGATGCATCGTAGAATTCAACGTCCATTTTATTTTCAGCTTCATGTTCAACTAGAACGCTAAGATTCACATTTACCCTGTCGTTGCCGACATTTTTGGCTTTATCTTCAGGTAATGGTTCCTTAGGAGGTAAGATAGTCTCTGTTTCCGTCTCACCATTAACCAAGTTGCTAGTAAGTGCTACACCCATCACCAGAAAAAGTATTGACACTGTCAAGAGGACGAGGATTTTCGATTTCTTTATTGCCATATATCTGTATATTATACATTAAAAGATAATAAAATTTTTGTTTTAGATAACAGAGTGAAGTAAAATGGACACTCTCCTTCATCTTGTCTATGTATTTCCCGCACGTTCTCAGGCAAACTCGTCGAACCCAATTTCAATTTCAGTTAAAGAATAATACCATCCTGCTGTATGTGTCGGGGCTTATTGTATATCCTCGCTAGAAGGATGTCCTGAAAGCGGATTTTACCTTGTTTAAGGGCTTTCTAAGATAGCCTCACACGGTTTTAGTGCAGTTTTTCATCAAAAAATAAGCGTAGGAACTCGCTGGCGCTCGCTCCTCCTTTCAGTCATTTTTTCACCCTGCTAAAAAAGAATAATTGAATGCGAGGGAAGGGATTTGAACCCTCGGACCCCTGTGGGACAGGATCTTAAGTCCTGCGCCTTTGGCCATGCTTGGCTACCCTCGCATTTAGAAAATGAGAAGACACTTATTACCGCTTCCCTACTTTCTACTTGCAAATAAAATTTACCCGTCACTTAAAGTTGACCCGAAATTCCACCATAAAACATAATATGTGGTATATAACTCTGAAAAACATGCAGATTTCAACCGGTTGTGATGCCATCGATGAACTACTCGACGGAGGAATAGAATCAGGAACTATCACAGAGCTCTATGGAGGCGGTGGGAGCGGTAAAACTAATCTCTGCCTCCAGATAGCAAAAAACGTGGCTTTAGAGGGTAAAAAAGTGGCCTACCTAGATACGGAGGGTGTTTCTATGGAACGGCTCAAACAGATATCTACAGACCAGTATGAAAAGGTTATGAACAATACCTTGATTTTTAGAGCCTGTTCGTTCCAAGAGCAGGAAGAGAAATTGAACAACGTAGTTAATCTGTGTTTAAGAGAGGATATGGATGTCGGTACAGTGATAGTTGACAGCATGACCATATTTTATAGAACTCTATTGAACGATGGAGAGCATCAGAAGACTTCAGCTAGGCTGGGTCGTATGCTTATCAAACTTATGAAAGTGGCTAGGAAAACAGATATACCCGTTATTATAACAACCCAGGTCTATGGAGGGGATGATACAACAAAACCGTTAGGAGGACACATATTATATCATAACGCTAAAACCATCCTCAAGTTAGAAGACCTTGGACCACATATTCGAAAGTGCACTTTGATGAAACATCGATCTATGGCTGAACGCATATCGACCAAATGTAAAATCACCGATAAAGGTATCGTTTCAGTTTGATAAAAACAAATTAACCAAAGCATTAAAT